>NZ_CP071953.1:1877460-2190370 GCF_020084865.1 Candidatus Kaistella beijingensis | reverse complement strand
CGTTCAGGATTTTGAGAAATTTGGAACTTATGGTTCCTATGGGATCGACTATGTAAATGGTAAAGGACGACCAGTAAAAACCATAAAAATTGATGATATCGAATTTGAAAAGCCAGTGAGTTTTATGAAAATTGATGTGCAGGGAGGTGATTTATTTGCACTTAAAGGAGCCGTTCAAACAATAAAAAAATATAAGATGCCTATCATTTTTGAGTACGAATATTCTTTTGAAGACGATCTAAATTTATGCTTCCAAGATTATGTTGATTTTGTAAACGAAATTGGCTACAAATTCTCAAAAGTTTCAATGGGTCAAAACTATTTAATATTACCTAAATAATGTACAATAAAATTACACAGTGCCGTATTTGCAAAAGCAATAACTTACAACATACCCTGTCTTTAGGCGAACAGCAACTAACTGGTGTTTTTCCAAAAACTAAAGAAGAAAAAATAACCACAGGTCCGGTTGATATGGTTTGGTGTTCTGATTGCGGGCTGCTTCAGTTAGAACAAAGCTACAGTCTGGATGAAATGTATGGTGATAATTACGGCTATAGATCAGGTCTTAACGCGTTCATGGTAAATCACCTAACCCAAAAAATTAAGACACTGGAAACTTTGGCTCAATTAAAAACTGAAGATTTGGTTATTGATATCGGCAGTAACGACGCAACTTCCTTGAAAGCTTATGAAACCGATTGCGAGAAAGTGGGAATTGATCCAACGGGGAAAAAGTTTATCGAATACTATCCAGAAAACATTCGCTTAATTCCAGATTTCTTTACTGCTGAAGCCTTTAAAAACGAATTCGGTGAAAAAAAAGCGAAAATCATTACCTCGATCGCCATGTTCTACGATTTGGAGGATCCGAATGCATTCGTGAAAGACATTCATGAGGTTTTGGATGATGAAGGAATTTGGCATTTTGAGCAAAGCTACATGCCGTCGATGTTGCGTGCAAATTCGTACGACACACTTTGCCACGAACACTTAGAATTTTATTCCCTGAAAGTGGTAAAAAATCTACTTGAAAATAACGAAATGAAGATCGTTGACGTGCAGACCAATGACATCAACGGTGGAAGTTTTGCAATTACGGCAGCAAAAAAGGAATCATCATATACTCCAAATTCCGCTGTAATCAACTGGATGCTGCAACAGGAAAAAAACATGAAACTTGATACTGTTGAACCTTATCTCGCCTTTGCGGAGCGAATGAAAAACCACAAAGAGCAACTGGTTTCTTTGATCAACGCATTAGTTGCCGACGGGAAAAAAGTTTTTGGATATGGTGCTTCAACAAAAGGGAACGTTCTGCTGCAGTATTGCGATTTTACCCCAGAACAAATTACCTGCATTGCAGAAGTAAATGAACAAAAGTTTGGCAGCCTCACTCCTGCAACACATATTCCGATTATTTCTGAAAAAGACGCCAAGGAAATGAACCCAGACTATTTTCTGGTGCTTCCATGGCATTTCCGCCACAGTATTTTGGAACGCGAGAAGGAGTTTCGCAAAAACGGAGGCAAATTTATTTTCCCGTTACCTGAAATTGAAATCATCTAACTTATGAAACGTAAGATTAAAGATTTCGTTGGAAAGATACTTTACAGTATATATCCCCAATTACAGATTACTGTTTTGGAAAGATCGAAGCAAAACTCTTATTCGCAAGCAGGAGAAGATGCGGTCGTGAATTTTCTGTTTTCGGACTATGGAATCAGAAATATAAAATATTTAGATTTAGGAACAAATATACCCAACTTCGGAAACAACACTTATGCTTTTTATAAGCGCGGTTCCACTGGAGTTTGTGTAGAAGCGGATGCCTCGCTGATTGAAAACATCAAAAAAATTCGTTCCAGAGACAAGGTCATCAATGCAGGTGTTGCTCCCGAAAACGGCGAAGCAGATTTTTATGTGTTCAATGAGCCCGCAATTAGCACATTTGATAAAGAAGAAGCACAGTTCCGTGAAGGACAGGGTAATTACAAGATAGAAAGAGTTGTTAAAGTGCCTTTGATTACCATCAACAAGATCATTGAGGATAATTTTGAAACCTATCCCCATTTTCTTTCGGTGGATATTGAAGGTTTGGATCTTATGGTGTTGAAGACCCTTGATTTTGAGAAATATCCGATTCCCGCAATTTGTGTCGAAACCTGCACCTATAGCGAAAATCATATCCGACCGAAGGATTCCTCAATCAAGGATTACATGGAAACAAGAGGTTACGAAGTATATGCAGACACCTATATCAACACGATTTTTGTAAATAAAAATTGGTTTTATAATAAATAATGGCAAGAGCGCTCGTTTTTGGAATTACTGGACAAGACGGTTTTTATCTCACTCAAATACTTGAGAGAGAGCATATCGAAGTTATTGGTGTTTCCAGAAACAATGAAGAATTTATTACGGGCAATCTTTCTGATTTCACATTCGTGGAAAACCTCATCAAAGAAATTCAGCCAGAATATATTTTTCATCTTGCCGCAAATTCGGTAACGCACCACAATGCATTGTTCGAAAATTATGAAAGTATTTCTACGGGAACCTTGAATATTTTAGAATCGGTTTACAGAAACAACTTACACTGCAAAGTTTTTATATCGGGCAGTGCAATTCAGTTTAAAAATGAAGGCGGTCCCATTAATGAAGAAACAGATTTCGAAGCTTCATCTGCTTATTCTCTTGCACGAATTCAGTCGGTTTATACGGCGAGATATTATCGAAAACTCGGCTTACAAGTTTATGTGGGTTATTTCTTCAACCACGACAGTCCCCTGCGAAATGAGCACCATATTAACAAAAAGATTACAAACGCCATCAACAAAATAAAAAGCGGGATTTCTGAAACTGTTGAAATTGGAGACCTTGATGCAGAAAAGGAGTTCAACTTTGCAGGTGATATGATGGAAGCGGTTTGGGTTTTGGTAAATCAAGACAGTGTAACCGAAGCTGTTTTGGGAAGCGGGAAAAGTTATCCTGTTAAAGATTGGATTAAAATCTGTGCAGAAATTACAGGTGTAGAAGATGTTTTCAACTATATCAAAAAAAATGAAAGCTATAAATCTCCCTACAAAAAATTGGTTTCTGATCCTACAAAAATTAAAAACCTAGGTTGGAAACCTAAAGTAAACATGAAGCAATTAGCAGAATTGATGTTAAAAAATTAAGAAATGGCAGAAACATTAGGATCGCTTTGCGATAAACTCACCATCGTAAAATTAAAACAATACCATACGGAAGATCCTGTAAGATTATCTTCTCTAAACGAACAGCAGCTACAACTTCAGGAAGAAATACAGGATTTTGTGAGCGATGCAATTAATGGTTTAATTCCACTGAACAAACTAACTTTCAAAGCTAATAAAGTCTTTAAAAAAGAAGGAAATGAAACTTCAGCAATTTCAGGAAGTATTGGCGAAGTGTTTGCAAAACTGGCGGAAATTAATTGCGAACTGTGGCATGAGCAGGAAAAAGTTTATGATTTTGAAAACGTAAATGCAGATGAAAAAAATCATGTCATCAATAGATTGGCGATTTTAAACTTGGAAAGAAACAACTGTATCGACTTGATTGACAATGGTTTTAAGGAAAGCTTAACCTTAAAAAATAATGGATAAACCAAAAAAGTTTTTAATAGGACAACTCGGTTGTTTTGGCGACTGTCTCTATGCGACGACGATTGCCAAACAAATTAAGCACGACTATCCAAACAGTCATGTAACCTGGGCTGTTCACAAAAAATATAAAAGCATACTTGAACTTAATCCGCACATTGATGAATTTTGGATCATCGAAAATCCAGATTTGTATGACGACGGTTGGTTGGAGTTTGAAAATGAAGCTCTGAGAAGAAAAAAACAGGGAATATTCGATGAAGTTATTTTTTCACAAATTGGTTCTTACAACTTTATAAGGTTTGATGGCACAATTCGCTCAACAATTTTAAATGCTTATAAAAATAAGATTACGGTTGATGCTTCTCCTGTAATAAGGCTGAGCGATAAAGAGGTTGAAACCGTAAAAATTTTTGCCGAAAGAAACAATTTATCTAAATATAAACATGTTGTACTTTTCGAATGCAGCCCCGGAAGCGGACAGTCGAACATGAATTTCGATCTCGCACTAGAAATTTCGAAGGAGATTACCAAGAACAATTCCGATGTATGTTTTGTACTTTCAACGCTTAATGAAATTGAAGAACATAATCCACAAATTATCAGTGCAAAAGCCCTAAGTTTTCGGGAAAATGCAGAGTTAACAAAATATTGCACACTGTTATTAGGTTGCAGCAGTGGAATTACATGGCTTTCAACTTCAGACTGGGCAAAGAAACTACCCACAATACAGGTTCTAAACGATGAGTTTTATATTTTTGCCGGAGTAAGCTATGATTCGGAAAAGTGTGGCAAATCATTAGAGGTCGTTGAGCTTCTAAATCCCAACAAAGAAAAAATTATATCCTGCCTCGAAAATTATTTTTCGTCAGATATCCAGAACGTCAAATCAAAATTTCATGAAATTTACAGACCTTCTCTACAACATTTTTATATGGTTAGAAATGGCTATCTGAAACAAAAGTATGGACCTTTCAAATTATACCGCTTTGCAAAATCTTACCATAAGAGAAATCCGCATTTAGATTTTGCAGAAATACTAAAAATTGCATTTAAAATTACTAATTTGCAAAATAAGAAGAACGACTTCATGAAAAAAATAAACAAAAATGATGGAAAATAAAACAGCGTTAATCACAGGAATTACTGGACAAGACGGCGCTTATCTCACCGATTTCCTTCTCGGAAAAGGGTATACTGTACACGGAATCAAAAGAAGAACATCTCTTATAAACACCGATCGTATCGATCATGTGATTGAAAAACATCACCCAAATTTCCATTTGCATTATGGCGATATGACGGACAGTTCCAACATTATCCGAATCATCCAACAAACACAACCCGACGAAATTTATAACTTAGCAGCACAAAGCCATGTTCAGGTAAGTTTCGAAACTCCGGAATATACTGCAAACGCAGATGCAATAGGTACATTACGATTATTAGAGGCCGTAAGAATATTGGGACTGCAAAATAAAACCAGAATTTATCAGGCCTCAACTTCTGAATTGTACGGAAAAGTTCAGGAAGTTCCACAAACTGAAAAAACACCTTTTTATCCACGTTCACCGTATGGAGTTGCAAAATTGTATGGTTACTGGATTACCGTGAATTATAGGGAAGCTTACAATTTATATGCTTGCAACGGAATTCTCTTTAATCATGAAAGTCCGATGCGTGGTGAAAATTTTGTGACCAGAAAAATCACCTACGGAATCGCAAAAATGGTGAACGGAATAGATTATTGCCTGGAATTAGGAAATTTCGACGCGAAAAGAGATTGGGGACACGCAAAAGATTATGTTGAAGCAATGTGGTTGATGTTGCAACAAGAAGAACCAGAAGATTTTGTAATTGCAACTGGAGTCACCACTTCGATCAGAGATTTTATTGTGTTAGCTTTTAAGGAAGTTGATGTGGAGCTTTCATTTGATGGAAATGGAGAAGATGAGAAAGCGATTGTAACGAAAACGGGAGAAAAAAGCGGCAACATCAAAGTTGGAGACGTGGTGGTGAAGGTTCACCAAAGATATTTCCGCCCCGCAGAAGTAGATTTGCTTGTGGGCGATGCCACCAAAGCAAAAGAAAAATTAGGATGGACGCCAAAATATAATTTAGCTATGCTAGTAAAAGAAATGGTAGCCGAAGATGTGAAATATGTGAAACGAGAAAATATTAAGATTTAAATAAGACGCAGCCCTATCATGTCGCAAAACATAAAATATCTCGCATTTTACCTTCCGCAATACCACCAAATCCCTGAAAATGATGAATGGTGGGGAGAAGGATTTACGGAATGGACGAACGTGAAGAAAGCGAAACCTTTATTTAAAAATCACAACCAGCCTGTAATACCGGGTGAACTGGGATATTATGACTTACTGAAAACTGAAGGAATCCAACAAAAACAGGCAGAATTAGCAAAGGAAAACGGCATTTACGGATTCATCTATTATCAGTATTGGTTTGGTGACGGTAAAATGCTTTTGGAGAAACCTGCGGAAAACATGTTTGAAAATAAAGACATTGATTTACCATTCTGTTTTTGTTGGGCAAACGAAACTTGGCGGGGAATTTGGCACGGAATAGATGATGCAAAAAAAATATTGGCAGAACAAAAATATTTAGGAAAAAGAGATTATACCAACTATTTCAATTATGTACTACCATTCTTTAAAGACGACCGATATATCAAAATTGATAACAAGCCATTTTTCGTAATCTACGATCCGGTTGCAGTTCCGCAAGAGTTTATGGAGATTTTTGAAAAACTGGCAAAAGAGAATGGATTTGATGGAATGTACTTCGTAGCAAGCAACAGATCAGGAAACCACATCGATTATGCCGCAAAGAATTTTGATGCCAAAATTTCGGGCGATTACAATATGTTGTTGAATGAAGAACTCGATGATTCAAGAATAGTAAAATTGAAAAACCTGATCAAGGAAAAGGTGATTGGCAAAAAATCAATCAGGAAAATCGATTACGCAAAATTCTTTAAATCATTGGTTTATACCAACTCGAATGTGGAAACTTATCCTATGTTGTTGCCGAATTGGGACAACAGCCCACGAAGCAAAGAAAAGGGATTCCTCTTTACCAATTCTTCTCCAGAAAATTTTGCTCATGAGGTAAAAAAGGCAGTGACATTTGCTAATAATAACCTCGATAAGAACAAATTTGTAATTATTAAATCATGGAATGAATGGGCGGAAGGAAATCACATTGAACCCTGCCAAAAATGGGGAGATGCCTTCGTGAAAGTAATAAAAGAAAATCAAAAATAAATAGAACATCCTTTTAAAATAAAGACCAAAAAAAATTGCATTTATATTCACTCGCCAAATCTTAAAAAATGCTCGCACTAAAAGCAGAAAACATATCAAAACAATACCGACTCGGACAAGTGGGAACGGGAACGCTTTCGCATGACCTGAACAGATTATGGGCGCAAATCCGCGGAAAAGAAGACCCTTATTTGAGAATTGGGGAAACCAATGACAGAACATCAAAAGGCGAATCTGAATACGTATGGTCTCTGCGGGACATCAATTTTGAAGTAGAACAAGGGGACGCGGTAGGAATTATCGGAAGAAACGGGGCCGGAAAATCAACTTTGCTAAAACTTTTAAGCAAAGTAACAAAACCAACAACCGGAAAAATTTATAGCAACGGAAGAATTGCCTCGCTGCTCGAAGTTGGAACCGGATTTCACCCCGAAATGACAGGCAGAGAAAACATATACCTCAATGGAGCAATCCTTGGAATGACCAGAAAGGAAATCAACCGAAAATTTGATGAGATTGTAGATTTCTCTGGAGTGGAGAGATATATCGATACACCTGTAAAAAGATATTCATCCGGAATGTACGTTCGTCTTGCGTTTGCTGTTGCCGCTCATTTGGAATCTGAGATTTTGATTGTGGATGAAGTTTTGGCTGTGGGAGATGCGGAGTTTCAGAAGAAATGTTTGGGGAAGATGGGAGATGTGAGTAAGGGTGAAGGAAGGACGGTGCTGTTTGTGAGTCATAATATGGCGGCGGTCAACAATTTATGTAAATCTGGAATTTTGTTGGACAAAGGCTTACTCTTGAAAAATGGAAATATAGAAGAGGTGAGTTATGCGTATAAACAATTGCGAATAGACACATACGAAAAATACATCGCAAAAAAACAAAAGGATTTATATGTTTCAGTAGCAGAGATATTAGGCGACAGTGCAGAATTTTACAGCAATGAAAATATTTCATTTCATTTTAAAATTGAAAACCATTTGCCGAAAAACTCACATTTCTTTATCCTAATCCGAATAATGGATGGTGACGAACAACCAATTTTCTCTGCAGAGCAGCCTATTGAAGACAAGAATTCATTCTCGATAACGATTCCTCAAAACACTTTGGTGAAAGGAAATTATTCGTTGAGTATTTATTTATACAAGCCAGGAAGTTCACCATTTGACGTAGTTGAAAAATGCTGTGATTTTTCGGTAATTAACAATAATGACGAATTTGCACATCTGGAAAACTTCAACATTGGAAAGGTTTATTCACCAACTATTTGGCACTAAGCTTACACATTTTCCTAAATTTGTTTCATGTTAAATAGAATCAAAGAAAAAATAGTGGTCAAGTTATTTAGGGTATTGGAAAAATACAGAAGAAAACAGGATTATTTGGCAATGCAGTCAATCGGGTTTAAATCGGTTGGGAAAAACTTCAATATTGGTTCAGATTATCGGATTAGTGGAGAAAAATATATCGAGATTGGAAATGATTTCTTTGCTTTAAACCGGTTGCGCATTGAAGCTATCGACAAGTTCAATGAAGAAAAGTTTTCACCACGACTACAGATTGGAAACAATGTAAAAATCAACAACGATGTGCACATCGGGTGTATAAACCACATTGAAATTGGAGACAATTGTCTTTTGGCAAGTAGAATCTATATCTCTGATCATAATCATGGCGAATTTTCCAAAGAAATGTTGAAGATCGCACCAAACGAAAGACCGTTAATTTCTAAAGGTCCAGTAATTATTAAAAACAATGTTTGGATTGGTGAAGGTGTAGCGATTTTACCCAATATAACCATCGGCGAAAATGCAATCATTGGCGCCAATAGCGTGGTAACAAAGGACATTCCCGCGAACTGTATCGCGGCTGGAGTTCCTGCAAAAATAATCAAGGAATTAGAAGCAAAAATTTGAACACATTGAAATGCCTAGAATCTACTTCATCATCGTCACCTACAACGCCATGAAATGGGCGGAAAGATGTTTTTCCAGTTTGCGAAAATCATCAACTCCTCTTCAGGTAATAGTTGTAGATAACGGTTCTACAGATGGCACACAAGAATTCATCAAAAGCAATTTTCCGGAAGTAGAACTCATTCAGTCACCGGAAAATTTGGGTTTTGGGAAAGCCAATAATTTAGGTATAGAGCTCGCCTACAAAAATGGCGCAGAATTTTTTTATCTGATGAATCAGGATGCGTGGATTTTTGAAGACACCGTTCAGAAACTGATCAATTTCTACGAAAATTATCACAATAAAGTCGAAATCGGCATTTTAAGCCCAATCCATTTAGACGGCTCTGAAAAAAAACTGGAAATTTTTGTCGAAAAATATTTGGGCACAAACGCCTTTAAAGACAGGATTTTCACAGATTTGCTTTTAAACCAAAACCGAAAATACTTCGAACTCGATTTCATTAATGCCGCACACTGGTTTTTGCCTAAAGATACCGTGGAAAAAGTGGGAGGCTTTAATCCTTATTTTTTTCATTATGGCGAGGATAACGAGTATGTAAATCGATTGAGATATAAAGAGAAAAAGACATTTTTAATAAAAGACTGTTTTGCTGTGCACGACGGAAAGCAGGAACTTGGAAAAGTTGACTACTCGAGATATACCGATACATCCATTGACACAAATATTCTGGATCCCAATCACCATTTTACGCCGGAAGAATTTGCAAAATCTTTGAAGAAAGCAATTTTAAAAAACGCTTTGACGGGAAATTTTCAACAAGCAAAAAATCAGCGAACCGCTCTGAAAAGAATACAAAGCAACAGTAATGAACTAAAAAAGCTGAAAAAAATTCTTTCAACAAGCCCGCATCCATTTTTAAATCTGTAAATTTAGTATGACTTAGCTGGTTTTTTTAGGATTTTAATGTTAGACGGAAATCCACATGTGAGTATTTTTCTCCATTAGGATTGTTCTTGCTTCTTAAATCTTGGCAAAAATGAAGTAGAAATGAATTTGTAATTAATAAAGTAAAATAATATTCTGATATCATTAAATTCAAAACACATTTAATAAAAAATATAAACCATGTGCGGAATCGCAGGAATCATATCACCAAAAGCTAGAAATTATTCTGAAAATCTTCAGAAAATGACCCATTCGATTGCGCATCGTGGTCCTGATTCGGAACATCATGAATTCTATGAAAATGCAGCACTTGGTCACAGAAGATTGTCCATTATCGATCTATCTGAAACCGGAAAACAGCCCATGTTTTCGAATACCAAAAATGAATGTATCGTGCTGAACGGCGAAATCTATGGCTATCAGGATTTAAAGAAAAAATATGCCGATTATCCTTATCGTGGAACTTCCGATACCGAAGTAATTTTGGCGATGTATCAGGAGAAAGGCAAAGAGTTGTTGAATGAACTTCCCGGAATGTTTGCCTTCGCAATCTGGAATGAGGAGAAACAGGAACTTTTTTGCGCGAGAGACCGCTTTGGTGAGAAACCATTGTACTACGCCACGGGAAAAAATGGCGAATTTGTTTTTGCTTCTGAAATCAAGGCAATTTTGGCAAGCGGACTGATCGTGCCGAAAATCAATAACGAAGCGCTTTACCACTTCTTGCAGTACGGTTATGTTAGTGCTTATCAAAGTATTTATTCCAATATTTTTGCACTTCCTCCCGCTCATTTTCTAGTATATTCTAATGGAAATATTAGCATTGAAAGATATTATTCGATTCCAAAAAACGACATCCAAATTTCGCTTTCCGATGCGAAGGAAGAATTCGTTCATTTGCTGAAGAATGCGGTTCAGAAACAGTTGATCGCTGATGTTGAGGTGGGAAGTTTTTTAAGCGGCGGTTTAGATTCTTCAACTATTGTTGCGATGGTGAATGAGTTCAAGCCTAAGCAAACCACCATCAGTTTTGGTTATTCCGGCGAACACAGCGAACTGAAATTTGCAGAAAAAATCGCTCAAAAATATGAAACCAATCACATCGAAATTCACGAAAACCGTGGAAATATTGCCGTAGAGCTTTTAAAAGTTTCACCATTTTTTGACGAACCCTTCGCAGATATGAGTTACATCCCGCAGTTTAAAATCTGCGAGGCGGCTGCAAGACATTTAAAGGTGGTTTTGGCGGGCGATGTAGGTGATGAACTTTTTGGCGGATATCAGTTTTACACGATCGAAAACCAAATGAAAAACCATTTCAGTTATAATAATATGCTGTATAAGTTTGGTTTAAAACAATTTGGGAAATTTCGTGAAACTTCCTATATCACCAAAGAAATTATCGGTCATCAAAATATTTTGGATTTTCATCAAAATAAAGTGCGGAATTACTTCCTTCCGAGGGAAATGGCAGAACTGGGAATCTCGTCCAAGTACCACCAGGAATACAGTTTTGCGGCAAATCCTGATTCTTTGAACGATATTATGCGGACCGATTTGGAAAAATACGTCCCAGGAAATATGTTGGTAAAATCGGACCGAATGGCGATGGCAAATTCTCTTGAAGTTCGAACACCATTTCTAGATCAAGATTTCGCAGAGTTTTGCGTACAGTTACCGGAAAACTTAAAGCTGGATTCTGAAAATGATAAAATCATTCTTCGTGAATCGATGCGAAATTATTGGACCGAAACCATCAGAAATCGCCACAAACAGGGATTTGGTTCGTCCGTTGAAAATTGGTTTGAAGAAAAAAGCTTAATGGAATTGTCCGACGACTTACTGAAAAATAAACATTCAAAAATTTTTGAATTCGTTGATTTTCACCAAACACAAAAGTTTTTAGGTAAAGATAAAAAGCATTGGAATTTGTTGCAGCTAGCTTTGTGGGCAAACAATAATTCCTGATGGATAAAATAAAAATTAAACCCGTACAACCACCCTTGAATATTTCCGTTATCATCCCTGTTTATAATGCTTCAGCTTTCCTCAGGAAAGCAGTAGAATCTGCGATCCAGTTTGAGGAAGTAAAAGAGATTATTTTAGTTGAAGATGGTTCCACAGACCATTCATTACAAGTCTGTGAAATTCTGGAAAATGAATTTGGAGCTGTAAAACTATTTCAACATCCCGACAAAGGAAATCATGGAGCAGGAGCCACAAGAAATCTAGGTTTAGAAAAGGCTACAGGAGATTTTATCGCATTTTTAGACGCAGATGACTATTACCTTCCAAACCGTTTTGAGAAGGAAAAAGAACTCTTCAAAAACGACAGCATTGAAGGTGTTTTCGGTGCAATTGGAACAGAATTTCTTTCGGAAAAAGGTAAGAAAGAATTCAAAGAAAAATTTAAAGAAATTGAACTGACTACGGTAAAAAAAACAGCAGAAGGCAAAGATGTTTTTTACGGACTACTTGGTTTGGATCATAGTTTTGGAAGTTTCTTTTCGCTGATTGCTTTAACCGTCAGAACGGAAAGCATCCGCAAAAACAATTTGAAATTCAACGAACATTTACGGGTTCATCAGGATTCAGATTTCATTATCAAACTTTCTTATCACTGCAACCTCGCATCGGGAAATATTGCAGAAGCGGTTTCGATTCGCGGGGTTCACGATGACAACAGGATTACGAAAATTAAACTCTACTCGGAAAAATATAATCAAAGGCAGGCTCTGCTTTGGAATTCCATTTTTGAATGGTCAAGAAACAAATGCATGAGAGAAAATTTTAAGGAACATATTTTTTTGCAGAAAAAGTCTTTTGAATTGGCAACGAAAAAGGGAATGCGGAAATATTTTGGATTGGCAAGAACCGTATTTGCCCATCCCAAAATCTTAAAAACCCGCTACCGATTCAGTTATTTGAACAGGTAATCATGAGACTCAATAATCTTCAAATTCTACGCGGGATTTCAGCACTTTTGGTTTGCTGCTTTCATTTTAGGGGTGACCTCAATTTTGGGGCGCAAAAATGGGGTGATTTACTATTTGGCAAAGGCAGTATAGGAGTTCCAATATTTTTCGTTATCAGCGGATTCATCATGGTTTATACCACCACAAAATTTAAGGGTGAACATTCCGCAAAAAACGTAATTTCCTTCCTGAAAAAAAGAGTGATCAGAATCATTCCACTATATTATCTGCTCACTTTCGCGTGGATGATTTTGGGAGGGAGCTTCCTGCTGTATTTTAAAGCCGAAGGACTGCAAAGAGTAATCAGTTCGCTTCTATTTCTTCCTCAAAAAGACCAATTTCCTGTATTATTTCTTGGTTGGTCACTCAATTACGAGATGCTTTTCTACCTTATTTTTGCAGTTTCTCTGTTCTTCAAAACTAAAAGATATCTCTTCCTGATTCTATTTTTTCTAACTGCAATGGTTTTGGGAAAATGGTATCATTTTGAAAGCAGTTACCTCAATATGGTTACAGATTTCAAGAATATTTACTTTATCATAGGGGTTTTGTTTGGGTTGTATTTATCTAAAATTCGCCTGGATAACAAAATTCTTCAGATCATATCTATTTTATTTATCGTACTTTTTGCGGCCTTCTTTTTTAATTTTTTCAATTTTGAGAATCAATTTATTACGGTCGTTTCTGTATCATTGTTTGTATTGGCATTTCTTATTTTTGATTTTTTTCTAAAGGTAAAATCCAGCAAATTCTTGGTAATGCTTGGTGATATTTCCTATTCCATTTATTTATCACATCCTTTTGTAGAAATAATTTTCAAGCGAATTCATGTCGAATCTCCATTAATGTTGATTTTACTTTTTGTTCTGAAATTGGCAGTCGTCATCATCATTTCTAAAATATTGTATGAAATTTTAGAGAAAAGATTTACCAATTACCTCAAGAAAGAACTCCTGCCCAAATATTGAAATATTTGACTATTCTTTCAGGCGATAAAAGCCAAAAAGGAAATTATTTTTGTTTTCAAAATTAACCTCCTTATTTCGGTAGAGAAGTGGTTTAAATTTTCAGAAACAGACACTTTTCCCTAAATTTGCTCGGCTTTAAAAATCATTAATCACTCATCAATTATCATTTATAAAAATGTCACGAATCCTCACCGGAATACAGGCAACAGGAACGCCGCACCTCGGAAATCTTTTGGGAGCAATCATTCCCGCGATTGAACTTTCCAAAAATCCTGAAAACGAATCGTTTTTGTTTATTGCAAACATGCATTCTTTAACGCAAATTAAAAATGCTGAAGAACTGAAACAAAACACCTACGAAATCGCGGCGGCTTGGTTAGCGTGTGGTTTGGATACCGAAAAAACTTATTTCTACAGGCAAAGCGACATTCCCGAAGTTTGCGAATTGTCGTGGTATTTATCGTGCTTTTTTCCTTACACGAGGTTGCAGTTGGCGCATTCTTTCAAAGATAAAGCCGACCGTTTGGAAGATGTGAACGCAGGACTTTTCACCTATCCAATGTTGATGGCTGCAGATATTTTGCTGTATGATGCAGAAATTGTTCCGGTTGGAAAAGACCAGTTGCAACATTTGGAAATGGCGCGAGATGTGGGTGCGAGATTCAATCACCAAATGGGTGAAGTTTTCGTGCTTCCACAAGCGGAATTGCAACAAGATACGAAATACGTTCCGGGAACCGACGGACAAAAAATGTCGAAATCCCGTGGAAACATCATCAATATTTTTCTTCCTGAAAAGAATTTAAAAAAGCAAGTAATGGGAATTGAAACCGATTCTAAAACTTTGGAAGAACCGAAAGACCCTGAAACCGATAAAGTTTTTGCTTTGTATCAACTGATTGCAACACCTGAACAAACCGAAGTTTTAAGAGAAAAATATCTCGCAGGAAATTTTGGTTACGGACACGCCAAAACCGAATTGTTGAATTTAATTTTAGAAAGATTCAAAACCGAAAGAGAAAAGTTTGATTATTATATGAACAATCTTTCTGAGCTCGACGCGAAATTAGAAGAGGGTGCAGAAAAAACCCGAAAAATTGCGGCAGAAACTTTGAAAAGAGCGAGAGCGAGTTTGGGAATGTAATTTGAAGTACGAATTACGAAATTTGAATTACGAAGTTTGAAATACCTATTTTTTGCCACGAAAACACCAATTTTATTAGTGCATTCGTGGCAATTTTTATAGAAATTTTTGAAGTTCTTTTAGTTCCCGAATCACTTTCACCTCATCATTTCCAAAATTGTCTTTGAAAACATCGAAGAAAACCGCATCAATCCCAAAACTTAAAGCACCTTCTACATCGGCAATCCAATCGTCGCCAATCATGATGGATTCTTCTTTTTTTGCGTTGGCTTTTTTCAAAGCATACTCGTAAATTTCAGGTTGTGGTTTTCTGACATTGAGTTCATCCGCAGAAGTGATGGTCTGAAAATAATTTTGAATTCCCGAAAGTTCACATTTTCTGTAAGTTACCTCTTTGAAACCATTGGAGAGGATATGTAACGTGTAACCTTTTTCAGAAAGATATTCTAAAAGTTCGAAAGCGCCTTCCACCAAATCATTATAATTTAGAATTTCATCCAAAAAATTATGTTCGAAAACTTGCGCGAGGTCAAAATCATCGATCCCGAAAAACAGGAAAGAATCGTAGAAACGATGCTTCCTTAAATAGTCCTTGTCAATTTCTCCATCACGGATTTGTGCCCAAAGTCTTTCGTTGATGGTAAAATATTCGCGGTGAAAATCCTCGAAACCGAGGTTGTATTTTTCTTGTACGTTTTCTCTTTTGTAGATTTCTTTCAGAGTGAGGTACGCATTATTGCGATGATCCCAAAGGGTGTTGTCGAGGTCAAAAAAAATGTGCCTTATGTTTTTCATAAGGCACAAAAATAAGTAATTTAAGATTAGTTCTTCGAAATTACGAGAGTTTTAGTTGGTGTTTTTAAAACTCCTACGCTTCGTGAATAGCTTAATAGAAAATCGATTGTCTGCTTTTTTGGTTTCAAAAGTTTTTCGTTTAAAGTGTCAAATTTTTTCATAGGCGAATGTATTTGACTTAAAAACGAAAGTTTTTTTAAAATATTATTATCTGGTTAAAATAATATGGTGTTCCTCCATAATTTTTCGCAGATTAATCAGCGCATACCGCACTCTACCAAGTGTTGTGTTGATACTGGTGTCGGTTTGATCGGCAATTTCCTTAAAACTTAATCCATCAAAAAATCTTAGCTTGATGACTTCCTGCTGATTTTCGGGCAAAAACTTCAACATTTTCATCAGATCCTCCTGAATTTGACGACTGATTAACTGCTCCTCAATGTTTTCTTCCTGATTTGCCAATAAGTCAAAAATGGAGAATTCGTCGTTATCATAAGAAGAATCAGAAACCTTGTTGTGTTTCGCCCTTAAACGGAAATGATCAATTATTAAATTATGTGCAATTCTTTTCGCCCAAAGAATAAATTTACCTTCTTCATTGTAACGCCCCTCTTTCAAGGTCACAATAATTTTCATAAATGTATCTTGGAAAATGTCGTTTGCCAAATCTTCATCCATCAATTTATAGAAAATGAAGGAGAATAAGTCTTTTTGGTGTCTTTCGATGAGGACGGCAAGTGCGTTTTCGTCGCCGTTTTTGAAGCTTGAAATCAACCAACTATCTGTCTTTGTGTTCATAACTCTTTCTCAGTAATTACCTGCATATTAAGCCCTCTTTTACATAGGGTTTTAATTTTTACAGAATTAAAAATGAGTAGAGTTGTTGATGTCGATAGCTGTTGTTTTATGGAGTGGCTAAAATAGCAAAAAAGTTAATACTTTGTTAAAAATTTTTAAAAAATTTTAAAAAAACTTTATTTCAACAAATCATGCAGCATTGGAATGGGTAAATTCACTGTGAAATTAATATTCAGACCTTTCAATTCCTTACCATTGATGCCGTTTTTGTCGATCGGGAAAGCGTAGCCTCCTGTTAAATCGATGATTCCGAACAGGGTAGCTCCAATCTTGGGCGCAACATATTTCGTTGTAGCTTCTGCTCCTGCCAAAAAATAATAAGCATGATAAATATCTACATTTCTTTGAAAATTCAGTAAAATATCTCCCTGAACTTTCGGCATCACTGCAAATTTAGAATTCACACTTCCCATTAAAGCAGATGCTCCGATTCTGTAAATCATATCGTCATTTTCCAAGAATAACAACCTTCCTCCCAATTCTCCAAAACTCTGATTTTGATATACGTAGCCCACATGAATCATTTTATGCATGGTGATCTGCGATTTACATAAACCACTAAAAATTAATACAATAAGAAGTGAAAGAAACTTTTTCTTGGTCATGGAATAGATTGGTTTGATGCGTTAAAGTTAAATAAAAAACTGCTTCCCATTTCTGAAAAAGCAGTTTTAACTTTGATTTTTGATTAAAGTCCGAACTCTTTTTTGATTTCGTCCACTTTATCTAATTTTTCCCAGGTAAAGAATTCTAGATCTTTAAGGGTGATTTCGTTCTTTGTTCCTTTATTAAAGGTTTTATCAGCAACATAATAATCTCTTCCCATGTGTCCGTAAGAAGCGGTTTCCTGATAGATCGGATTTCTCAGCTTCAAGTTTTGTTCGATGGCAAAAGGTCTCAAATCGAAAATTTTCTGAACTTTTTCTGCGATATCCCCATCATGTAAATCTACTTTTGCAGTTCCGTAAGTGTTGATGTACAAACCACATGGTTCTGCAACACCAATGGCGTAAGAAACCTGAACCAAAACTTCATCCGCAACTCCTGCTGCTACCAAATTTTTTGCAATGTGGCGAACTGCATAAGCTGCACTTCTATCTACTTTTGAAGGATCTTTCCCTGAAAATGCTCCACCTCCATGTGCACCTTTTCCACCGTACGTATCAACAATAATTTTTCTTCCTGTTAAACCTGTATCTCCATGGGGACCGCCGATCACGAATTTCCCTGTCGGATTCACGTGATATTTAATTTGGTCGTTGAAGAGTTCTTGGATTTCTCTTTTCTGTTTTGCCTTCACTTTTGGAATCAAAATTTCCACGATATCTTTTCTGATTTTTGCCAACATCGCTTCCTCACTTCCAAAATCGTCATGCTGCGTAGAAACAACGATAGAATCAATCCTGATTGGTTTGTGATCATCAGAATATTCAATTGTCACCTGTGATTTTGCATCAGGACGGAGATATTGAATCGCGTTATTTTCTCTCCTTAAATCAGAAAGCTCTCTCAAAATCGTGTGCGCCAAATCCAAAGCAAGCGGCATATAATTTTCGGTTTCGTTGGTTGCGTAACCGAACATCATTCCTTGATCTCCCGCTCCTTGTGCGTTTGCACGGGTTTCAAAATCAGCTTCTTCTCCTACTCGATCAACTCCCTGATTGATGTCGGGTGATTGTTCGTGAATGGCAGAAATTACTCCACAAGAATCGCCATTGAACATGTATTCGCCTTTCGTGTAACCAATTCCGTTGATTACTTTTCTTGCAATATCCTGAACATCAAGATAAGCGGTGGATTTCACCTCACCCGCTAAAACAACCTGCCCTGTAGTAACCAAAGTTTCACAAGCTACTTTTGAACTTGGATCTGCCGCTAAAAAGTGGTCGATTAACGCATCGGAAATCTGATCGGCAACTTTGTCCGGATGTCCTTCTGAAACGGATTCGGACGTAAATAAATATGACATATTTCTTTTGTTTTTTAAATTAAAATTTAAAGAAAAAGGGAACGATTACAAAAGAAACTAAAATAGAAAATCTGTTTTAGCATTTTTTATGGAGGTTGCAATCAGTTCAAATTTTTCCTCTTGAAATTATCGGTTGCAAATTTACTGAGTATTTGTGGAATCGCAAAATTTATTTATTAATTAAATTATTGGGGTTTAATGCCCACAAAATTTTCCGGATCTTTATTGTAATTCAGTTTTTTACTCAAAGATTCCTTGATGAAGGCAATGAGTTCGTCTAAAATTTTTTGTTTATAGGTAGGCTTGTAATAAATCACCGAAATCTCACGGTAAGGAAAAGGTTTTCTGAAACGCTTCACCATTTTTTTCTGATTTTCAGCAAGTTGCTCAATCGCCAATTCAGGTAAAATACTGATTCCGCCCAATTTGTCGACCATTTGAACCAAAGTGGAAATATTGGAAGCAAGAAACTCTAAATTTTTAGGCTTCATGGTATTTTCACGGAGTTGGCAAATATTTTCAAACTGTGTTCTCAAACAATTTCCTTCTTCTAAAAGCCAAACTTTCTGCACATCGATTTCTTCCGGAACCACATAACTGTCTTTTTCAGATTCATTTTCATCGGCAGAATAAATCATCAATTCTTCATTAAAGAGAAAATCACTATAAAATTCATTCGCAGCAGAATAAGGGGTGGAAATAATTCCCGCATCAAGTTCGCCGCTTTTCAAAGCTTTGATGATGTTGTCTGTCGTCATTTCCTTTACGTGCAACTCAATTTTTGGATTCAGTTTTAAGAATTCAAAAATTTCCACCGGCAAAATAAATCCGGAAACGGTCGGAATAATCCCAAGGTTTAATTTTCCCGCCAAAACGTTGTTCAGAAGACTCGCCTTGTTCTTGAGCTCATTTATAGTATCTATTACTTTTTTGGCTTCAACGATGATTTGGGAACCTACATCCGTCGTTCGAATAGGGTGCGTTGTACGGTCAAAAATCTTCACATCAAGTTCGTCCTCAAACTTTTGGATCATTGCACTTAAAGTTGGCTGCGTAATAAAACACGCTTGAGCTGCATTACCAAAATGTTTGTATTTATCTACAGCGATCAGATATTCAAGTTGTTGAATGTTCATGTTATTAATAATGTCTATGACAAAGATAATGACTATTTGCGGGATTCTGATAATTTTTGAATAAATTTGATGTTCTAAAAATTAAAAATTATGAGTGATAAAAAACTCACCAATTCAGCCGGAATCCCCTATTTCGACCATCAAGATTCGCAAACTGTTGGAGCGAGAGGTCCGGTTTTGTTGCAGGATTTTATTTTACAGGAAAATCTTGCGCATTTTGTCCGTGAAAGAATTCCGGAAAGAATCGTTCACGCCAAAGGAACCGGCGCTTACGGAACTTTTACCGTAACTCACGATATTTCAAAATACACCAAAGCGAAACTTTTTTCCAAAGTTGGAAATTCCTGTAAAATGTTTGCAAGATTTTCCACCGTTGGCGGCGAAAAAGGAAGTGCCGATACAGAGCGCGATCCACGAGGTTTTGCTCTGAAATTTTACACCGAAGACGGAAATTGGGATTTGGTTGGAAACAACACGCCTGTTTTTTTCATTAAAGACGCCAAAAAATTTCCCGATTTTATCCATACCCAAAAACGTGTTCCAAAAACAAACTTGAAAAGCGCAACCATGATGTGGGATTTTTGGAGTTTGAATCCGGAATCGCTTCATCAGGTTTTAATTCTCATGTCGGATCGCGGAACGCCGCATGGTTACAGACACATGCACGGATTTGGCTCTCATACTTTTTCTATGATTAATGCTGCAAACGAAAGGGTTTGGGTGAAATTCCATTTAAAAACAAAACAGGGAATTAAGAAC
The DNA here is from genome assembly GCF_020084865.1 of Candidatus Kaistella beijingensis. Taxonomy (NCBI): domain Bacteria; kingdom Pseudomonadati; phylum Bacteroidota; class Flavobacteriia; order Flavobacteriales; family Weeksellaceae; genus Kaistella; species Candidatus Kaistella beijingensis. Next base: position 2,169,976 of record NZ_CP071953.1, on the reverse strand, counting down.
TTTTCTCACGATGAAGCCGTGAAAATGAAAGGAGAAAATCCCGATTTCGCACAAGAAGATTTAGTTGATGCTATTGAAAATGGAAACTTCCCTAAATGGACAATGTACATTCAAGTGATGACGGAAGAACAGGCAAAAGAATTCCGTTGGAATCCGTTTGATGTGACGAAAGTTTGGTTTCAGGACGAATTCCCTTTAATTGAAGTGGGTGAAATGGAACTGAACGAAATTCCTGTCAATTATTTTGCTCACGTAGAACAATCCACTTTTTCACCCAGTAATTTGGTCAATGGAATCAGTTTTTCGCCCGACAAAATGCTGCAGGGAAGACTTTTCTCTTATCCCGATGCACATCGATACAGGGTTGGCGTGAATTCTCATCTTCTTGAAGTGAACCGATGTCCTTTCGCAACCAACAACTCTCAACGAGACGGATTTATGGCGGATTCTTCTCATTACAAAGACGCTCCGAATTACTTCCCGAACAGTTTTGATGATATTAAAGCTGATGAATCCTACAAAAATTTTGAGTACGATTTAGACAGCACAAGAGTTGGAAATTTCAACCGAAATGAAAATGACGACGACCATTACACACAACCGGGATTGCTTTACACAAAGGCTTTAAATCAAAAAGACCGCGAGAATTTAGTGTACAATATCACTCAATCTATGAAAGGAATTTCAGGGCCGAAAAGGGAGGAAATTATCAACCGACAATTATGTCATTTTTTCCGTGCAAATATAGAATTGGGGATGAAAATTGCGATGTCTTTGCAGATAAACATTGATGCCAATATGATGAACCATTCCAAATCTTAGAGAAAATTTTCAATCAAAAACAACCCAAAACGAAACAATCAACTAGTATTTACCGTAAAGTTCAAAAATTAATGCTATTTTGCAAGTGTAAAAAATTTTTAATCATAAAACAATATGGCCTACGAAAACATAATTCTAGAAAACGACGGAAAAGTCTCATTGATAACGATAAACAGACCTCAAAGTTTAAACGCTTTGAATGCCAAAACCATTTCGGAATTGAGCGGTGTTTTAGATGAAATTACAAAAGACGACAATTTAAGAAGCGTAATCATTACCGGAAGTGGGGAAAAATCATTCGTCGCAGGTGCAGATATTAAAGAATTTTCTGATTTCGGAAGTGCGGCTGCAGAGGAATTGGCAAGAAACGGACAAAACATTTTATTTAATAAAATTGAAAACCTCAACAAACCTGTAATTGCGGCTGTAAACGGTTTTGCTTTAGGTGGCGGTTTAGAATTGGCCATGTCTTGCCACATTCGTTACGCATCGGAAAATGCGAAATTGGGACTTCCGGAAGTAACTTTAGGATTAATTCCCGGTTATGGCGGAACACAACGTTTACCGAAATTAGTTGGTAAAGGCTTAGCGAACGAGTTGATTTTTTCAGCAAAAATGATTTCAGCGCAAAGAGCAAAAGAAATCGGTTTGGTTAACGAAGTTTTTAGTTTAGAGGAACTCTTGCCAAAAGCGAAAGAATTGGCCAACCAAATTGCCAATAATTCTCCGATGGCGATTTCAAAGGCAATTATTGCTGTAAATCAATATGATACAGACAAAGGTTTTGAAACGGAAATAAAATCCTTCGGCGAACTTTTTGAAATGGATGATAAGAAAGAAGGAGTTGCTGCGTTTTTAGAAAAGAGAAAACCCTCTTTTTAAGGGAAGAATTACCAAGTGAGAAGTACAAATTACGAAATTTGAAATACGAAATTTAAGAATTGGTTAAAACTAAATTTGACATAGCCTACCTGAAAATGGCGATGGAATGGGCAAAACTCTCCTACTGTGAACGAAAGAAAGTAGGTTCGCTCATTGTAAAAGACCGAATGATTATTTCTGACGGGTACAACGGAACGCCATCAGGATTTGAAAATTGCTGCGAAGATGAAGCAGGAAAAACGCACTGGTTCGTACTTCATGCAGAAGCGAACGCCATTTTGAAATTAGCGGGTTCTACACAATCGGCGAAAGATTCAACATTATATTTAACCTTGTCGCCATGCAAAGAATGCAGCAAACTCATTTTGCAGGCGGGAATAAAAAAACTAGTCTACATCGATGAATATTCAGATTTTGACGGTGTGGAATTTTTGAAAAATCACGGAATTGAGGTTTTAAAAATCTCAAAGTCCGAGTTGCTATAAAAAATAAAAAACACAAATAATCATGACTTGGGATGAAAAAATAAAAGACTTTGAGCACTTTCTGAAATTTGAGCGGAACTTTTCAGACAATACTTTGGATGCGTATTTAAGAGACATTAGAAAACTCCGCGATTACGCAGAATTCGAGTTGGAAAATGTCGGTCCACTTGAAATTACCTACGAAAATATACAGGAATACCTTTTTCAGCTTTCAAAGAAAAAATTCAGCGAGCGAACGCAGGCGAGATGGATTTCTTCCATAAAGGCGTTCTTCAAATATCTTTTGGATGATGAAGTGCGTTCCGATAATCCAGCAACTTTGCTTGAAGGACCAAAACTCGGACTTTATCTTCCCGACACCCTAAGTTTCGACGATGTGGATAAAATTATCAACGCCATTGATGTTTCCAACGATTTGGGAAAAAGAAACAAATGTATGATTGAGGTTCTTTATGGTTGCGGACTGCGTGTTTCTGAACTCATCGAGTTGAAAATCTCCAACATCAATTTCAAAGAACTTTACTTAAAAGTTGAGGGAAAAGGCGATAAAACACGGTACGTTCCTCTAGCAAAATTTACGGCAAAACTGATTAAGGAGTACATTTCCGAAGTTCGTTCAAAGTACAAAATCAATAAAAAATGTGAGGATATCCTGTTCTTGAACAGTCGCGGTTCTGCGATGTCGAGAGTAATTGTCTTCATCATCATTAAAGAATTAACCGAAAAAGCGGGAATCAACAAGAAGATTTCGCCGCATACTTTCCGACATTCTTTTGCGACGCATCTTTTACAAAACGGTGCAGATTTGCGCTACATTCAGGAAATGTTGGGACATTCGAGTATCACGACGACTGAAATTTACACCCATTTGAAAAACGAAGAACTTCGTGATGTGATCCTCAATTATCATCCAAGAAACAAAGGCTAAATGGAGGAACTGAAATTCTGCCCAAAATGCGGTCACAAAACTTTGCAATGGAACGGTGAAAAAAAATGGAGCTGCAGCGATTGCGATTATGTTTTGTTTCACAACGTTGCAGGTGCGGTTGCAGTTGTAATAAGATGTGGTGATGAAATTCTTTTTACCAAGAGAAATCAGGAACCCAAAAAAGGAAAACTCGATTTAGCGGGCGGATTTGTAGATCCCAAAGAATCTGCGGAACAAACTTGCGTGCGCGAACTTTTCGAGGAAATGAACATTGAAGTCGATATTTCCAAATTAAAATATTTGGCGAGTTTGCCGAATGTTTATGTGTATAAAAACATTCCCTACAATACTTTAGACCTTTTTTACGAATACGAAGTTTCAGAAAAATTTGAGGTAAAACTTGAAATTTCGGAAATCTCGGGAACGTTTTGGCTGAAAAAATCAGAGATTGCTATTGAAGATATTGCATTCGATTCGCAGAAATATTTCTTTGAAAACATTTACTGAGATTTCAGCCACATAGACCCATGGATTTTTAGCAAAAAACATGTTCTATAAAAACAAAAGCTTCGATTCAACTTTAGCTTATGACCTTCAATTTTTCTATGTGCCTACGTGGCTTTAAAAAACAGTAACTTTTGTGTTTACACATTGAAGTCTAAAAATTTTAAATTTTACCGTAATTTTGAGGCGTAAAATCAACTCATGCAGGATCACCAAAACTTCTCTGAATCGCAAATCGTTTTTGAAGACAATCACCTCATCGTCATCAATAAAAAAGTGGGACAATTGGTTCAAGGCGATAAAACAGGAGATTTTTCCCTGCTCGATTTAATTAAAAACTTCATCAAAAAACGCGACCAAAAACCGGGAAACGTCTTCCTTGGCTTGGTTCATCGTATTGATCGACCGACTTCTGGATTGGTGATTTACGCCAAAACTTCCAAAGCACTTTCGCGATTGACGCAAATGGTGAAAAACCGGGAAATCAAAAAAACATATTGGGCGGTTGTTGCGAAGGAAATGATACCGCAAAGGCAGCGACTGATTCATTATCTTCAAAAAAATGAGAAAACGAACAAAGCCACTGTTTTTCCAAAACCCACTCAAGGTGCGAAAGAATCCATCCTTAATTATCAGATTCTTAAATCTTTAGATAATTTTCAATTGTTGGAAGTAGATTTGGAAACCGGTCGTCATCATCAAATTCGGGCGCAACTTTCAAAGATTGGCGTTCCAATAAAGGGCGATTTAAAATATGGTTCTGCGCGTTCCAATCCCGATGGTGGAATTCATCTTCATGCGAGAAAATTGGAATTTGTTCATCCCGTCACCAAAGAAAATTTGGAAATTATTGCGCCTGTTCCGCAGAATGATTCTGTTTGGAAAGCGTGTGAATAAAAGCATTTAAGATTTATTTTCGGATTAGAAACTGTAAATCAAAAAATTATCATTTCTCCTCTATCAGATATTTTTTCACGGATTCAAAATCAACAGAAAACCCTACAGATTTTTTTTCTTTTTTGTTAAATGCTTCTAGTTTTTCCGGAATGACAATTTCTTCTTTAAGAACATCTTCCACCACTTCTACAAACTTCGCTGGATGAGCTGTCTCTAATAAAACACCAATAAAATCTTCATTCGATTTTTCAAAATATTTTTCGAGTCCAAGATAAGCAACTGCGCCGTGTGGATCAAGAGTATAATCAAATTCTTTCTTCACATTTCGCATTGTAGTTTTCGTTTCTTCATCGGAGAAAGAATAAGATTCAATCTCTTTCTTGAATTCTACAACATCATTATTAAACAAACTTTTCATCCTTTCAAAATTACTTGGATTTCCAACATCCATTGCATTGCTAATAGTTTGTTTGGAAGGTTTTGCTTCATAATTTCCAGTTTCTAAAAATTTTGGAATAACATCATTTTCATTAGTGGAAGCAATGAATTGATGAACCGGCAATCCCATTTTCTTGGCAAAAAGTCCGGCTGTTAAGTTTCCAAAATTCCCACTCGGAACAGAAAAAACAATTGGTTTTCCTAATTTTTGTAATTGCGCAAAAGCCCAGAAATAATAAAATGATTGTGGAATCAGTCTCGCAATGTTAATGCTGTTTGCTGATGTCAACGTAAATTTTTGATTCAGTTCCTCGTCGGACAAAATCTGTTTTGCCAAAGCTTGACAATCGTCAAAAGTTCCGTCTATTTCCAAAGCTTTGATATTTCCGCCCCAAGTTGTCAGTTGCTTTTCCTGTAACGGACTTACTTTTCCCTTTGGATAAAGAATATAAACTTCGATCCCTGGAACTCCAAAAAATCCTGAAGCTACAGCACTTCCTGTATCGCCGGAAGTTGCAGCAATTACTTTCATTGGTTTTCCTTCCGAGAAATAAGAGATCATTCTTGCCATAAATCTCGCTCCAACATCTTTGAAAGCCATCGTTGGACCGTGGAATAATTCTAATGAATAAATGTTCTCCGAAATTTTTACAGCTGGAATTTCGAAATTCAAAACCTCATCAATGATTTCTTTTAAATTGTCCGCAGAAATAGATCTGCCAAGAAATTCTTTTGCCACTCGAAAACCAATTTCCTGCAAAGTAAGATTGGGTAGAGTTTCGAAAAATTGAGAATCTAACTGTGGAATGTATTCCGGCATAAAAAGTCCGCCGTCATCTGCCAAAGCTTTTAAAATAGCTGTTTTTATATTGGTTTCTTGTTGTTGTCTTGTTGATATATATTTCATTTTATATTTGTTAGATGATGGGTGTTGGAAGATGGATGTTAAAGAACTTCTGACATCCTGCTTCCAACTTCTGACTTTTAAATAACTCTTGCGCCTTCGTCATTGATTTTCGTGACGAATGCTTCGCTTTCTATGTTTTTTTGATTGAGTAATTCTTTGATTTGAGTTGAAATTTTTTCTGCAACTTCCTTTTTTTCACACAAAGCAAAAACTGACGGACCGGAACCGGAAATCCCGAAACCAATCGCGCCATTGTCCAAAGCCAACTGTTTCATTTCGTAAAAATATGGAATCAACATCGCGCGAACCGGCTCTATGATGACATCTTCCATACTTCGGCGCACCAAATTCAAATCGTTGGTGCAAAATCCGGCGACCAGACCTGCGACATTTCCCCATTGCTGAACAGCTGATTTGAGACTGATTCTTTCTTTGATGATTTTCCTCGCTTCGCCTGTCGGAACATCCACGTGCGGATGAACGGACACCACTGACAAATCTTTCGGATAAGGCAACTTGAGCGCATCCAAAGGTTCATAACTTCTTACCAAAACCAAACCGCCTAAAAGTGCCGGAGCAACATTATCGGCGTGGGCATTTCCACAGGCAATCCTTTCGCCTTCCATTGCGAGAGGCAACAATTCTTGTTTTGAATAAGGATTTCCCATCAATTCATTAATGGCAACCAAAGCCGCAACACTGCTCGCTGCACTGGAACCCATTCCGCTGTTGAGTGGCATTTTTTTATATAATTCGATATCGATTCCTTGATTGGAGTTGATTTTTTCCAGAAATAATCGGATGACGTGTGAAACAACATTTTTCTTTGGGTCTTTTGGAAGTTTTCCGCCGTCACCTTCTATTTTTGTGATGATGATTTGGTGGGAATCATTTTTTTTCAAAATGATTTCATCGCCAGGTTCTTCTATTGCAAAACCGAGAACATCGTAACCGCAGACAACATTGGCAACTGTAGCCGGAGCAAAAACTTTTATAGAATCCATTTTTAATTATTAATTGTTAATGGTAAATTGTTAATTGATTGGTGTTAAAAATTAATCATTGATAATTAATCATTAACAATTATTATTGAGCTGTAACTCTTACTAAATCTGCAAAAACTCCAGCGGCTGTAACTTCTGCACCTGCGCCCGGACCTTTTACAACTAACGGCGTATTTTTGTATCTTGATGTTGTGAACGAAATGATATTATCACTTCCTGACAATCCGAAAAACGGATGATTAGCATCTACAATCTGAAATTCTATGTTGATTTTTCCATCTTCAAGAACACCAATTAATCTCAATTTTCTTCCGGAATTTTCTGCTTCATTTTTGAATGATGAAAAGTAAGGTTCGTGTTTTTCCAGCTCTTCGTAGAAGGCAGGAATTGATTCTGCTTTGAGACAAGCTTCTGGAAGGAAATCTTTGATATTGACATTTGACATTTCCAACGGTAATCCGATTTCTCTTCCAAGAATCAGCATTTTTCTGGAGAAATCCATTGCGTTCAAATCGTCTCTCGGATCTGGTTCTGTGTAACCTAATTCTTGTGCCGTTCTTACAACCTCAGCAAAAGTTTTATCACCGACGTAATTATTGAAAATATAAGAAATTGTTCCTGACAAAATCGCTTCGATTTTCAGAATTTCGTCACCGGAAATCCAAAGGTCATTTAAGGTTTTGATAATTGGAAGACCAGCTCCAACGTTAGTCTCATATAAGAAACTCACATTGTTCTTTTTTGCCAATCTTTTGAACTTACTGTATTGTTCGTAAGACGAAGAATTTCCTTTTTTGTTACAAGTTACAATTGAGATATTATTATTGAATAACAATGAATATTCTGCAACAACATCTTCGCTGGAAGTATTGTCTACAAAAACCAAATTAGGTAAATTTTTATTTGAAATCGAATTTATAAATTCTTTCAAATCTGATTTTTGTAAATTAGTATTAAAAATATTATTTAAATCAAAATCAGATTCAGGATTATCGAAAATTTTCATTTCCCGACTGTTAGTAATTCCTACAACATTGATTTTAATCTGATGATTTTCTTCGAGATTTCTCTGTTCTCTTTCCAATTGTCGGAACAATTCTTTCCCGATATTTCCTGTTCCTGCAAACATCACATTGAAGGTTTTAACCGGTGAAAGTAACAACGAATCGTGAACAACATTCAGTGCTTTTGAAAGTTCATTTCTTTCAATCACAGCAGAAATATTGAGCTCAGATGAACCTTGCGCAATGGCAATAATATTGATTCCGTTCTTGCCCAAAGCACTAAAAAACTTCCCGCTTATTCCTCTCGTTTTTTTCATATTCTCGCCAACGACAGAAAGAATACTTAGCTCATTATCGAACTGCGGTTCATCGATTTTGTTGGAACTGATTTCGAAATCAAATTCTTCATAGATTGCCGTTTTCGCTTTTTTCTCGTCATCAAAAGCAACGACAAACGAAATACTATGTTCAGAACTTGCCTGCGTAATGAGGATTACATTGACCTCATATCTCGCCAAAGCATTGAACAATCTTCCACTGAAACCTTTCATCCCAATCATCCCATTTCCAGTAATATTAATGAGGCAGGTTTTCTCGATAGAAACAATTCCTTTGATAAGACCTTTTGAAATTTCAGATTTCTGATGAATCAAAGTTCCTTGACTTTCCGGCTTAAAAGTATTTTTAATGTAAATCGGAATTTGGCTTTCAATAGCAGGAATCATTGTTGGAGGATAAATCACTTTTGCACCGAAATACGACATTTCCATTGCTTCCTGATAACTCAATTCGGATTGAGAAAATGCATTCTTTACTAATCTTGGGTCAGCGGTTAAGAAACCGTCAACGTCTGTCCAAATTTGGATTTCCTCCGCTTTTAAACCTGAACCGAGAATTGCTGCGGTGTAATCTGAACCTCCTCTACCCAAAGTTGTGGTATCATCATTTTTATCTTTGGCGATAAAACCTGTTACTACATAAATTTGATTTTCCAGTTTCCAGTTTTTAAGGTTTTCATTGGTTTTTCTAGAATCGACATTCGCATTTCCGAAGTGAGAATCTGTTGCAATTAACTTTCTTGAATCTTGGAAAACTGCAGGAAAACCTTCAGATTGAAGAAAAGCAGAAACAATCTTACTCGACATCTGTTCTCCATAAGAAAGCAGTCTATCTTTGATTCTGTCTGATAATTCACCTAGATTTTTAACGCTGAATAAAACATCTTCAATCTCATTGAAACTTACTTTTACCATCATTAATAATGGATTCTGTGCCGTTCTTGGCAACAATTCTGAAATAATCTGATAATGCTTTTCTTCAGCCGCTTTCAAGATTTCAGAAAAATCGTTTTGTTTTAAAGCTTTTTGCGACGCCGATAAAAGCGCATTCGTGATTCCTGACAAAGCGGAACAAACAACGATTAAAGGTTTGTTTTTATTAAATTCTTTCTCAATGATTGATTTTACATTTCTCAATGCTTCTACACTTCCAACCGAAGTTCCCCCAAATTTTAAAATTTTCATTATTTGATATTCTTATTTTTTAAACACTTAGACTCCGCTCAGTGTGACAATTCTAATACTAAATGCTTGTCAGGCTGAGCCTGTCGAAGCCATTATGACTAATCCTAAAATAGGTTTACAAGTTTTACATTAAGATACCAATCCGGAAGATATTGATTTTCCGGATTTTTTGTGGATTGTTTCCGGGGTTTTCATCTTCAGACTAAGATGTGGTCTTTTGTTGTTGTAAATATAAATACTTTCTTTAACCATTTGTTTTAAATCCTGAATGTTTTTGCATTTATGAATTAAAAATTCCTGCTTCAATATTCCGTTTATTCTTTCTGCCAAAGCATTTTGGTAACAATCATAGCCATCTGTCATTGAGGGTTTTATTTTGTTTTCAACAAGTACTTTCTGATACACTTCTGAGCAATATTGCAATCCCCTGTCTGAGTGATGAATAAGCGGAAGATGAGTTGTTCTGTTTTTAACGGCCATTTTCAGAGCTTTGACTACATTTTCAGCATTCATATTTTCACTTAATTCGTAACCCATTATTTTTCTGCTGTAAGCATCCGTAACCAAAGATAAATAATAGACATTCGTTTTGGTTTTTATATAAGTGATATCGCTTACAAATACCTGTTCTTTTCTTTTTAGGCAAGTCGTTTTCAAAAGGTTGGGGTGCTTTCTGAGCCAGTGTTTGGAGAAAGTTGTTCTTGTATATCTTTTCTTAGGATAAATAAGCAGGTTTTCTCTTCGTAAATAATTGAACAGCGCATCTCTGCCTATTTTTATGTTTTCAACCTTGAACTTATTTTTAAGCAAATAATAAAGTTTTCTTGTTCCTATTCTGGGCTGTTCTAAACGAACCTCCTCAACAAATCGTTTAACTTTCTCCAATTCTTTTTCCCGAACACATAATCTTTGGCGCTGCTGGTAAATGGCTTGTCTGCTTATCCCAAACAATCTGCAGATTTTGGATAAACTCAATCCTTTTTCTTGGAGTTGTCTGACTGTTTGGGCGTAAACTTTTTTCGGATCTGTGTGCCGTATTGCTTGTCCGAGATATCAATCATCATATTGAGAACTTTGGTTTTCAGTTTCTCATCAGCTAATTCTTTCTCTAATCTTTTAATCTTTTCGGCGGGTGTTTCTTTGGATTGTAACATGGTATGAATGGTGGGTTTGCTCCAATCTAAATTACCATATTTTCTGAGCCAAACCAAAACGGTGCTTCTTCCTTGGATACCGTAATGTTGTTGTGCCTGTTTGTAAGTGAATTCGCCCTTTTCTACACGACTAACAATACCTAATTTAAAAGCCATTGTGTAATCTTGTTGTGTACGCTTTTCTACTGTCTTCTCTCGATTTTCCATAATAAGTCTATTTGGTGTAAACTTATTTTAGGACGGGTCAATAAAATAAAAAGCCTTCCAAAACTGAAAGGCTTTTTTATTACTCATTTCTTATTGCTCATTTCTCATCAATTATTGTCCCTGATTCATCAATCCGCCATCTTCTTTTTTCTCCTGATTCAGCATGTTTGGAGCTTCTTTCGCCAATTTGTTCTTGGTTGGAATTTTATAGTTCACCGAAATCCCGAAACTTCTGCTGTCGGTTTTATTCGACATGATGACATAAGGAGTTTCTTTCACAGAACGGAAAGAGAATTTTTGACCGTTGAAAACATCATTCGCAAAAACAGAAACTTTAAGTCGGTCCTTCATGAATTTTTTGCTTAAAGTTAAATCTAAATTATTCCCGATTGGTTTCACTGCCTGAAAATAATAGTAATTTCCTCTCGGTGGAATAATGAAGTAATTTGCATTGAAAATCACGTCTTTAGGCAAAATTATTTGTGCATTTAAGTTCAACATCATGTAGCCTTTCGTCTTCATATCGGGAAGTTCGTGCTTCTGATAAGCAGCGTAAACATAAAGGAAATTAATTTTGTCGGGATTGAAATTGAATTTCATAATCTCCTTCAACGGTTTTGAAAAAATCATAAACGGAATTGGCAAACCGATGTTGAAATTATGGATTTTCATCTCCGAAATATTTTGTTGTCGGTTAGAGATGTAATCATTGGTTAAACCCGTGTTGGAATCCACGGCAGTTTCTCTGGTGACGATTTGCATCACCTGATTTTTCGCCACACTCACATTATAACCGATAAACGCATAATCGAAAGCGGAAAGTTTCACCTCGTAATTGTCGAAAATCGTCGGCTGAAGTTCAGGATTTCCCGTGGAAACCGAGTTCCCATTCTGATAAATCGTATTGTTCGGATTTAATGAAGAAATGCTTGGTAAATTGATTTTCTTGTTGTAATTCAAGGCAAGATAAACACGGTTCATGAAACTGTACTGAACACTCGCATTTGGGAAAAGTTTAAATTTCTTGAAAGGAATCAAATCTTTTTCCACCAAATTACCTGCTAAATCGTTACTTCTTGTTATGCCCGAAATATCGTAATCTTCCGCCCTTGTTCCCAAAGTGAAATCAAATTTTTTCAGTTTCGCCTGAAGTTCCAAATAAGTGGACGCGGTTTGTCTTTGGTAATCAAGATTGGTAATTCCACGACTTTGGGTGTCAAAATTTTGAAGTTCGTACAAACCGCCAATGGTGATTTTCCCTTCATCCAAAATCTTCATTGGCTGCGAATAATCCACTTTAAAAGTAGAAACATTCATATTGGAATTGTTTTCCAAAACGTTTTGGTTCAAAAGCCTGTTGTTTTGCGTAAAATCTGACTTCGCATTGCTAAAATTATATTTAAAGTCGAGCTTTTTCGCTTTGTCTGTAAATCTTTTCTGATAAGTGACAACGGCTTCATTTCTCAGGTTTAAAGTTTTGGCGTCATCTTCTGTTTGATAGGGCGTTCCGAAAAAATTTCCTGTACTGTAGGTGTAGTTATCGTTATTGTTGTGGTAAATATCGTAATTCAACAGCAATCGGTCCATTCCGATATCGAAAGTCATGGCTGCTTTTGCAAAATAACCGCGTCTTTGCCCATCTGAATTGGTAAGCGAAAGGTCGTCGATATTTCCACGCATCATTCCTTCGCGGTAATTTTGACCCACATTAAGTTGCCATCCAAAATATTTATTTTTAGCATTTAAACTTAAAGAATTATTGGTTCTGCTTCTCCATTTATCATAGTTCGTGAAACTGTAATTTCCTGAATAGGTTGCAGATAGATAATTTTTCGCCGTTTTAGAAGTGATGATATTCAAAATCGCGCCACCTGAAGTTGCAGGAAATTCTGCGCCTGGTTGTGTAATAATTTCAATTCTTTCCACCGCATTTGCAGGCATTCCGTCTAGAAAAGACTGCAATTCATTTGACGAAATATTCAGCGGGCGACCGTCCATATAAACCGCCAATAACTTTCCCTGATACATCATTCCCGCAATATCGGTCACTACTAAACCTGGAAGTTTTTTCACTCCTTCCATTAAAGTTCCCGAGTTCAAAGCCGGTTGTTCCGAAAAATCGAAAATGGTTCTGTCGGCTTTTTGTTCTACCGCTTTTTTGGTGGCGGTTATTGTTACGCCTTCGATTTGTTTTTCTTTTGTGGTTGCAGGTTTTTCCTGTGAAAAGGATTTTAAAGAATATAATAAAGTTAGGACTACAACGGTCTTTTTCATATATAAAATTTTGGGTGTTCAAAAGTAAACTTAATGATTGGTATTGAAAACATGAGTTTTGTTACTTTTTTGTACTAAAAAAACCACCCAATTTATTGAGTGGTTTCAAAGATTTCAAAAACCATTTTATTTAGTTCGCTTCCATCTGCTTAATCAAATTCAAAGCAGAACCCGCTTTAAACCAATCAATTTGCTGAGCATTGTAAGTGTGGTTTGCCATTACAATATCTTTAGTTCCGTCGTTGTGAACGAATTCCAAAGTCAATTGTTTTCCAGGTGCAAATTGGTCTAAGTCGAGGAAGTTTACCACATCATCCTCACGGATTTTGTCGTAGTCGGCTTTATCTGCGAAAGTCAAAGCAAGCATTCCCTGTTTTTTCAAATTCGTTTCGTGGATACGTGCGAAAGATTTTACCAAAACCGCTTTCACACCTAAATGTCTTGGTTCCATTGCGGCATGTTCTCTTGAAGAACCTTCACCGTAATTTTCGTCTCCAACAACGATTGACGGAACGTTAGCTGCTTTGTACGCTCTTGCAACTGCAGGAACTTCGCCGTATTCTCCAGTCAATAAATTTTTCACTTTATTGGTTTCCATGTTGTAAGCGTTTACTGCGCCAATCAACATGTTGTTTGAAATATTGTCGAGGTGACCTCTGTATTTCAACCAAGGTCCCGCCATAGAAATGTGGTCGGTTGTACATTTTCCGAAAGCTTTAATCAAAACAAAAGCTCCCGTAATGTTCAATCCGTCCCAAGCTGGGAATTCTTCTAAAAGCTGAAGTCTGTCAGAAGTTGGACTTACTACCACTTCCACTTTAGAACCATCTTCCGAAGGCGCTTGATAACCGTTGTCATCCACTGCGAAACCTTTTGCAGGAAGTTCAGAACCGGTTGGCTCGTTCAATTTCACTTGTTCGCCGGCTTCATTGGTTAAAGTATCTGTAATTGGGTTGAAATCTAATCTTCCTGAAATTGCAACTGCTGCAACCATTTCCGGCGATGCTACGAAAGCGTGGGTGTTTGGATTTCCGTCCGCTCTTTTTGCAAAGTTTCTGTTGAAAGAATGAATAATGGAGTTTTTCTCCCCTTTTTCAGAACCTTCTCTGTCCCATTGTCCGATACACGGTCCACAAGCGTTGGTAAAGATTCTTGCGTTTTCAAATTTTCTGAAAGAATCCAAGAAACCGTCTCTTTCCGCAGTGAATTTCACCTGTTCAGAACCTGGGTTGATTCCCAAAATTGCTTTTGGTTTTACTCCTTTTGCGAAAGCATCTTCAACGATGGAAGCTGCTCTCGATAAATCTTCGTACGAAGAGTTCGTACAAGAACCGATTAAAGCCCATTCTACGTCGATTGGCCATCCGTTCGCAACCGCTTTATCATGAAATTCTGAAACTGGGGTTGCCAAATCCGGTGTGAAAGGTCCGTTCAAATGTGGAGCTAACTCATCCAAATTGATTTCAATAACTTGATCGAAATATTGTTCTGGATTTGCGTAAACTTCGTCGTCTCCCGTCAAATGTTCTGCAATTTTATCAGCTGCATCTACCACATCTTGTCTTCCTGTTGCCGCCAAATATCTTCTCATGGAATCATCATAACCGAACGTTGAAGTGGTCGCTCCAATTTCTGCACCCATGTTACAGATTGTTCCTTTTCCTGTGGCAGAAAGTGATTTTGCACCTTCGCCGAAATATTCTACGATGCAACCAGTTCCTCCTTTTACGGTAAGAATTCCGGCAACTTTTAAGATAACATCTTTAGCAGAAGTCCATCCGTTCAGTTTTCCTGTTAATTTAACTCCGATTAATTTTGGCATTTTCAATTCCCACGCCATTCCTGCCATTACATCTACTGCATCTGCACCACCAACTCCGATAGCAACCATTCCTAAACCACCTGCATTTACGGTGTGAGAGTCGGTTCCAATCATCATTCCGCCCGGAAATGCATAATTTTCTAAAACCACTTGGTGAATAATTCCTGCTCCCGGTTTCCAAAAACCAATTCCGTATTTATCGCAAACCGAGCTCAAAAAATTGAAAACTTCAGAATTTTTGTTGATTCCTTCCTGCAAATCCGCTTCTGCACCAACTCTTGCCTGAATCAAGTGATCGGCGTGTGCGGTTGATGGAACGGCGACTTTGGATTTTCCGGCCTGCATAAACTGAAGAAGCGCCATTTGTGCGGTCGCATCCTGCATTGCAACTCTGTCCGGAGCGAAATCCACGTAGGAATTCCCTCTTTCATAAGCTTGTGTTGCGTTTCCTTCCCAAAGGTGCGTGTATAGAATTTTTTCTGCAAGTGTCAAAGGTTTTCCCACCACTTCTCTTGCTTTCGCAATGCGTTCAGGATAGCGTTCGTACACTTTTTTAATCATATCAATGTCAAAAGTCATATCGGTATGTTTTTAGTGAAAATATTTGAAGCCCAAAAATACGAAATTTTTCAGCATCGTACTGACTTAATTCATTTAGATTAAATATAAATTTAATGTGCGGTGTCTATATTTTTTCTAATTTTAAAAATTCGGAAAAAATTTAAAATAAAAATCAATCACAGATACTTGTCAATCTTTAAAAATAAACCCCGATTTTTTATCATTCTCTTAATTATAATTTTAGGGGCGGTTTATTCTGTTTTCGATCCGTTGAAAAGTTCTTATTTTCCTTCATGCCCTTTCAAATCGGTTACCGGATTAGATTGTCCCGGATGTGGCTCTCAAAGAGCGATTCATGAACTGTTGCATTTAAATTTTAGAAAAGCTTTCGAATACAATGCATTACTCGTTCTTTCAATTCCTTATCTTTTATTGTTGATGGTCTTTAATTTTGAAAGTGTGAAACAGAGGTTTCCAAAACTTGAAAGGATTCTTTTGGGCTGGAAATCAGTTTGGATTATAACAATCATTGTAATTGTGTTCTTCATTTTCAGAAATTTTTAAAACCTTATTTTTGGCTGAAATTTTGCAAAAGGAATTTTCATGAAGAAAGTTTTGATGTTATTTTTGTTGAGTTGTACGGTTTTGATTTCGGCGCAGAAAAAGTTTGTGAAGAAAAAAACGATCGTTAAAAAATCTTTTTCTCCAAAAACCAATCCTGATTTAATTAAAATCAATGATTCGATTCCTGCTTTAATACCACAAAAATTGGATGGAAAATTCGGCTTTATCAATCAAAAAGGAAAAGTGGTTATCAAACACGAATACAGTAACGTTGGTTTTTTCACCGAAGATTGCATGCTCTTAAATTCGCCCAACGAAAAAGTTCGAAAATTCGGTTCAAAAGATTATGCTTCTGCTCGTTTGTACGATGTTGATTTCCGAATTGATCAAAGTGGAAAAAGGGTATATAAATTCAAAAATGAAGATTTGGGGAAATGCAAACCTGAATTCAAAACACAACTTTTTCACGCTTATATTCTCATGAACAAGTACGGGATCATCGAAGATTCTAAATTTGAAAATCCCGGAGATTACCGTCAGTATACAATTTATCCTCAATACGATTATCTGCATATTTTAGAAGGTGACGATTTGAAAAACCCCATGATTATCGCATCATACCAAAATAAATTCGGAGTAATTGATGTTCACAACAAAGTCATTATTCCTTTTGAGTACAGCGATATCAAACGAAATTTCAGCTGGAAACTCGCCCGACTTTTCGAAGTGACCAAGGATGGTAAAAATTACTATTACATCGACATCAATAATAAAGGTTATTAATTAAAAATTTTGTATTTTTGCAACCAGAAATTAAAGGGGTGCCGTAAAACGCTGAGATTATACCCAATGAACCTGGAACAGGTAATGCTGTTTAGGGAAATACATAAGCAATGAGTAATAAGCAATCAGCAATATTACTTTTTACCAATTACTTATTGCGCATGATAATCGCCCCTTTTATTCAATTAATCTTAAAAATTAAAAGAATGAAAGGATTTATTTTTTTAGGACTTCTTAGTCCGGCTGTGTTTTATGCACAAATTCAGAAAGATTCCATCAAGGAATCACAAATTGAAGCCATCAACTTCACCCAACGGCTTCCTGTCGCCAAAGAAATCATCAATGTTCAAAAGGTTCTAGACCAAAAAAATCTCGGTCAGGATTTGCCGATTTTGCTGAAAAACCAAATGTCGGTGATCTCAACTTCTGATGCGGGAAATGGCGTTGGTTATACCGGTTTCCGAATTCGCGGAGTGGGAGGAAACGGAATTAATGTGATGATGAACGGTGTTCCGTACAACGATTCCGAAAGTCAGGGAACTTTTTTTGTGGATGTTCCGGATTTGACGAGTTCTGCGTCACAAATCGTGATTCAGCGTGGAGTTGGAACTTCTTCTAATGGTGTTTCCGCATTTGGAGCAAGTGTAAATGTAATTTCAAAAAATCCCGATGAAAAATTCTATCTAAAATCGGATAATTCTTACGGATCTTTCAACACCTATAAATATTCAGGAGAAATCGGAAGCGGAAAATTTTGGAAAAACCGACTGAGTTTAATGGGGCGGTACACGAAAATTCATTCCGATGGATATATCGACCGAGCTTTTTCGGATTTGGACTCTTATAATTTTACAGGTTTGTTTGAACAAAATAAAACCAAAATTCGTTTCATGGCTTTTGGAGGAAAGGAAAAAACCTATCAAGCGTGGAACGGAATTGATAAAGCGACTTGGGAAACCAATCCGAAATTTAATTATTCAGGAGCGATTTATGATTCGAATTGGGAAAATATTGTCGGATTTTATGATAACGAGACCGATAATTACAAGCAGAATCACTACCAATTATTGTGGGAGCAAAATTTCAACGAACATTGGAATTTGGAAACCACTTTCCATTACACCAAAGGAAAAGGTTATTATGAAAATTATAAGCAGGATGAGAAGTTTTCAAAATACAATTTACCCAATCAGGGAACAATTTCACGATCAGATTTTATCAGGAAGAAATGGCTGGATAATGATTTTTATGGCGCAGTTTCTACGTTATACGGTAAATTTGAAAACTTGGATTTGAATTTCGGAATCGTTGCCAATCAATATGATGGAAAACATTTTGGAAATGTAACCGGAGTTTATTTTCCTGAAATTAATGAATTTGAATATTATAGAAACCATTCTATTAAAAATGAAATGGCGGGTTTTGCAAAAGCGATTTTTAAATTAAATGATTTTGAGTTTTTTGGTGATTTACAGCTAAGAAACATTCATTACAACACCAAAATTTTACAGCAAGGCGACGGAGAAGGTGCAGATTTAGATAAAAAATGGTTATTCTTTAATCCAAAGTTTGGCTTGAATTATCGAATTTCACAAGGAAAATTATTCTTTTCTTACGCTCACGCACATCGTGAACCAAATCGCGACGACTTGTTTGCAAATCCGGAAACTCAACCTGAAAAACTCCATGATTTCGAAGCAGGAATTGAGAAAACATTTGATAACATCTCTTTCACCGCCAACTTATATTATATGAATTACGTGAGCCAGTTGGTTTTGAATGGTCAAATCAATAATATTGGTGAATTTATCAGAGTAAATTCCGGTAAAAGTTACAGAACGGGAATCGAGTTAGGAACTTTAGCAAAATTATCAGACAAATGGAATGTTTCGGGAAATTTGACTTTAAGTAAAAATGAAAATATCGATTTTAAAAATGAAAATTCATCAGGAATTGAAAATCTAGGTAATACTCCTATTTCTTTTTCTCCAGAAATCATTGGAAATGTTTTGTTGAATTTCACCCCAACTAAAAATTTTAGTCTCGGAATTCAAAATCAATACATTGGAAGTCAATTTTTAGACAACACGAAAAATGAAAGTCTGAAACTTCCCGATTATTTTCTCACCGATTTAAGTGCAAAATATACTTTAGGTCTAAAAAGAACAGAAGTAGATTTCAAATTTTTATTCAACAATATTTTCAACAAAAAGTATGTGAACAATGGTTATGTTTACGAAGGTCCTATTTATTTTTCCCAGGCAGGAATAAATTTTATGTTTGGAATGGGACTACAGTTTAGATAATATTCAAAACATAACGATTTTTATTGGTTTATTGAAAACAAATTTCGGTAAACCTTTTTTATAATGTAATTTTGCAAACTCAAAAATTAAAAAACATTGTTTTTACACTTCAGCAAAAGGAAACACCTCTCTTTCACTATACGAAATGAGCGGAAAATTAATAAAAACACTGAACACAAAAGCAGACGGAAGCGCCATTGATTTAAACTTTGTAAAAATGGTCTGTACGTCGTAAAAATCACAAACGGTTCTGAAAATGAAGTGGTGAAATTTGCAAAATAATTTGCATTCAGAAATTTAGGGAAGACTGCTTTTAGCGGTCTTTTTTATTTTGATTAAGTCGGTCAAAAAACATAAATTTGCCACAATATGAATTTTTCTTCTGTCATTCTCGATTCTTTGCAAAAAAACGGACCAACTTCCGTTTCGGGATTTGGGACATTTTACCTGAAAAATACGAATGCAGTTGTTGATCAAGACACAAAAAACATTTTACCGCCCGGAAACGAAATCGCTTTTAACGCTGATTTTAAGGGAAATGCCATAAGATTAGCAAATTTCATCTCCAAAGAAAAAAACATTCCTTTAATCGATGCCGAAATTGAAGTTAGAAAGTTAGTCAATTATTGGAACGGAACTTTGGATAAAGAGAAAGAACTCATTGTAGAAAACCTTGGAACATTTTCTTTGGATGACAGCAAGGTTCATTTTTCAGGATTAAGGACGGAAAACCTTTCACCCGATTTTTATGGGTTGGAACAGATTAATATTTCTGAAATCAAAAAACCAAGAATTTATTCAAAGC
This sequence comes from Candidatus Kaistella beijingensis, assembly GCF_020084865.1. Lineage (NCBI taxonomy): Bacteria > Pseudomonadati > Bacteroidota > Flavobacteriia > Flavobacteriales > Weeksellaceae > Kaistella > Candidatus Kaistella beijingensis. The sequence continues at coordinate 2,150,106 of NZ_CP071953.1, read as the reverse complement.
AAAAATCTAAAGAAAATTCTTATCAATTCAATAACTCAATTTGGTGGGTTTTGCCGATCATCCTTGGAATTGGAGCCATTACTTATTTTGGTATAACACAACCTGAATATATTTTCGGAAAGAAATCTTTCAATAATAAACTTCCTGACGAAAAACCATTTCAGAAAGTGGTGAAAGACAGTTTGAAAGTGGATTCCACCAACATAAAGGAAGATTCCATTCGAACAGATTCCATAGAAGGCGTTGCAATTACTCCGAAAACTTCGGCAAAAAAATGGAGCTCCAAAAATTATTCAAAATCTAAATGGAAAAAATCAAAAAAGCGTCAGAATCGTTAACCGTGATGACCAATATCGTTCTTCCGAACGAAACCAATTCGTTAAGAAACCTTTTCGGCGGCGAACTCTTGGCGAAAATGGACCGTTGCGCGTCAATTTCGGCGGCGAGACATTGTGAAAGACGCGTAGTAACCGCTTCTGTAAATCACGTTTCCTTCAATTACCCTATTCCAGAAGGTGGAATCGTGGTTTTGGAATCCAAAGTTTCACGTGCATTTTCAACTTCAATGGAAATTTATGTGGATGTTTGGTTGGATGACCCGATCAATCAGAAAAAAATTCACACCAACGAAGGAATTTATACTTTCGTTGCGGTAGATGAATTCAACAGACCAATCCCAATTCCGCAAATGGAACCTGAAACAGATTTGGAAAAAGAAAGATTTGCAGCAGCTTTAAGGAGAAAAGAGCTTTCCCTAATCCTATCTGGAAGAATGAAAGCAGCAGATTCTGTGGAACTGAAAAAACTTTTTCAACAATAGATTCGAGATACGAGATTCGGGTTTCGAGTTAAACACGCATCTCGCAACTCGCATCACACAACTCGTATCAAATGAAAATCCTGCTTTTAGATAAAAACCATCCCTTAATCACAGAACAGCTTTCTGCGAAAGGATTTGTGTTTGAGGAAGATTTCACATCTTCTTATGATGAGGTTTTAAAGAAGATTTCAAATTATGACGGAATCATAATCAGAAGCAGAATTCCTGTTGACAAAAATTTTCTGGAGCATGCAAAAAATCTGAAATTCATCGCAAGAGTTGGTGCAGGAATGGAAAACATCGACGTGGAATTTGCGAAAAGTTTAGGCATAAAACTCATCAGTTCTCCTGAAGGAAACAGAGATTCTGTCGCGGAACATGTTGTAGGAATGCTTTTAATTTTAACGAACCGATTGTTCATCGCTTCCAATGAAGTGAAAAACGGAATTTGGAAACGCGAGGAAAACCGCGGCGACGAGCTTCTTGGCAAAACTTTTGGCATCATCGGTTACGGAAACATGGGAAAAGCGGTTGCAAAAAGACTTTCAGGTTTTGGAGTGAAGGTGATTTTTCATGATATTCTACCCAATCTTTCTGATGAATACGGAACTCAAGTTTCTTTGGAAACAATTAAAAATGAAGCCGATATTTTGAGTCTTCACCTTCCAATTACACCTGAAACCCATTATATAATTGATGAAAAATTCATTTCAGAAATGAAAAAGGATTTTTATTTTGTCAATACGGCAAGAGGAAAAAACGTAAAAACCAAAGATTTAGTTGAAGCCATTCAATCAGGAAAAATAAAAGGAGCCGCACTCGACGTTTTGGAATACGAGAAATCTTCTTTTGAAAATTTAGACACTTCCACTTCGCTCAGTGCAAGTGAAAACGAAGATTTAAAATTTCTCCTCAGTTCGGAAAAAGTCATTGTAACTCCACATATCGCAGGTTGGACGATTCAAAGCAAAGAAAAATTGGCGCAGGTAATTGTGGACAAGATTTTGATGGAATTTTCGATTTCTTAACAAATCTTTATGATTTCAGTTCTAAAAAACTTTCTGAAAAACCATTAACTTGCGGGGATTTTTGATTCCAAAATTTTCAGATGAAGTTTATCCAAAACATTCTCATTCTACTTTTTTTAAGTTTTGCAGTTTTATCGTGTAAAAAAGACAACCCAAACAATCCCGAAAACATAAAAACCGATTTACCCAATTATGGCAACATCGATTTGGACGATATTTTCCAGCGAAAAGACAACCGTTTAGAAAATAAAGACTCCATTGTTTCGGTTATCAAAAACTATTACGAAAATGTTTGGGAAAAAGGTGATTTGTGGGGCGGATTTTTAGTGGCAAAAGGCGACAAAATTCTCTATGAAGGTTATCGCGGATTTGCACAGGACAATAATCAGGAACCCATTACAGAAGATGTTCCGCTTCATGTGGCGTCGGTTTCTAAAACACTTACTGCAATGGCGATGCTGAAATTGGTTGAAGGCGGTTTGGCGAAACTCGACGATCCCGTTACCAAGTTTTTTCCAAATTTTCCCTATCCGAAAGTGACGATTTTCACGCTGTTAAGTCAAAGAAGCGGACTGCCTAAATACGAATATTTTATCGAGAAAATTCAGCCGCAACCAGCAGAACTTTCCAAAAAATTCCTTACCAATCAGGATATTTTAAATATGTTGATTCGCTATAAACCTGATCTTTCGCGGGATACCGACACGGGTTTCATGTACTGCAACACGAATTATGCGCTTTTAGCATTAATCATCGAGAAAATTTCAAAAATTCCTTTTCCAGAAGCGATGCAGCAAATTGTTTTCCGCCCTTTAAAAATGAAAAACACCTACATTTTTCAGGTAAAAGATACTGCAACTGCCGCAAAATCTTTTTATCAGCGCGGCCCGAAACTTTATCCTTATGACCGATTAGACGAGATTTATGGCGACAAAAATGTTTACACAACGCCAAGAGATTTGCTGAATTTTTCCAAAGCCATGTTCGCCAAAAATTTTCTGCAGCATGACTTGTATCAAAAGATTTTCGAACCGTACAGCAACGAAAAACCGGGAATCAATAATTACGGTCTTGGTTTTAGGATGAAAATTTTCGACAATAACGAAAAACTCACCTATCATAACGGATGGTGGCACGGAACGAATTCTGTTTTCGGACATTTGCTGAAATCCAATGTCACGATTATCGCCATTGGAAATAAATATTCGCGTAGGATTTATTCGGCTTTGGCGCTTTCGGGGCTTTTTGAAAATTTCCCTTACGAAACAGAAAAATTCAATAAGGAAATGAATCAAACCGATAGCTTGAAAACTTCCACAGGAAAAGATTCCGTGGATTCTTACAGCGAATAATTTCTTACTTTTGTTCAAAATTTTTCAATGAAGAAAATTGTTTTTCTTTTTATTCTCAACCTCATTTTGTTTTCCTGCGCAAGAGTTGGTTCGCCTGTTGGTGGTGATAAAGATACGATTGCACCGCAAGTTGTGGGAAGCAATATCGACACGTCAAGAGTGAATGTTCCCCGAAATATTGGCGAACTTCGCATTGATTTTGATGAATATATTACGTTGAAAGAAATCAATAAAAACCTCATTATTTCGCCGCCCATCAAAAAAATGAAGAAAATTCTTCCCTCGGGAATGGCCAATAAATATTTGTTGATTAAATGGGATGATACGCTTCAAGCCAACACAACATACAGTTTTAATTTTGGAAATGCGATTGTGGATAATAACGAAGGAAACGCCCTTAAATATTACAATTTCGCTTTTTCCACAGGAGATAAAATTGACGATTTGTACATCAGCGGAGAAGTAAAATCTTTGATTGCGAATAAAGAAACCAAAACCGAGGAAAAAAATTTGGTAGTCGGACTTTATCAGGTAAAAGACACGATGAATTACCGCCAAAAACCTTACTACATCACCAAAGCCGATCCAGACGGATATTTTGAACTGAATTATTTGTCGCCCGGAAAATACAGAATCCTCGCTTTTGAAGACACCAATGCCAATTCCGTTTTCGATGCAGGAAAAGAAAATGTGGGATTTTTGAAAGATGAAATCATGCTTGACCAAAGTATTTCGGGGTTAAAAATCAATCTTTATCCTTCGAAGAAAACATTGAAATATGTAGAAATGAAGGAAAATCCGGGTGGAATTCTGATGACTTTTGAAGGAAATCCCGAAATGGTAAAAGTACTTTCCCTGACCGAGAAATTGCAGGATTACAAAGTCACTCACACTGCAAAATCAGATTCCGTGAATATTTGGTTTGATGCAAAAAAACAGAACATCGGAATTGCACAAAGTGAAAACCTCAAATTCAGTTATGACAACGGTGCAAAAAAAGATACGGTTTCGATTTTTTATCGTTACAACACGAAAAACGAGATGACGGTTTCCAACTCAAAAGGAAGTTTACTGCCGCCAAATCAAGGTTTCGCGATTACGTCAAACTATTTCATCGATAAGATTCAACCTGAAAAATGGACTTTAGTTTCAGACAGCATCAAACAGGATTTCACCGCAAAAATTTCTGAAAGCAATCCTTATGAAATTCAGGTAAAATCAGCTTTTAAGGAAGGAAAAAAATATTCTTTGACTGTTCCTAAAGAAACCGTTTCTTCTTTTTATGAATCGATTCAAAAATCATATCGTTTTGATTTTGAGGGAGATAAAACAGAAAATTACGGGAGCCTTACCATTACAATTGAAAATCCACCCACTCACATTTTTTGGCTTCAAATGTTGAACGAAAGTGGCGATGTGATTTATTCAAAATATGGAAAAGAAAGCCAAATCACTTTGAATTCTCTGAAACCGGGAAAATATCTGTTGCGAATTTTAGTCGATAATAACGAGAACGGAATTTGGGACACTGCAGATTTTGCCAATGGCGAGTTTGCGGAAGATGTCTACATTTTGGACAAGAAAATCGATATCCGTCCGTTGTGGGAAATTCGGGAAACCTGGAATCTCGCAGCAAAAACGCCAATACCTTCTTCAACAGAGCCCACAAAGATTTCTGATGTAAAAACTTCCGAACCTAAAAAATCCGAATGAAAACATTTTTGAATATCGTTTATTGGTTTCTGATTGTCATTGCCTTAATTCAGTTCATTCCTGTTGACCGAACCAATAAACCGGTTGACCATAAAGTGAATTTTGTACATGTTTTTCAGACGCCAAAAAATGTGCAGCAAATTTTGAAAAAAGCATGTTACGACTGTCATTCCAACGAAACGGTTTACCCAAATTACGCTTATGTCGCGCCAATTTCATGGTCGATTAAACATCATATCAATGAAGGAAGAGAACATTTTAATTTTTCGGAATGGGGAAATTTTAATCAGGATTTAAAGAAAAATATGTTGGAAAACGCGGCAAAATCGGTAAAAGATTATTCCATGCCGATGACGGCTTATCTTCCGCAACATCCGGAAGCGAATTTGACAAAAGCGGAAAGAGTTTTATTGGTGAATTATTTTGAAGGAATTCTGAAAACGGGAAAATACTAGCTGAAATCTACCTTCCAATCAACTTCTTAATCGAATTCAGTTTCATCAACGCTTCAATCGGAGTCAAAGTATTGATGTCGATTTTCGTCAATTCTTCACGGATATTTTCTAGAACAGGATCGTCTAGTTGAAAGAAAGAAAGTTGCAAATTTTCTTCCGTAATCGCCTTTGTTTTTTCTTTGGAGCCGCTTTGTGAACGGCTTTTTTCTAAAGTCTTTAAAACTTCATTCGCACGATTCACCACTTTTGAAGGCATTCCCGCCAATTTTGCGACGTGGATTCCGAAACTGTGTTCACTTCCGCCCTGTACGAGCTTTCTCATGAAAATAATATTTCCTTTATTTTCCTGAATGGAAACATGGAAATTTTTGATTCGTTCAAAATTTACGGTCATTTCATTGAGTTCGTGATAATGCGTTGCAAATAAAGTTTTGGCTTGTGTCGGATGTTGGTGAAGATATTCCGCAATCGCCCACGCGATGGAAACACCGTCGTAAGTGGACGTTCCACGACCAATTTCGTCCAAAAGAATCAAACTTCTTTCAGAAATATTGTTGAGGATATTGGCCGCTTCGTTCATTTCCACCATGAAAGTGGACTCGCCCGCGGAAATATTGTCGGTTGCTCCAACTCTTGTAAAAATTTTATCAAGAATACCAATTTCAGCATGTTTTGCGGGAACGAAACTTCCGATTTGCGCCATCAGACAAATAATGGCGGTTTGCCGAAGAATGGCTGATTTTCCCGCCATATTCGGACCTGTAACCATAATGATTTGCTGAGAATCTTTATCCAAAAATAAATCATTCGGAATATATTTTTCACCGAGAGGAAGTGCGTTTTCAATAATCGGATGCCGCGCTTCTTTTAGACTTATCTCAAAAGTATCGTTTAGAATGGGTCGCGTATAACTTTCAGAAACAGCAAGTTCCGACAATCCGACACCGCAATCGAGTTCTGCGATAATTTTAGAATTCTCCTGAATTTGGTCGATGTAAATCATCACATTTTCGCAAACTTTTCGGTACAGCTCGTGTTCGATTTTGGAGATTTTTTCTTCTGCACCGAGAATTTGTTCCTCGTATTCTTTCAGTTCTTCGGTGATGTATCTTTCGGCATTGACCAAGGTTTGCTTACGAATCCAATCGGCGGGAACTTTGTCTTTATGCGTGTTTCGCACTTCAATAAAATAGCCAAAAACGTTATTGAAATTAATTTTCAAACTCGAAATTCCTGTACGTTCGATTTCCCTTTCACACATTTCATCGAGGAAATTTTTGCCTTTGCTTTGAAGGTTTCTCAGTCGGTCGAGTTCATCGGAGATTCCGTTTTTGATAACGTTTCCTTTGGAAATATTCACGGGTAGTTCATCATTCAAATAATTTTCTAAATATTTGATGAGTTCCTCCAAATTATTCAAAGGTTGAAGCCAAGCCAAAACCTCATCAAACTGATGAAGCAAACTTTTAATTTTGTGAATGTTCATCAAACTTTGACGTAGATAACCGAGCTCTTTAGGTGAGATTTTTTCCGAAGCTAATTTCCCCATCAAACGGTCGAGGTCGGAAATGGATCTTAATAATTGTAAAATCTCATATTTCAGCGAATCTTCTTTGTTGAAAAACTCAATCAAACTCAATCTTCTGTTAATTTCACCCACAGATTTTAATGGGAGAATCAATCTTCTTCGCAACAATCTTCCACCCATTGGAGTTGAAGTTTTGTCGATAATATCGAGCAACGATTTTCCTTGCGGATTGCTTGGATAAACGATTTCTAAATTTCTTAAAGTGAATTGATCCATCATCAAATAATCGTCCTGAGGAATCAATTGAATTTTTGTAATATGCTGTAATAGAGCGTGATGCGTATCTTCAACCAAATAAGCAAAAATTGCTCCCGCCGAAATAATTCCCAACTTCATTTCCTCCACACCGAAACCTTTCAGTGAATTGGTTTTGAAATGATTGGTCAATTTTTCGTAAGCGTAATTGTATTGAAACGCCCAATCTTCAAGCTTGAAAGAATTTTTATTTTTAAGCTGCGATGGAAGTTCAGTCGTTCTTTGATAAATAATTTCGCTCGGATCAAAAGTAGAAACGAGGTGTAGTAATTTCTCTAAATTTCCTTCAGAAACCAAAAATTCTCCCGTGGAAATATCCACCAATGCCATTCCGAATTTCTCTTTCTCTTTATGAATGGAAAGCAGAAAATTATTTTTCTTAGAAGTTAAAACCTGTTCGTTGAACGTAACTCCGGGTGTCACCAATTCAGTCACGCCACGTTTTACGATACCTTTCACGGATTTCGGGTCTTCCAGTTGGTCGCAAATGGCGACACGAAGTCCGGCTCTCACCAATTTCGGCAAGTAAGAATCGATGGAATGATGCGGAAACCCCGCCAATTCGATATGTCCTTCACCGTTTGCTCTTTTGGTGAGTACAATTCCTAAAATTTGTGCGGTTTTAATGGCATCCGAACCAAAAGTTTCGTAGAAATCTCCCACCCGAAACAGCAAAAGCGCATCAGGATATTTCGCCTTGATGGCGTTGTACTGCATCATTAAAGGGGTTTCTTTTTTTGCCATTTTAGTTTTGGTTCAACTTGAATAAAAAAAATTTTGTCTTCGACAAAATTATCTGATCAATTTAACTTTGAAAAATTATTTTTAATTACTTCAATTTCTTATTGATTGTGATGCTTGATTTCTTGATTTTGGACACTTGGGATTTCATTTCCTCCAAGGTTTTGATAAGGTTTTCACCGCCAATTGGTCCATCTCTTCTAATAATATTTTGTAGTTCATCTTTTAATTTTTTCATTTAGGGCTCAATCTCATGACAAAAATACATAATTTTTAATCTAATGGGAAATGGTTAATTTTGTAGAAATTACTTTTAGATGTCATCCACCAAGAAACTGAAACTCGAAGAATTAGGCCGAATCGATGTAGAAACTTTTAAGCAAACAGAGAAAATTCCGTTGGTTGTGGTTTTGGACAATGTTCGAAGTATGCATAATGTGGGTGCTGTTTTCAGAACGGCGGATGCTTTTTTGGTAGAAAAGATTATTCTTTGTGGAATTACGCCACAGCCACCACATCGCGAAATCCATAAAGCAGCTTTGGGCGCGACTGAAAGTGTGGATTGGATTTACGAGAAAGATATTTCAACAGCACTCGAAAATTTAAAGAAAGAAAACTTCAAAATTTTAGGAATTGAACAGACCACCAATTCAGAGATCATCACTGATTTTGTCATTAAAAAAAATGAAAAATACGCCTTGGTTTTAGGAAACGAAGTGGATGGTTTGAGCGACGAAGCTCTTTCTCTTTATGATAACTTCCTCGAAATTCCACAGTTGGGAACCAAGCATTCACTGAATGTTTCGGTTTGTGGGGGAATTGTGATGTGGGAGTTTTTTAAGAGTTTGAAAACAATTTGATGTTGTTGGATTGAGTTTGAAATTGTTTGATGATGTTCTGTCGCAAAAAAACTTCTATTTTTGAACAATTGACTTCGTTAGTTTTCACGATTTGTCCTTAACATACAGTAGCTTAAACTCTCAAACCCCATTTATCTCCAACCTCCTCCTAAAGCTTGATACAGCTCCACTCCCGCTTTCATTTTCGCATATTCCGCATTGGAAATATTGAGTTCTGCGTTTAAAGAATTTACAGATGCATTCAAAACTTCCAGATAATTTGCCATTCCATAATTCACCAATTCTTGTGAAAACTCGACCGATTTTTGATAAGCGACCAATTCTTTTCTTTTCAAATTGATGAAAGCGTCTTGAGCATCATATACTTTTAACGCATCAGAAACTTCTTTTCCCGCATTCAAAAGTGTTTTACGGAAATTGAGATAGGCTTTTTCCTTGTTCGCCAAACTCACTTCATAGTTGGTTCGGATTTGCCTTTGGTTTAAAATCGGTTGAGTCAAACTTCCAACAAGCGTTGCAAACAGAGAATTTGCACTGAACAATTTATCGATATCCGAGCTTTGAATTCCGCCACTTCCACCAATTCTTAAACTTGGGTAAAATTGTGCTTTTGCTACATTCGTCAATTCAAAAGCGGACATTAAATTGTATTCGGATTGCATCACATCTGCTCTGTTTGAAAGGAGATTTGCAGAAAATCCAAGTTTGTAATTTGTAGGCATTTTCTGTTGGGCCAAAGTTGTTCTTTCAATATTTTGCGACGGAATTCCCATCAACAAACTCATCGTATTTTCCAAAAGTGCAATTTGCGTGTCGATATTGATTAGAAGAGATTCCGCATTGAAAACCAACGCTTCGCTTTGTTGAACGGCAACTTCAGTTAAAGTTCCGGCTTCTTTCAACGCTTTCGTGGTTTCAAGATTTTTCTTTCTTAAACTAATGGTTTCGTTGATGATTCTTTTCTGTTCATCGAAAGTCAACAACTGATAATAAGCCGAAGCAATTGCTGCAACCAAATCCGTCTTCACTGCTTTGTGAGCGGCTGTTGTTCCTAGATATTGAGCGTATTGGGATTTTTCCTGTGCCCTTAATTTTCCCCAAATGTCTGCTTCCCAAGAAATGTCGCCACTTACATCGAAAATATTGTTGTATCTTCTTTCACTTGCATTTCCAACATTTAAAGACGGTGTCTGCAAAGTGTAACCGGGACCAACCGCAATCGTTGGGAGATACGATGCTTTGCTTTGCTTTAAATAGGATTCTGCGGCAACGATATTCTGTAAAGCAATTCTGATATCGAGATTATTTTCCAGACCGTTTTGAATATGTTTTTGAAGAACATTGTCGGTGAAAATCTCACGCCACGAAACTGTAGCGATGCTTGTAGAATCTTGGGGAAGTTTATCGGTCCTGAAAAGATTTTCATTGACGGCTTCTTTTGGCCGCTCGTATTTTTCACGCGTCATACACGATGAAAGAACAAATAAAGCCATTAATGAAAATGCAAAATATTTGATGTTGAAATTATTTTTCATTGAAGTTTTTTTTGATTTTGGTAATTGATTAACCACCCCGTCTTCACCTTCGTTGAAGACACCCCTCCGAAGGAGGGAAATTATTCCGCCACATTGATATCTTTTTCCTTTATCGGTTTAATTTTTTCCTGCAGCCATTGGAAAATCACATACAAAACAGGAATGGCAATCAACCCAAAAAATGTTCCGATCAAAAGTCCCGCTGCAGCACCGGTTCCGATGGATTGGTTTCCAACTTTCCCAATTCCAGAAGCGAAAACTAATGGCACCATTCCGAAAATAAAGGCAAATGAGGTCATCAAAATAGGTCGCAATCTCGCTTTCGCCGCATTGATTGCAGACATTGCCAAAGTTTCGCCATGATGTCTTCTTTGAACCGCAAATTCTACAATCAAAATCGCGTTTTTCGCTAAAAGTCCAACCAACATGATTAATGCGATTTGGAAATAAATATTGTTTTCAAGCCCGGCAATTTTTTGTCCGAAATAAGCTCCTGCAACTCCCAGTGGCAATGAAATAATCACCGATAGCGGAAGTAAGAAACTTTCATACTGTGCCGCCAAAATGAAGTAAACGAACACCAAACTCAACACAAAAATAATTGCGGTTTGCGAGCCGGAGCTCAATTCTTCTTTAGACAATCCCGTAAATTCTACCACATAATCAGCCGGTAATTTATCTGCCGCAACTTCCTGAACTGCTTTAATCGCATCGCCTGTCGAGAATCCTGGATTGTTCGAGCCAGAAATCGAAATCGATGTAAATAGGTTATACCTTTCCACGGATTTTGGACCGAATGTTTTTTCCATCGTAATGAACTGCGAAATCGGCGTCATTTGTCCGGAAGCAGTTTTCACGAAAATTCCGTCCAAATCAGAAGGTTGTCTTCTCGCATCCGGAAACGCTTGAACCATCACCCGAAACTGTTTTCCATATTTGGTGAAATCTGCTGCGTAAACTCCACCCACATAACCCTGCATTGTTGCAAGAATATCCGTAATCGAAACACCGACATCTTTTGCACGCGGAACATCAATTACCATTTCGTACTGTGGATAATTGGTATTAAATGACGTGTTGGCAAACTGAATTTCAGGTCTTTCCATCAAAGCGCCGAGATAATTTTTAGCAACATTGTCCAATTCTCGTAAATTCCCGCCTGACTTATCCAACAAAACCGCGGAAAAACCATCACTTGAACCAAATCCGGGAACACTTGGAGGCGAAAAGAACACGATTTTTGCATCCGGATATTTCGAGGCGACACCAAATAATTTTTTGGTAATGGTTTCCACGGAAAGCTCCTCGTCATGCGCTCTTTCGTCAAAAGGTTTCAACCGTACAAATGCCTGTCCCGTGTTGGAACCACTTCCCGACATAAACGCACGACTCGCCGTGAAAGTCACGTTCGCAACTCCCGGAATTTTTCTGGCATCTTCCTGCAAATTTTTCAAAACATTGTACGTTCTTTCCATCGACGCACCCGGAGGAAGCGAAACGTCGGTAAAGATAATCCCACGGTCTTCTTTTGGGATAAATCCTTTCGGCATCGTGGAATTCGACCACCAGAAAAATAATCCGCCCAATGCGAAAATGATTAAGGTCGCCCATTTATGCCTTAAAAGGAAAACAAAAGACCTTCCGTAACGGTTGGTTACTGTTCTAAATGCGACATTGAATTTATAGAAAAATTTTTGCAGAAAATTCAATTTCGAATATTCTTCGTGATGCGCTGGATTCGGCTTTAAAAATAAGGAACATAAAACTGGACTTAAAGTCAACGCATTCACCGCAGAAATTAAAATCGCCACAATTAAAGTAATTCCAAACTGTTGGTAAAAAACCCCAGTTGGACCCGTAATAAAAGTTACCGGAATGAAAACCGCCGCCATCACCAAAGTAATCGAAATAATTGCTCCCGTAATTTCATCCATTGCGGAAACGGTGGCTTCTTTCACATTGGTATATCCATGTTCCAATTTTGCGTGAACTGCTTCTACGACGACGATTGCGTCATCCACTACAATTCCAATAGCTAGAACCAAAGCGAAAAGTGTCAATAAGTTTAAGGAATATCCAAATAAATTCAGGAAGAAAAACGAACCGATAATCGAAACCGGAACCGCAATCGCCGGAATCAACGTAGAACGGAAATCCTGAAGGAACAAATAAACCACCAAGAACACCAAAATAAAAGCTTCAATTAAAGTCGTAACTACTTTACTAATCGATGCTTCAAGGAAATCATTGGTGTCAAAGTTAATGGTGTATCCAACTCCTTTCGGTAAAGTTTTTGCGTTTTCTTCAAGGAATTTTTTAATGTCGTTGATAATATCTTGCGCATTGGAACCCGGAGTTTGAAAAATCCCCATACTGATTGCGGTTCGCCCATTATTTTCTCCGACTGAAGTATAATTTTGAGCGTCCAATTTGATTTCCGCAACATCTTTCAACCGAAGGAATTGTCCGTCTCCAAGGGATTTTAAGATGATGTCGCCGTAATCTTTTTCCTGGTTGAATTTTCCTTTATATGTAATGACGTATTCAAAAGCATTTCCGCTGTTTTGCCCAAGTTGTCCTGCAGCGGCTTCTCTGGATTGCTCGTTGATTGCCGCAGAAACGTCGCTGGGTTGCAATCCGTACGCAGCCATTTTTGCTGGGTCAATCCAAATCCGCATCGAATAGTTTTTTCCACCAAATGCTTGTGCTTCACCGACACCTCTTACTCTTTTCAGTTCGGGAATCACATTGATATTCAAATAGTTTTGAAGCCAAACTTCATTTAAGTTGGGATTTTCTGTATAAAAAGAAAGGAACATCAATGCACTCGTTCGCTGTTTTTGAACCGTGACTCCGGAACGCGTCACTTCTGCCGGTAAAAGCGGAACAGCACGCTGAACTTTGTTCTGAACTTCAACCGCGGCAATGTCTGGATTAATTCCCTGTTTAAAGAAAACCTGAATATTTGCCGAACCGTTATTACTCGCCGAAGAAGAAATATAATCCATTCCTTCCACACCGTTTACTTGTTCCTCGATTGGAATTACCACACTGTTCATCACGGTTTCGGCACTTGCACCGGTGTAATTCGCATTAATACTTACTGTTGGCGGAGCAATATCAGGATATTGCGTCACCGGAAGTGCTCGAAGTCCCAAAATCCCCAAAATCACAATCAGGATGGAAACTACGCTTGCAAAAACCGGTCTGTTTATGAAATGTTTTACCATTAGAAAATCGGTTTTATGGCGTTTACGATTTCGTCAAAATTGGCTGGTTTGGGTTTCACCGCTGAATTTGGTTTTAACTGTCCGACTCCTTGAGCGACAATTTTTTCCCCTTTCTTAATTCCATCCTTTATCACCACCAAATTATTTACACGGTCTGTAACGCCGATTAATACGTTCTTTGCAGTATCTTTTTCAACACGATAAACATAAACCAAACCTTGCTGTTCGAAAGTTGCGCTTTCGGGAACAACCAACGCTTGGTCATATAATTTTGGAACTTTGATAGTGCCGCTGTTTCCATTGCTCAATAATTTTGCTGCATTTGGAAATGAAACTCTGAATTGAATTGTTCCCGTCTTCTGGTCGATTTGTCCGGTAACGGCTTCAATCTTACCTTTTTCGGAATAGGTGCTTCCGTTTGCCAATTCCAATTCTACCATGGGCATATTTCTCAATTTTTCGGGAACTGTTGCTCCATATGAATCTTCAAGAAAGTTTAGATATTCCTTTTCGTTCATAGAAAAATAAGCAAAAACTCCGCTTGTATCCGAAAATGTTGTTAAAGGAGTGGCATCAGTCGGACCCACCAAACTTCCGACTTTTAAAGGAAGTTTTCCAATCACACCGGAAATCGGGGCACGAATGACGGAATAATCAATGTTTGCTTGAACGCCGCGATAATTTGCAGTAGCTTGAGAAACTCCCGCATTTGCTTGCAATTCCGCAGCTCTCGCTTGTGAAAGTTGCGCTTGAGCACGTGAAAGATTTGCTTTTGCAGTTTCTAATTGAACATTACTAATGATATTTTTTTGAACCAATGGAATTAATTTATTCACTTCAACTTGTGCAGCGTTTACTGCGGCTTGCGCGGCATTCACACTCGCTTTTGCGGCGGCAACTCCAGATTGAGCGGCACCGATTCCGGCTCTTGCAGCATCTGCGGATTGGCTTAATGTATTGGTTTCGAGGCGGAACAGCGGCTGCCCTTTTGATACATATTGTCCTTCATCTACCAAAACCTGAGTAATATATCCTTGGATTTTCGCACGAACGTCGTTATTGACACGACCTTGAATGGATGCCGGAAAACTTTGATAACCCGTTACATTTCGTTGTTCCACAGCAACCACGGGGACCTCTTTTGGTCCGTCTGGTTTTTTTTCTTCTTTTTTCTTGCACGAAACTGCGGAAAGCATCGCCAGTGAAAATATGATGATGGTATTTTTCATTGTTGAATTTTATTTAAAGTTTCCTGAATATTTTCGATGTTTTTATTTAAAAGTGTTTTATATAACTCGAATCTTTGGTTGATGTCTTTGTCTTTCGTCTGTCTGAAATCCATCAATTTTTCCAGGATTTTGATTTCGGCCCTCATCTTCTCCACGATTTCTTCAAATCGAATGACCATATAATTTTCGTTGATCACGAAGAATCTTTTGCGCTCGGTGATTTTCGTAAAATCTTTAATTAAGCCTGAAGTCAGAAGCAGATTAAGGTTGGAGGAAACAGAACTTTTGCTCGCATGTAAAATCTCCACAAAATGGTCAAAACAAACTCCCTTCTTCTCAAAGTCAAAAATCAAGTAAGCGTAAATTTTCGCAGCTAGTGGCGGCAAATGAAATGCTTCCCCATAAAACTTGGCCAAATCCTGAAAAATTTCTTTGTCGATTTCCATTTTTGTAAAAAATATATGCTGCAAATATATAAAACAGGTTCTGAACAAAACGAACCATATTTTAGTTTTAACTTTTTTTAATACTGTTCCCTGCTGTAAATTTGTCCTTATTTTCTACGTTACAAGATTTATTTCCTTAATTTTGTTCAATGGACATCAGAGATCAACTCAAAAATCTTTTCCCCGAACACGAAGAACAGGATTTCGAAATGCCTGAAGAAAAATTCCAGCAGAACGAACCTTTAATCTGCAAATTTGAAAAGAAAGGCAGAAACGGAAAACCCGTGACTTTAATTGAAGGTTTCGAGGGAAGCGAAGAAGATTTAAAGCAAATTTCGAAAAAAATAAAAACCACTCTCGGAATCGGGGGTTCAGAAAAGGATGGAATCATCGTCATTCAAGGCGATAACCGAGACAAAATTATGAAAATCCTGCAGGAAATGGGTTACAAAACGAAAAGAGTTGGAGGATAAATTTCAGGGGGCAAATAAAAAGAGCCAATAAAGAAGTGCTGTAAGATTCCCGTTTTAAGATCGAATTAAAATTTACTGTTTCAAACTATATCAAACAATTTCAAATTACATCAAACAAAAAATAAAATGCTAAACAAACTCGCTGCTTCCGAATTGGTACTCAATCCCGATGGAAGTGTGTATCACCTCAACTTATTGCCGGAAGAAATTGCCGGAAAAATTATTTTGGTAGGTGATCCCGATCGTGTTCCAAAAGTTTCAAAATATTTTGATAATATAGAATTTAAAAAGAACAAACGTGAATTTTACACGCATACCGGAACTTTAAGAGGTGAAAGAATTACCGTAATGTCCACCGGAATCGGGACTGAAAATATCGACATCGTGATGAACGAACTCGATGCTTTGGTAAATATAGATTTAAAGGAAAAAGAATTCAAAAAAGAACACACCGCACTGGAACTTTTCCGTCTCGGAACTTGCGGAAGTGTGAATCCTGATGTGGAGGTTGATAATATGTTGGTGACGCAAAATGTGGTGGGATTAGATGGATTGCTTCATTTTTATTCTGATTATCAATTTGAAAATGAGTTTTCTAGAAACTTTTTGGAAAAATTCCCATACGAAAAAATTAAACCGATGCTGTATTTTTCAGATTGGGCAGAAGAAATTTCGGATTATTACAAGGACGCAAAATACCACGGAAATACGGCAACTTTTCCAGGATTTTATGCGCCGCAGGGAAGACAGTTACGCTTAAGAGCAATCGATGACCAGTTTTTGGAAACTTTGAATGATTTAGGCGTAACCAATTTTGAAATGGAAACTTCTGCGATTTATGGACTTTCCAAATTATTGGGACACAAAGCTTTAACCGTTAATTGCGTCATTGCCAACAGAAGGCGTGGCGAATTTTCTGCGGATCACCACACTTCGGAGAAAAATATGATTGAATGGGTTTTGGAGCGGATCATCAAATAAAAAAAAACTTAAAAATAAAATGCGGCTTAGTTTAGCCGCATTTTTTATTGATTTCTCACCCAGCATTCCTGAAGGTGATCATTCACCATTCCCGTAGCCTGCATGTGTGCATAAACAACAGTAGAGCCCAGAAACTTGAAACCGCGTTTCTTTAAATCTTTTGCCAAAGCATCGGAAATTTCTGTCGTCGCCGGAACCTGTTTTAATTCTGAAAATTGGTTAACGATTGGTTTTCCGCCGACAAAACTCCAGATGTATTCTGAGAAGGTTCCGAACTCTTTCTGAACTTCCATAAACCTTCTCGCATTATTAACTGTTGCCAAAATTTTTAGGCGGTTACGGATAATCCCGGAATTTTGCATCAACTCTTCCACTTTTACGTCGTCATACGCTGCAATTTTTCGATAATTATACCCATCAAAGGCTGTCTTGAAATTTTCACGCCGTTTCAGTATCGTGTACCAGGACAATCCTGCCTGGAAACTTTCGAGCACCAAAAATTCAAAAAATGTTTTGTCATCATAGACGGGCTTTCCCCATTCATTATCATGATAAGCTCTGTACAAATCATCCTTTTCGCACCACGCACAACGAATTTTTTCCATGAACCAAATATAGTTTTTGATCGGCTTACTTCAAAATTATCTGCTTATTACAACTCGCAATTGGACAATTAAGAAAAATTTATAGAAAATTTAACATCTATTTAAAAGTTTAGGAACAGATGTTGCAAATTAACATAATATCAAATTAATTTTTCACCAATTGCTAACTAAAAAAAAATATTATTATGGACAGACAAGATTTCAACAAAGCAGAAGATGCAGTGAACGACGTAAAATGGACTGTAAACGATTATGCTGATAGAGCAAAAGATTATATCCGCGAGCAAAAAGAAAAAAACGCTAAACCTACCGCTGAAGGTTGGTTAGAAAGAGCGAAAGAAAATGTTTCCGAGGCTTGGGAAGATACTAAAGATGCTGTTTCTGATGCTTGGGAAAAAACAAAAGATTTGGCAGACAATACTTGGGAGAAAACCAAAGATGCTGCTGAGGATGCAAAAGCCGAAGTAAGAAAGGCTACCAATTAACAGAGAAATTCAAAATAAAAAAGAGAAACCTAAAGAAATTTGGGTTTCTTTTTTTATGCTGAAAACAATAAATATTTTAAATTTGTGAAAAATAATAATATTATGTCATACGGATTATTAAAAGGCAAAAAAGGAATTATTTTCGGTGCGCTGAACGATCAGTCGATTGCATGGAAAGTTGCCGAAAAATGCCACGAGGAAGGAGCTGAATTTATCTTATCAAACGCTCCTATCGCAATGAGAATGGGAGAAATAGATGAGTTGGCAAAAAAAACAGGTTCAGATGTTGTTCCGGCAGATGCCACATCAGTGGAAGATTTAGATAAACTTTTTGCACATGCTGAAGAAAAGTTCGGAAAAATCGATTTCATCCTGCACTCCATCGGTATGTCCGTAAACATTAGAAAAGGAAAACCATATACCGACCTAAATTATGATTTCCTTGAAAAAGGCTGGGACGTGTCTTCTGTTTCTTTTCACAAAGTAATGAAAGCAGCTTGGGACAGAGACATCATGAACGAATGGGGTTCTATCCTTGCTTTAACTTATATCGCTGCACAAAGAACTTTCCCGAATTACGGAGATATGGCCGATAATAAATCGTATCTTGAAAGTATCGCAAGAAGTTTCGGATACTATTGGGGAGAAAGAAAAGTGCGCGTAAACACTATTTCTCAATCTCCTGTAATGACTAAAGCAGGTGCCGGGGTGAAAGGAATCAGCGGATTCTTCAATTTCGCGGACAGCATGTCTCCACTGGGAAATGCCGATGCCTCGGATTGTGCAAACTATTGTGTAAGTCTTTTCTCGGATCTTACCAGAAAAGTGACGATGCAGAACCTTTTCCACGATGGAGGGTTTAGCAGCACTGGAGTTTCACAGAAAATCGTTGATAAATTTGAAGATTTATAATAGAAACAATTGATCAAATGAAAATCCGCCCTTTTTTTGGAGCGGATTTTTTTATTAAAATCTCCAATTTTTACAATTCCTCAATCTCCTTTACAAACAATTGCGTGATTTCATCCGTAGTTGCCCAAGAAGTGATAATTCGTATCGCTGTATGTTCTTCATCAATTTTTTTCCAAACGTAAAAATCAAAATTTTCAGAAAGTTTGGTTATTTGGTTTTGATTTAAAATCGGAAAGATTTGGTTGGTGTAAGTTTCCGATAAAAATTCACAACCGATTTCTTTAAAAGCAGATTTTATCTTCATCGCCTTTTGATTCGCGTGCTTTGCCAAATCAAAATAAAGATGGTCCTTTAATAATTCCTGAAACTGAATTCCAAGAAGTCGACCTTTTGCGAGCATCGCTCCTTTTTGCTTTAAATGAAAACCGAATTCTTTTTGAAGATTTTCGTTATTAATAACAATTGCTTCACCAATCAAAGCTCCGTTTTTAGTACCGCCGAGATAAAATGCGTCGGTATATTTTGCTATATCTTCTAAAGTCAAATCATTGGTTTCGGCAGTTAAAGCATGAGCTAATCTTGCGCCGTCCATGAAAAGAAAAAGATTTTTTTTCTGACAGAACTGATGTAAATCCTGCAATTCTTTTTTGGAATAAATTGTCCCAACTTCCGTGGAATTTGAGATGTAAACCAATTTCTGTTTCACCTGATGCGGAATATTTTGGTGAACATCAATCACTTTTTGAATATCTAAAGGTCGAAGTTTCCCATCCACAGTTTCCACACCGTGAACTTTATGTCCGGTCGCTTCAATCGCACCGCTTTCGTTGGTGAAAATATGTCCTGTTTCGGCAGAAACCACACTTTCATGTGGACGAAGAAAAGCTGACATGACAATCAAATTCGCTTGCGTTCCGCCCGAAACAAAATGAACTTTTGCCTTTGGATTGTTGATTATTTCCTGAATCAAATTTTCAGCGTTCTTGCAGTAATCATCTAATCCGTAACCATTCTGCTGTGTAAAGTTACTTTGAACCAAAGCCTCCAAAATTCTTGGATGTGCTCCTTCTGCATAATCGTTTTTGAAAGAATATTTCATGTGCTAAAATTAGAAAAAAACGGTGATTTCACTCATAATTTACCGTGAAAACACCCGTACTTTAATGTAAAATTATTACAACCTTTGTAGTGTAAAACTAATAACCGAAACTAATAACCATTAAAACATTAAAAGATTATCACCCGCAATTTTCCCATCGAATTTTCATAGCATTTATTTTTTTCAGGTAATTTTTTAATGAAATTCGAAACGCACATAGCTCAATGTGCGTTTCTTGCTTTAAGATTTTATTGTTAGATTTGCATTCCTCACAATCTAACTTTATGGTTTCTCTTACCGAAGAAAATTATTTAAAAGCAATCTTCCATCTTATCAATGACGAAAACACCGTCACGATTAATGAATTAAGCAAATTTTTAAATGTGAAAATGCCGAGTGTAAATAACATGATGAAGAAATTTGCCGATAAAAAATGGGTTATTTACGAAAGTTACAAGCCTTTAAAGATTACTGATTCAGGAAAAAAAGAAGCCGCTTTAATTGTAAGGAAACACCGATTGACTGAAATGTTTTTGGTGGAAAAAATGAATTTCGGTTGGGAAAACGTGCACGAAATTGCGGAACAGCTCGAACACGTTCACTCTGAAATTTTCTTCGACAAGATGGATGAAATCCTCAACTATCCTAAATTCGATCCACATGGTGAACCAATACCCGATAAAGATGGAAACATTATCTCGCAAGATTTGCAGAAATTGAGCAACTGTAAAATAGGTGAAAAGGTAGTTTTTGCTTCTGTGACAAGTTCGGATGATGATTTCCTGAATTATCTCAACACAAGAAATTTGGAGTTAGGCAAAAAAATAGAAATTCTGGAAATTGAAAAATACGACAAATCAATGGCGGTGAAAATTGATAAAAGCCAAGTTGTTTTAAGCAAAATCGTCTGTGAAAAAATTCTCGTGAAACCGTAAAAGTGATTTTTTGGAACATACCATTAATTCACTTAACTTTGTAACATTCACAAAAAAATCAATAAAAATTAAAAATATGTCAAAAGCACTTTCACAAGTTCCTTATGCCGTAAACGAGCCGGTTAGAAGTTATGAACCAGGTTCTGCGGATGTGAAATCCCTTATTTCTACCTACAAAAAAATGTGGAAAGAAAAAGTGGAAATCCCAATGTACATCGGTGGTAAAGAAGTAAAAACCAAGGAAAAAGTACGAATTGAATCTCCACAAGATCATCAGCACGACCTCGGTTTTTATTATCAAGGAGACATGAGTCATGTTGATGCTGCGATTGAAGCTGCATTGGCCGCAAAGAAACAGTGGAATGCTTTAGGTTGGGAACAAAGAGCTTCTATTTTCCTGAAAGCTGCAGATTTATTGGCAGGTCCTTACAGAGACAAACTAAACGCTGCAACCATGATTGGACAGGGAAAAAATGTAATGCAGGCTGAAATTGATTCCGCTTGTGAACTGATTGATTTCCTTCGTTTCAATGTGGAATTCATGACAGAAATGTACGCTGAACAACCAATTTCTGCGGAAGGAGTTTGGAACAGGGCAGAATATCGTCCGTTGGAAGGTTTTTGTTTTGCGGTGACTCCCTTTAACTTTACCGCAATAGCAGGAAATTTGCCGAGTTGTATGGCGATGATGGGAAATGTGGTGGTTTGGAAACCGTCTCATTCTCAAGTATATTCTGCACAGGTGCTTATGGAAATTTTCAAAGAAGCTGGAGTTCCGGATGGCGTGATTAATCTAATTTATACCCCCGGCGCAGAGACTGCGAAAAAAGTTCTTGCTCACCCTGATTTTGCTGGACTTCACTTTACCGGCTCCACTTCCGTTTTCCAGGGAATGTGGAAAATGATTGGCGACAATATCCACAAATACAAAACTTATCCAAGAATTGTAGGTGAAACTGGTGGAAAAGATTTCGTGATGGCTCATCCAAGTGCAGATGCTGCGGCGGTTGCAACGGCTTTGGTTCGCGGAGCGTTTGAATATCAAGGACAGAAATGTTCGGCTGCTTCCAGAGCTTATGTTCCAAAATCTTTGTGGAAAGAAGTTCAAAAAATTATGGGAGATCAATTGAAATCTATCAAAATGGGTTCACCTGAAGATCCTTCAAACTTTGTGAACGCGGTTATTCATCAAGCATCTTTTAATAAATGTAAATCTTACATCGAAGCAGCGCAAAAATCTAAAGACGCAAAAGTAATTTTCGGTGGAAAATGTGATGATAAGAAAGGATGGTTTGTAGAACCTACAGTGATTGAAACTTCAAATCCTCAATATTCATCGATGTGTGAAGAGATTTTCGGACCGATTTTGACGATTTATGTTTACGAAGACGAAAAATGGGCAGAAACTTTGAAACTGGTGGATGAAACTTCACCTTATTCTTTGACAGGTTCTATTTTCGCAAAAGACCGTTACGCAATCGATGAAGCTTATCACGCTTTGGAAAACGCAGCAGGAAACTTCTACATCAACGACAAACCAACGGGAGCTGTTGTAGGACAGCAACCTTTCGGTGGAGCAAGAGCTTCCGGAACGAATGATAAAGCAGGTTCAAAAATGAATTTGTTGAGATGGGTTTCTGTACGCTCGATCAAAGAAACTTTTGTGAGCCCGAAAGATTATAGATATCCTTTCTTAGGCTAAGGTTTAGGTTAAGGTTGAAATAAATCCGTGGAAATTTTCTGCGGATTTTTTTCTTTAAGCAAAGATTATTTTATGTAATGTTAATTTTTAGTAATATTCAAAACAAAACAAAAATTCTGCATACAATTTTCATTAAAACAATTCCGTAAAACCTTTCTGTTACAATGAAAAAATTAATCATCCCTGTACTAATCGCAGGACTTGCGTTGACTTCATGCAAAAAAACTGAAGAAGTGAAAACTGATGACACATCGGTAAACGCAGCTACACCAAAAACTTCTTCTGTTGACAGCACTGCAGTTGTTTCAACAGGAGACACTACAGAAACCTCGGTAGACTGGAACGGAACCTACACTGGAAAAATTCCGTGCGCAGATTGTCCTGGAATTGAAACAAAATTGATTTTGAACAATGACAAAACCTACACTTTAGACGAAAATTATCTTGAGAGAAAAGATGGTAAATTTTCTGAAAAAGGTACTTTCACTTGGAGCATAGACGGTTCTTTCATCACTTTAAACAATGGTGAAAAAGACGCAATGCAGAAAGTATTTTTCGTGGGAGAAAATCAAGTTTTCCAAGCGGAAAAAGTAGGCGACCGTTCTGTAAAACCAGAATATAAATTAGAGAAAAAATAATCTATCTCCAAATAGATCTTAGTAAGTTCCTGCAAAAGCCGGAACTTTTTTCTTTTGAATATTTTAGGCAAAATATTTTAACAAAAATTTATATGACAAACTTGGTTTGTGGCACGCTTTTTACAATTATAAGACTATCAAACAAATTTTTAAAATAACTTAAAACTTAAAATTATGAGCACTAAAAGAAACGGCTTATTAGCATTGTTAGGACTTGGAGCATTGGCTTGGTGGAAATACAAAAACTCAACGCCAGAAGAGCAACAAGCAGTAAAAGACAAAGTAAATTCTGCAAAAGACAATTTCAACAAATGGGGAAATGACTTGAAAAATAAAGCAAACGATTTATCACAACAAGTTCAGCAGAAAGTAGATCAGGCAAAAACAACTGCTGAAAATTCAATGAATCAAAACTAAGAAATCTCACATTCATATAGTTTTTAAACTGCGGCACAATTTGAGTCGCAGTTTTTTTGTTCAGTTTGCTTTTATTTGGTTCAAAAAAATCCCGAAAAATTAATTCGGGATTTTTTGGTATAATTAAAGCTTTAAATTATTTCAAAAGCGCATTGAAAGTATCACCTTGTCGAATATCTCCGGTATTATAACCCTTCATGAACCATTCTTTTCTTTGGGCAGAACTTCCGTGGGTAAACCCTTCCTGATTCACATAACCTTGTGAGCGACGCTGAATATTATCATCTCCTACAGCTTCCGCCGCTGAAATTGCGGATTCAATATCTCCTGGTTCTAAAAAATTTTCTCTATTGTCGGTTTGTCTAGCCCAAACTCCCGCATAGAAATCCGCCTGAAGCTCGGTCGCAACAGAAACTCGGTTCATTTCCGATTCAGAATATCTTCCGCTTGCTCTCAATTGATCCACTTTTCCGGTTGTTCCCAAAAGTGTTTGTACGTGGTGTCCGATTTCATGTGCCATTACATACGCAATGGAAAATTCCGTAACCTGCGCTCCAAATCTTTGTTGAAGTTCACGGAAAAAACTCATGTCCATATAAACGGTTTGGTCTGCAGGACAATAAAAAGGCCCCATTGCTGCTTGCGCAGTTCCGCATCCGGATTGAGTTACGCTTTCGAACATTACCACTTTAGGATCGCGGTATTGCATTCCGTTTTCTTGGAAAATTTTGCTCCAGGTTTGTTCATTTTCTTTGGTAATCATAGAGACGAAATCTCTAACTTTCAGTTCGTCTGGAGTTAGATCACGCTGTTCGGTTTGTGCTCCGCTGCTTCCCATCCCAGAAGAAAGAATCGCAGAAGGATCACCTCCTAAAAAAAATATAATTGCAGCGATAATGAGCGTTCCAAGTCCGCCCCCAACTAAAAGTCCGCCTCCTCCACCGGAACCGCGTCGGTCGTCAACATTTTCGCTTCTGTCGTTTGTCCATTTCATAGTCTAAAAATTTACTTTTTTAAAAGTACAAAATATTTTATTTATTCAGTTTATTTTCTTTCAGCCAATAGGAAACACTTTGATACGCTGAAACACAATCGTCGACCAAATTTTGTACCGATTTCTGCACCGGAATTTCATCGTAATAAAGTTTAAAATTATCCTGTAATTGAGAATTTTGAAGCTTTAATGAATATTGTTTCACTTTTTTTGTGGGTGAAATTATAGTTAGGTAATTGTCTTTAATTAAACCTAAATCCTGATAAGTGGCGATGTACGCTTTCGGTTGGAAATTTTCTTTAAAAACATCCTGACCCAAAAATTTAGTTTTATAATTAAAGTTGAGCAATCCTAACAAAGTAGGCATCACATCGATTTGCGACATGGTGGGGTTGAATTGCTGTGGCTGAATAAATCCTTCCGAAAAAATCATGGCGGGAATTCGGTATTTATCCATCGGAAGTTCAGTTTTTCCGGCACTGGAAGCGCAGTGATCGGCAACAATAACGAAAACAGTATTTTTGTACCAATCTTGTTTTTTTGCCAATTCGAAAAACTTCTTGATGGAGTAATCGGTATATTTTACCCCGCCTTCTCTTGATTTTGCTGTCCCGGGAATATCGATTCTTCCTTCAGGATACGTAAATGGGCGGTGATTGGAAACCGTCATCCAATGATTAAAAAAAGGTTTTCCCGATTTCGCCTCTTGGTTCATCACCTGAATTGCCTTTTTCGCCATATCTTCATCGGCAACTCCCCAAACGTTGGCAAAAGAAATTTCTTCGGTTTTGAAATTATTTCTGTCGATAATATCGTAGCCGTTTCCTTTGTAAAAATCTTCCATATTGTCGAAATAACTGTAACCGCCGTACAAAAATTTTACATCGTAACCTTTTGATTTAAATACACTTCCTGTGGTGAATTTATTTTTATTGTTTTCTCTTTTAATGATACTTTCCCCTGCCGTTGGCGGAATACAAAGCGTTAAAGCTTCCAAACCGCGAACGGTTCTGTTTCCTGTTGCGTATAAGTTGGTGAACATTAAAGATTTTGTCGCCAAACTGTCAAGAAAAGGGGTGATTTTTTGAGTGTTTCCATAATGTTCCATAAAATCTGCTGATAAACTTTCAATGGAAATTAAGACTACATTTTTCTTGAGTTCAGGGTTTTCAGAAACGATTTCTCTTTGTAACGTGGGCGGTTGAAACTGTTTCAGAAAATTTTCTTCTGCAATTTTTTGATTTAAAGTTGGGTAAAACTGAAAATAATCGAGCTCGTTATGGGTGAATGCGTGATAGAATTTCGGCAGTCCATTCGCCTGAATCTCCTGTGCAAAAGTGTTGTCGGATTTAATTTTGTCAAATTGAGGAATTGCAAATAAACTCAATCCGCACAACAAAAGAAAACTTCCCAATAAAATTAATTTCTGTTTAAAATTCAGAAGCGTTAAAAGCTCGTTTTTAGTGTTTTTAAAAATAAACCAAGTAACGAATAAAGTTAAAGCCAAAATCGCCGAAAACAAAGGAACTACAGGATAAGATTCCATGATATTTCCGATGACTTCGTTGGTATAAATCAAGTAATCAACGGCGATAAAATTGTAGCGAACCCCAAATTCATTCCAAAAGAAATATTCGCTCACCGCGTTGAAAATTATCAGTAAGACATACAAAAACAACGTGATGAAGTAAAGGATATTCCGAATCCTGATTCTTTGATTCGGCAAAAACAACATCAACCCGAACAGCAAAGTTTTTAGTCCAACAAATGCAATCGCGACTTCCGGAAATGACCCGCCATATTGCTTGAAAATATTTCCGGGAACAAACGCCGTGTAAATAAAAGCCAAAACAAGCACCCCAAAAATTAAGTACCCGTAAGGCTTTTTGTATTTCGAATTGGAAAGAAAAAGAAAGTAAACCGCCAAAAAACTACTTGCCAAAATAAAGACGAAAATATCAGTTAACAATCCGACACTCAAAATTTTTAAACTTTCTAAAATCCCAAAACTTGCAGTAGTAATCGGATGGAAAATGAAGATAATCCTTAAAATCAAGGAAAGGATGATGTAGAAAATTCCGAGATAAAAGAAGGGTTTTAATTTGGATAGCATGGTGTTTTGTTTGGGGGAAACCTCATAGGTTTCGGAAACCCATGAGGTTTTATAGGTTAAAATTACAAATTTCCGAAACCGATATTTCCCTTTTTCTTTGAAAGATTTCTTTTAAAATCGATCATCTGCAATGCGGTTACGGCGGCTTCAATTCCTTTGTTGCCAAGATTTCCGCCGCTTCTTGCGATGGATTGTTCTTTGGTGTCATCGGTTAAAACACAGAAAATAGTGGGAACATCCGTCAAAATATTACAGTCTTTAATTCCTTGCGCCACTGCGGAACACACGTAATCGAAATGTGGCGTTTCCCCACGAATCACGCAACCGATTGCAATTACCGAATCAAACTTTCTTTCTTTGCACAACTGCATCGAAGCGTAATTCAATTCAAAAGCTCCCGGAACTTTGAAGATTTGGATGTTTTCTTCTTTTACACCTTCCATTTTTAAAGTTTCCAAAGCCCCGTCGCGAAGATTGTATGTCACGAAATCATTCCATTCTGAAACAACAATACCGATTCTGAAAGAACCGGCATCATTGATCTGTAATGGTTTGTAATCTGAAAGATTTACTGTTGCCATTTTTAAAATTCAATATTCAAAATTCTGAATTCAAAATTCAAAATCATTGGTTTTCAATTAGTAATACTTAACCATTTCGATGTAGGAATCCGACATTCCGTTGTCGTAATCCTGATATTTTTCGTCGATGGTAGTGAAGTATTTTTTTGCTTCGGCATTTTTCTTTAAAGCCAATGCAACCAATCCTGCTTTTCTTGTGAAGTAGTAGGAAGTGTAGGGATCGTCTGAAGCCGAAGTTGCTTTATCTAACAAAGAAAGTGCGTCGTCGTTCTTGTTCAAATTTGATTGACAATCAGCCATTGCTCCATATTTTAACGCCATCAAAGTTTTGTTGTCGGAAGAAAATTTATCCAACAAATCATACGCTTCCTGATATTTTCCTTCTTTGAATTTGATTAATCCCGCATTGTAAGCAGAAAGTTTTCCTACTTTAGTTCCTGAAAAATCGTTGTATGTTCCAAGGAAACCTGGATTTGCAGCAGTTTTTCCACCTAAAGCCAAATCATCTTTTCCGTCGGCAAGATTTTTTTGTGCAGCAAGATAACTTAAAGTCGCCTCTTCGTTTCTTGGTCCCACATAAAACTGATTGTAGGCGAAGTATCCCAAAACTGCCACAACCAAAGCTCCGAAAACCATCATTAAGGTTTTCGCATGTTTCTCCAAAAACTGCTCTGTATCGAGTGCGCCCCTATCCAAATCCTTGAAAACTTCTACCGTTTCCTTTCCTTCCATTTCTTTATTGTTCCCGTGCGGTCTATGTTTTGCCATAATCGTATTAAAAATTGAAGTGCAAATTTAACTGTTTTTGAGGGATATACAAAATTATGATGAAAATAAATGGTGTGGGTGAGTTGGTGTGTTTGAGAGTGGGTGAGTTTATCTACTTCTCAATTTTCACATCCACATTAATCGCGGGAACGATACTTGCGGGAAGAACTTTCCACGGTTCAAGGTAACTTCTTTGAAACGCTTTTCCTAAAAATCCTGCACTCACAAAGAAATTGCCATCAAAATCCCTGTCCAACGGTTGGAAGCTGATAAAGTATTTTCCTTTCAGCCAAATGTTTTTTCTTGAAACATCAAATGTGAAAACACCGTCTTTTATCGCACCCTTCGAAATTTCAAAAACAAGGTCTTCTGAATTAACCAATTGATTGGGTTTCCCATCCTTTTCATCATAAATATTGAATCTTGCAGGAATTGGTTCCTCTAAAGTGAATTGCGCAAAATTCAAATTAATTTTCATCAGTTTCGTATTTTTCTTAGTCTCAATCGAAATGGCGATTTCACTTTGCGGCTGGTTGAGTTCTTCTTCGGAATAGCGTTTTTTGGCATTCTTCGAGTTTTTCGAAAGATAATCGATATGAATGCTTTTGGATTTTGAGTTGTAGCCCAAATTTGCATCTTTGAATTTTTTAGGTGTAATCACGATTTCAGGAATATCGCTGATTCTTTCTTCCAAGAAAATCTGATGACTGTTTTGTGAAATAAATTTACCCACCGAAATTTGAAAAGGTTTAAAACCTGCGACTTCTACAATTAAGTTTCCGCTTTTATTCACGTGGGTAAAATCCAAAGAAAAGTTTCCTTTTTCATCGGCAATCGCTCCCAAAGTTTCGTTCAGAATTCCGATTTTGGCGAAAGGAACGGGTTGTTTGGTTTCGTTGGAAATGATGGTTCCGTGAATAGTTTGGGAGGAAAACCAATTGGAAAATAGAAAGAATATTATTAAATAATAAAGGTGTTTGAATTTCATTGTCTTTAGTGTTCAAGTTATTTAATTTAAGTTTTGAGTCAACAAAACCTCAAGTTCTTTCTGTGAAATATTCTTCTTGATAATTTTCCCATTTTCATCTAAAAGAAAATTGGTTGGAAAAACCTTAATCGTCCATTTATCAGATTGTTTAGAGTTTTCGTCGAGATAAATTGTCCAAGGAATTTCAAATTCTTCAATTGTTTTCTGAAGATTAGGTAATGCGAAAGTTTTGTCCGTTGCGATTCCTACCATTTCAAAACCTTTCGGATAAAATTTGCCATAAAGTTCTTTGTATTTAGGAAGTTCTTCTCTACACGGTTTGCAATGGCTGAACCAAAAATCTACTAAAGTATATTTCGCCTTTGGCACTTGAAATTTGACCGACTTTTTCTGTAAATCTGTAATTTGAGGAATTGGAAACTGATTGCCGACGGAAAAAAATTTGGCTTCTTTTATAGCAGAAAAAAGAACTTCTGCAGAATTCTTAGACTTAATATTTCTAGAGAGATTGTTGTGTGTTTTCTCGTAAATTTCTTTGTATCCGTGTTGTTCAAATTTTTCCACCAATTTCCAAAAAGCAACAAAAGATTCGGGATGTTTTTTTGTATATTGAAATAATAATTCATCTTCTTTTGCCGAAATATTTGCGTCAAATTTTGAATTTTCCTCCCAAAATTCTTGTGGAAATTTATCAACACTTCCATATTTCTCAAAAGTGCTTTTACTATAAAGTGCTCTTTTTTCAATCTCTTTATTAACAAGTGAAAAGAAATTAGCAAACTGCTTAATCTCCTTCTCAATGCTTTTATCAGAAGTTGTAACTGTAAATTCCTTTGAATCCTTTGAACCTAAAATGACTTTTTGATTCTTATTATTCAAGAAATAATTATCACTCATGAAAAATGAGTTTTCTTCAATTCTCTCAATAAAAATGTAGGGATAGAAAAAGTTGTCACCAAATTTTTTTATTTTAAAATCAAAATTTTTGTCTTTAACAGAAATCGTGTCTATCAAAGTATTTGATGAATAATATTTTGGGGCAAATTTTGGGGCTAATAAAAGTTCATTAGATTTTCTAAACGAAATTCCTTTGATTGAATAAGCTTGCGAAATACAGATTACGGAATAAAATAAAGCGATTAATAATAATGTTTTTTTCATTTAAGATTCTTTCAAAATCAAATATAAAAACATTTCATCACTCCATTATTTGAAAAACGTTAAACTTTTCACAATAGTGTAAATAGCGGAAAATTCTGTGAAATCGCGATTAGTACCGAGGAAGGCGAGAAAACTTTTGAGAAAGCGTTGGATTTGGTGTATGAAAAATAAAAATTTTAAACTTAATAAATCAATACTCCAAAATCTGATGTACTTCCGCATCAAACTGCTTCAATCGTTCCGTTCCGTGAAGTTCTTTCAAACCAATTAAAAAACTGAACTGAGTTACTTTTGCGCCTTGCTTCTCCACTAATTTTGCGGCGGCTTCTGTCGTTCCTCCGGTTGCGAGAAGGTCATCGTGAACCAGAACTCTTTGTCCGGGTTTTAATTGTCCGGTGCGCATTTCGATTTCAGCGGAACCGTATTCCAAATCATATTTTTGGGCGACGAACGGTGGCGGCAATTTTCCTGCTTTTCTGATGAGGATGAACGGAACTTCCAAAGCAACGGCAACCGCGATTCCGAAAAGGTAACCCCGACTTTCAATTCCACAAACTGCGTCGATTTTTCCATGGCTGAAATTTGCCAAATCTTCAATCACTTCTTCGTACAGTTTCGGATTGAGGAAAATGGGTGTGATGTCTTTAAACTGAATTCCGGGTTTTGGGAAATCAGGGATGTTTTCGATGGTTTGTTCTAACTTTTTGATCAGTTCGGGATTCGACATTCTAATTGATTTTATAGCTTGAGATTTTCCACTCACCGTTTACATTTTTCAGTCCGAAGGTAACTTGCAAAGCGGTTGTTTTTCCTTCCTTGTCTGTTACATCGTAAGTTGCGTTCACACTTGCCGAGTTTGCTGAAGAACTGTTGGTGGAAATATTTTTCACATTAATATTTTTTACGGCTCCAAATCCTGATGTTGGATTAGAAAAGGTTTCATAAGAACCCCAACTAGGATTTTCAGCGGTGTCATAAGCTCCACGAAGATTTTGTGAACTTAGGTTGTTCAAGAATCTTGTCACACTTGCTTTCGGATCTGCTGCAGGTTTTGTAGGATTTGTACCCGAATTATCTGTTGGTAGAGTTGGATCAACGGGAACAACTGTTGGATCGCTTATCGTAGAATTTGCTGGATTTTGATCTGGACTTCCTGAAGGCATTAAAAGAGCTTTAGGATTAACAGGAACTCCGATTTTAGACATTTTAAAAGTCTTTTTGGTGGTTTTTACGGAAACCGTGATGTCGATTTTATTATCTATAATTTTCTGTGAAGGAAGTGAGGCAAATCTTAAATTAAAACCTTTGAAATTATTGTCCTGCATTAAGTTTTTGGAAGTAAGAATTCTGTTTCCGTTACTGAAAACTTCAAGAACGGCTTCCAAACCTGCTCCTGTGAAGATAACAGGCTTCCCTTGAGAATCCACCAATCTCGGAACAATTTGAAGTGCCTGTGTTCCCAAAACATTGTCGGTTGGAACTTCGGTTGCTTCTAGACTTAAAGAACTTGCTGAAACATCATTTGGATCGGATTCTTTTGCCGATTCATTGCCGAAAATATTCATTTCACCCAATGAAGGTGGACCTGTACTTGACCATTCAATTCCATTCTTTTGAGCAACTTGGTCGGCTAAAGAAAGGATTCCCGGAACTTTTAGTCCGTTGATGAGTTTTCCCAAAGCATTCAGTTCATTTACATCGCCATCTGCTTCCACCCCAAAAGTCTTTAAGATATAGAGTGCCTCATTGAATTTCACCTGTTGCAAAGTGCTCAAACTTGAAGCCATATCATTGATGCTCGATTGCAAAGTTTTGGGATTGGTTGCATCCACTTTATCTTTTTTGCAGGCCGCAAAAAGAAAACTTAACAGGAACAGAAAAAGAATTTTTTTCATTGTATTTCGGTTTACTACAAATTTATGAAAATTCCGAATATTGGCTCGTAGGTAAGTTAGTAAGTGTTCTTAACTTCCACAAATTTCCCCCCATTAAAATTACTGATTACTTGCAGCAATTGCGGAAAGTTATCTTTCTCCCAATATTTTTCGCTGTAGTAACTGTTTCCGGTTTTGAATTTTACTGATGTTTTGATTTCATCATTCCCGTAACGAAGATTAGTGGGGAAGAAGTTCTGGTAGACTTTCAGATCATTGAAATCTGGTTCTGAACGAAATTTCATTTTTGCTGAAATCAGAAGTCGAGCTTCCAGGAAATCGCGCAGTTTTTTTTCAGAATCTTTTTCAAAGGCAAGGATATAATCGCCTTTGGCTTGGGTGATCCAAATTCCGAGTAGTTTTTTCACTTTGTCATCAAATCTTGTCGCCTTCATCTCAATCAAATCCTTATTGGTAGTTGTAACCTGGCGCACAGTATAGTTTTTAGAATCTTTCTGATAGTAGCTCAGATCTTTGGTAAGCATGGTTGGTGTAAGGATTCCCAGATTGCCGGTCATTGTATGACTTGCAATAGTTTTGGTAATCTTTTCTGGTTTTGTACGTTCGTAAATACGGTATTGGTAAACAACCGTGTACAGAAATTTTTTGTTCTTATTATCAAACACATGAGTGGCAATTCCATCTGCGTAGCAGTTTGTAATTCCGTTTAAGGTTACGGTTGAGTTAAAGTTGCCTTCGAGGAAAATATATTTTGCGTTGGAATTATCTTGCAGAACAACGGGTTCAATCGTTTTTACGCGATCTTTTAATTTTACTATTTCCCGGTTCAGATCACTAAAAGTTAGTTCTCCAATTTTCTCATTTTCGTAAATGAGCGAATATTTTTCCTGAACCGGCTTCAATGACTCTGAAGTAATTTTTCCTTCAATATCAGATTCTGCGAGTAATTTTCCGGATTGGTCATAAACGAAAATTTGCGGAAGAGGTGTTCCTGAATTTTCCGAAATAAACTGCATCGTCTGCGCATTTACCAGCGAAAAGAACAGTCCTAAAACTAAAGATAGAATTTGTGTTTTCATAAAAAAGACTGATTAATTAAAGAATCAGTCTTTTGAAAAAAATATTTGTTACAAAATCTAGAAAGGATATTCGTAAATCTCTGATTCTTTCAAGAATGGATTTCCTGTTGGGATCAGCTTCAATTTGCTCAATGCCGTCATTACTGCGAAAACAAATAATCCTGCAAAGAATAGCAAAGCACCAACCGTTAATAATAAAACTTCAGGTGTTTTCCAGTAAGGGCCAACTGTTCCCGGCATTACCATGTTGAAATAATTTACCCACTGTCCTAACAGAACGATTACCGCCATAGTTGTTACTACTTTGTAATTTCTCTTGATGCTTGAGCTTACCAAAACCAAAAGTGGAAGCAAGAACACAAAAATCATTACCGGCAAGAAAGTCCAGCTGTAATATTCAAATCTACCAAAGAAATAGTTAACTTCTTCTGGAATGTTTGCGTACCAATACAACATAAATTGTGCGAACCATGTATAGGTCCAAAGCATACTTGTTGCAAACAGGAACACCCCTAAATCATGTAAATGGTTGTCATTGAATTGTGGCAAGAAACCATTTTTCTTTAAATATACACTGATCAAAATGATTACTGCAATTGAAGAAGCTAAAGCACTCACCATCGCGTACCAAATGTACATTGTTGAATACCAGTGAGGGTCGATTGACATTAACCAATCCCATGCCCATGCTGCGGAACAGAACCCGAAGAAAGAGATATAACCAACACTCCAACTGTAATAGTTTGCGTAGATTTTTCTGTTTCCTTTGTTTTCATCAACTTTTTTAGACATTGACTTTAGTTTCCATGCGAAGAAGGATGCTCCAACAACATAGAAAATTGTTCTGAATGCATAGAATGGGATGTTCAAAAACTTTTTCTTCTCGTAAAGAATTGGGTCAAAGTGTGGATCTCCCGGAGTCGTTAAAGAAGAATCCATCCAGTGGAAAAGATGACCTTGATGAGTCACATTTAGTAACATTATGATAATCAATATCGCTCCTCCCCATGGAATATAAGAAGCGATTGCTTCCATCACTCTCAAGATGATGATTGGCCAACCTGCGTGTGCCGCATTTTGAATACTGTAGAAAAATAATGCACAGCAGCTCAAAGCGAACAAAAACACCGCCACCGAGTGAACCGCAGCAAGTGGCTGATTGTGAATCTGCATTTTTGCATGTTCCAAATGAGCTGCGTGATCTTGCGGACCAATTAATTCACTTGAATGCGTAGGTTTATTAAGACCTCCCGCATGAACCGCCTCCATCAAATGCTCAATTTTAGCATCATCAATCCCGTGATTCATAAAGTAGCCTGCTCCAAAAAGCACCAATCCCAGAACGATGAATATGATTGAATATAATCTTAATTTAGGTGAAAAACTATACATTTTTAATTCTTTTTATTTTTTTGGACTGGTTGTTACACTTGCTGCAGGTGTTGCAGGAGCTGTTTCAGCAGCCGGTTTCGCATCAGCTGCAGGTGCAGCTGCCGTTGCGTTTGCTGGAGTTGCAGCAGGAGCAGGATTAATTCCGCCTTTGAATGCATTCATCACATACATAGAAACTCTCCAACGGTCGCCTGGTTTTAGTTGTCCTGCATAAGAACCCATCGCGTTTCTTCCGTTTGTTAAAACATAATGAACAGAACCTACTGTAATTTGACGGTCAGCATACTTTGGAACTCCAGAATAAGCACCGCTTGCTACGATTGGACCTTGACCGTCACCTGCTGTTCCGTGACAAGCCGCACAAGTTTTGTTATATAAATCTTTTCCTCTTGCCAAATCTTTTTCCTGATTTGCTGGATCAAGTGGTGATGCAGTAACTAACTTAGATGCATCGTAACCCGCATTGTACTGATCGGGAGTCATTGCTACGTTTGCAGCTTCATCAGCAACTCCCTCTCTGTTTTGCGCAACGGTTCCGTTCACTGGGCTTAAACCAGTAGCTCCGTCATTTTTTACAAAAGCAGGAATCTCGTTCTCATGTTTTGAATAAGCATCTTGAGCTTTCATCAAAGGATCATAAGCAACCGGAAAATACATATCTGGAAAATAAACCAGAGGTGGATTTTCTTTGCTGCAAGAACTTAATGAAATTGCTGCAAAACCTAAAATAGCCGTGATTTTAAATATATTCTTTGTCATTTTAAGCATCTTTTACAGTTATTTCTTCAACCCCAGTATCAATCAGAACTTGTTTTACTGCATCAACATCATCGGTTACAAATTCCATCATAAACTTGTCATCGGTTGTTCTTGGATCTGGATTTTGTGGCGGACATCCTGGATACATTTTGTTTCTTGCCAAAAAAGTCAGCGACATCATGTGTGCAGCACAGAAAACCATTAATTCAAACATTGGAACCACGAAAGCAGGCATATTGTGCGCCCACAAAAATGCTGGTTTACCACCAATATTTTGTGGCCAGTCGTGATTCATGGTGTACCAAGTTACTAAAGTTCCTATGGTAATTCCGTAAACCGCATACAAGAATGCAGCATCAGAAATCCTAGTTTTTCTTAAACCTAAAGCTTTATCAAGACCGTGAACCGGAAACGGAGTATACACCTCGTTAATTTTAATTCCTTTGTCATTGCAAGCATGCACGCCGTTCAGTAAATCGTCGTCATCGGCGTAGATACCGTATATTTTTTTAGTGGTGCTCATCTTCTTCGTCTTTTGCTTTATAAGTTTCACCTGATATTTTCAAAATAGTCTTCAATTCAGCCTGTGCAATTACAGGGAATGTTCTTGCGTAAAGAAGGAATAATACCGAGAAGAACCCGATTGTTCCCAGGAATACACCTACATCAATGATGGTTGGTTTAAACATCGTCCAACCTGAAGGCAAGTAATCTCTTGCAATGTTGATAACGATGATATCAAATCTTTCAAACCACATCCCGATGTTGATTACCAAAGCGATGATAAACGTTGCGATGATGTTCGTACGGATTCTCTTGAACCAAAATAATGCAGGAATAACAAGGTTACAGATGATCAACGCCCAGAAAGCCCACCAATAAGGTCCTGTTGCTGCACCTGGAGAAAGATAAGTAAAGTCCTCATATCTTGAACCGGAATACCAAGCGATGAAATATTCAGTTGCGTAAGCTACAGTTACCATTCCACCAGTTACGATGATCACGATGTTCATGATCTCGATGTGATACATGGTGATGTAATCTTCAAGGTGACAAACTTTTCTTGCAACCAACAAAAGTGTCTGTACCATCGCAAATCCTGAGAAAATCGCACCTGCAACGAAGTATGGAGGATAAATTGTTGAGTGCCATCCTTTAATTACGGAAGTAGCAAAGTCAAAGGATACCGTGGTGTGAACCGAGAATACTAGTGGAGTTGCCAAACCTGCCAAAACTAATGAAAGTTCCTCAAATCTTTGCCAGTGTTTTGCTTTACCACCCCAACCGAAAGCCAGGAAGGTATAAATTCTTTTTGTCCAAGGCGTTTTTGCACGGTCTCTGATCATCGCAAAGTCAGGGATCAATCCCATAAACCAGAATACGGTTGATACAGAGAAATAAGTGGAGATTGCAAATACGTCCCAAAGTAACGGTGAGTTAAAGTTAGTCCAAAGTGAACCGAACTGGTTTGGTAAAGGGAATACCCAATATCCTACCCAAACTCTACCCATGTGAATTACCGGGAAAATTGCTGCCTGCACAACGGCGAAAATCGTCATCGCTTCTGCAGATCGGTTTACCGACATTCTCCATCTCTGTCTAAATAAAAGGAGAACTGCAGAGATTAAGGTTCCGGCGTGACCAATACCTACCCACCACACAAAGTTGGTGATATCCCATCCCCAGTTGTTGGTTCTGTTAAGTCCCCATGCACCGATACCGGTACCAATGGTGTACGCGATACAGCCAAATCCGTAGATGAATAGTGTTAAAGCTATCCAAAAGGAAACCCACCATAATTTTCCTGCGCGTTCCTCGATAGGTCTTGCGATATCATTTGAAATATCGTGATAAGTCTTATGACCAATAATTAAAGGTTCCCTTATCGGAGCTTCGTAATGTCCTGACATTTTTTACCTATTTATTATTTAAACATTTTGTTCTTTTCTGTTTCTTACTTTAGTGTGGTAGAAAACGTTTGGTTTCGTACCGATTTCCTCAAGTAAAGTATATCTTCTGTTGCTTCCGTAAAGTTCTCGCACTTTTGATGACTTGTCATTAATGTCACCGAAAGTCATTGCACCAGTTGCACAAGCGTTTACGCAAGCTGTTGAGAATTCGCCGTCTTTTACGGTTCTTCCATCTTTTTTCGCTTCAAGAATAACGTTCTGTGTCATTTGGATACACATTGAACATTTTTCCATCACCCCTCTTGTTCTTACTACCACATCTGGATTAAGAACCATTCTTCCTAAATCATTATTTTGATTAAAGTCGAATTTATCATTAAGATTGTAAGTAAACCAGTTGAATCTTCTTACTTTATATGGACAGTTGTTCGCACAATATCTTGTACCAATACATCGGTTGTAAGCCATTTGGTTTTGACCTTGTTTACCGTGAGAAGTTGCCGCAACCGGACAAACTGTTTCACACGGTGCATGGTTACAATGTTGACACATCACCGGTTGGAAAATCACATCTGGATTGTCTGCAGGGTGGTTCAAGATACCGCTGTCTTTGTCAAGGAAATGACCGTACATTCCTGGAACGTCTAAACCTCCGTCAACAGCTTCTGCCTGTGATAATTTTCCGTCCTTGTTCTTGTCAAGATTTTCAGGCATAATCGTTGTGTAGTAACGGTCAATTCTCAACCAATACATATCACGCGACATTCTCACCTCTTCTTTTCCAACAACAGGAACATTGTTTTCAGCTTGACAAGCGATTACACAAGCTCCACAACCTGTACATGAATTCAAATCTACTGAAAGGTTGAAGTGAGGACCATCGGTATCATCGAAAGCATCCCAAAGGTCAATTTTTCCTGCAGGAAGAGCTCCGCCAATGGTGTGGTATTCCAAAGGTTTGTTCCAGCCTAATTTTTCGTCATCG
Source organism: Candidatus Kaistella beijingensis (assembly GCF_020084865.1). Classification (NCBI taxonomy): domain Bacteria; kingdom Pseudomonadati; phylum Bacteroidota; class Flavobacteriia; order Flavobacteriales; family Weeksellaceae; genus Kaistella; species Candidatus Kaistella beijingensis. The sequence goes on along the minus strand of NZ_CP071953.1, from coordinate 2,111,982 downwards.
AATTTTACGTGTAAGAAATCATCCAAAGGAACTTCTCTCGCGATTTCGTAACGTCCCATCAAAGTATTTTGCAACTGAATTCCTGCAAACTCATGGTCATCACCTGTTTTTTCAATTTTTACATTTGAAAGAACCGTGTTTGAACCATCAAATAACGGGAACGCGTTCACTCCAGTTTCTGCAACTTTTCCTGAATCTTTCTTACCGTAACCCAGAGCAAGTCCTAAAGAACCTTCCGCTTGTCCAGGCTGAACAAAAACAGGAACATCTTTAATGGTTACTCCGTTTACTGTAAGGTTTACTTTAGAACCATCCAACTGCATTCTTGCATTCAGATTATTTTTGATTCCAAGTTGTTTTGCATCTTTTGGTGACATGGTCAAATAATTATCCCAAGTCATTCTGGTAATCGGATCCGGTAATTCCTGCAACCAAGGGTTGTTTGCCTGAGTTCCATCTCCCATTGAAGTTTTGGTATAAAGAACCAATTCCAATTCAGATGCTTTTAAATTTCCTAACTCGGTTGCAGCTTGAGCAGCATTTCCACCTGTGTAAGAAAGTGTTGCGGTATTTCCTCCTTCAAGAACACCATTATAAAGCGCTTTGTTGAAGGTAGTTTCACCTATTAAGGTAGCAGCATTTGCTTTTAAGTAATCGTAATAATTGTTTGCAGGATTTCCTTTTCCATTCATCCAAACCAATAAAGAATCTTCAATTTGTCTTGATTTGTAAATTTTTTGAATAGTCGGCTGCATTAAAGTATAAACACCAGTTTGTGGTGCCATATCTCCCCAAGATTCCAACCAGTTTGCTACAGGAATTACAGCTTTTGCAGCTTTGTACATTTCATTTTTCTTATCGGCAATCGCAACAATTGTTGGAACTTTTGCCAATAATTTTTTGAAATCTTCTCCTTTGTTGTTAGAATAAATTGGGTTTACATTGTTTGAAATCAACACGCCAACTTGACCAGCGTTCATCCAAGAAAGAAATTCCTGATATCTCGCTCCGTCAAATTCTTTTAAGAAGTTTGCTTTTCCTGTGAAAGCTGTTGAACCTAATTTTTGGTTGATCAAATGAGCCAAAACGTGCGCTCCTTTTGAACCGTCTGCAAAAACAACAGCATTGCTTCCTTTAGCCTGAAGTTCTTTTACAATTTCTGCGGCTTCTTTGCTTGTTGCTCCACCGTTTAAACCGTTATAAACTTCAACTAAAACTTTATTTACTGCACTTGGCTTTAACTTAATTCTTGTATCTGCGTTTGCTCCAGTTAAAGACAAATTTGATTCAATCTGAATGTGTCTCAACATATCTGGGCCTGGCTTTCTTGCAGCTGCGTAAGATGTTTCTAAAGTTCCGCCGTTGAATTCTCCCAAGAAATCTGCTTGGAAAGAAACCACCAACTGCGTTTTAGATAAATCGTAAACGGGCAAAGCTCTTTGACCGAAAACTTCCTGTGCTGCATCCAAAGCTGCTGAATAAGGAACCGCGTCGTACGTTACCAATTCTGCGGTAGGATATTTTGCCTTGAAATCAGCAAATAATTTTTTGAAAGTAGGCGATGCAAAAGAATGCGATAAAAGCACGATTCTTTTTCCCCCTGCTTGAGCATCTGTTAAACCTTTTAAAACGAAATCATCAACTTTGTCGAAAGTTTCGTCTTTCCCGTTTAGTTTTGGCTGTTTTACTTTATCGTTATCATAAAGCGAAAGAACTGAAGCCTGTGCTCTTGCATTGGTTTTACCCAAACCGTTTGCCATTGGATTCGGTTCAATTTTGATTGGTCTTCCTTCCCTTGTCTTTACTAAAACACTTGCGAAATCGTACCCGTCAAAATAAGTGGATGCGTAATAATTAGGAACACCTGGAATAATTTCGTGCGGTTTTACCACATACGGAATTGTTTTGATCACCGGCGCTTCACACGCAGCCAAAGTAACTGCAGCGGTAGAAAATCCTAAAAGTTTAAGGAAATCTCTTCTTGAAGTTCCTGTGGATTCCGACTCATTAGGTTTTAATTCACCTGTTTGTTCATCCACGGGAATTTCCTGAAGGAACTCCTTTTGAGCCAACCTTCCTGTCAAAGTTGGGTCTTCTAATTCGTGAATACTTCTGAATTGTATTTTATTTGAAGCCATTGATACTTCTAATTTTTCGTTATTAATAATGACATTTACCACACTCAAGACCTCCAATTGCATCTACTGTAATCTTACCTTCAGATTTTGGATACTGTTTTTTCAGTTTCTCGTGTAGATTTTTGAAGTACTCTTTATTATAACCGTTGTTCATATCAACTTCTGTTGTTCTGTGACATTCGATACACCATCCCATTGTGAAGTCGTTTGCCATTTGCACCACGTTCATGGTGTCCACTTGTCCGTGACAAGCTTTACAAACCACATCGATTTTAGCCTCAGGATTTTTTTTGTTGTATGAATTGATAATCGCCTGTTCACCTGCAACAACGTGTTGAGCGTGATTAAAGTACACGAAATCAGGCATATTGTGAATTCTTACCCATTCCACTGGTTTGGTTTTTCCAGTATATTGCTGTGTAGCTGGATCCCAACCTGTTGCAGCGTATATTTTTTGAATTTCACCGTCGTAGAAAGCCTTGTCTTTTCCTGGCTCCATGTATTTTCCTTTGTACTCGGAAATATTTCGGTGGCAGTTCATACAAACATTCATGGAAGGAATTTCAGAAACCTTACCATATTTTGCTGATGAGTGACAAAGTTGACAATCGATTTTATTCTCACCTGCGTGAATTTTATGAGAGAAATAAATAGGTTGTTCAGGTTTGTAGCCTTTGTAAACACCAATCCACATCAACCAGTTCCAAATTCCGTATGCAGCAAAGATTCCAAGAAGAACGAGGATTCCCTTTCCTACATAATGGTATTTTTTGTAAAGATCTGCGAATGAATAAGCTCTTGTAGCATTAAGACCCGCTAATTCATCCGTTTGCTGAAGTTTTACGAGCTGTCTTAATTTAAGAAGCAACCAAAGAAGAAGTCCGCCAATCGCAGCCAAAGAAATCAGGATGATTTTAGAATTCATCGACTCTTTTTTAGCCGCTTCAATTGCCTGAACTGAATTTGCGTCAGTAGCAGTTGCAGCATCTGCAGCTGGTTCTGGTGCAGGTGGATTAGTAGTGTACTCTAAAATATCGGTAATATCCTGGTCGGAAAGACTAGGAAACGGAGTCATCGCCGTTTTGTTGAACTTTTCAAAAACTTCGTTTGCATATTTATCTCCAGATTTACGGAGCGCTTCGTTGTCTTTGATCCACTTGTGCAGCCAGTCTGTATCCAGATTCTGCTCTTTTTTGAGTCTGTCTACTACGCCGCCTAAAGCAGGTCCCACAAGTTGTTTGTCTAATGCGTGACACGCCGTACAGTTCGCTTTGAAAAGCTTTTCACCGTTTTTGGCATCTCCTTGAGCGTAAATAGAAGCACTGGTCGATAACAACAGTCCTATTGCAATCAGACCCCTTTTGTAATGCTTTCTCCAACTAATCATTTATAAAATCTTGGGTTGTTAAAATGTATTGAGTTTACTTTTCAATTTGGCAAAAATAAGACTTTTAACAGAAATTTAACAGCAACAGCGTCTGCTTTTCGTCATTTCATTTAATTTGTAACCGTTCTAAATAACAAAGATTGGTATAAATTTTATTTGTATTAAATTTGCCCAAAATAAATAGTTGATGAAATATATTCTTAAAATAATTGCAGTTCTATCCTTATTCTCCATTAATCAAATTGACGCACAGCAAGTTGTAAAAAACGACACGATTGCGGGAACGCCTCTTTCCATTTCTATGGATAAAAGAATTGACGATTTGATAGGCAATATTGAAGATAAATGCGCCACTAAAACCAGCAATACAGGTTCAGGAAAAACTTGGAATGACGATTCGGATTCTACACCTAGAACAACTACACCTAAAATTGTTGTTCCAGAAAGAGAACTTTCCCAAGCTGAAATTTGCCGTAGAAACCCAAGAATTATGGGCTACAAAATTCAGTTAGCGGTGGTAAAAAGCAATGAGGAAGCTAGAGAAGTTGGGATGTATTTCAGAAGAAGATTCCCAAACATGAAAGTGGAAATAGACGCTTCTTTAAGACCAAATTATAAAGTAATGGCTGGAAGTTACCTTACCAAACAAAGTGCGGCAGGAGATTTGTCAAAAATCAGACAGTACTTCAAATCCGCTTTGGCAATTCAATACCGAGTTTTCTGCGTGGAAGCAAAATAATTTGAAAATTACTTTTTATTAGAAATAAAAAAGTTCGGAAAATTTCCGAACTTTTTGTTTATGTTGTGATTACACTAATTCTTCACCAACAGTCTGAAACCTTCACCATGAACGTTGATGATTTCCAAACCGTCATCTTCCTTCAACAGTTTACGGAGCTTCGCGATGTAAACATCCATACTTCGTGCGGTAAAGTAATTTTCCTTTTTCCAAATTTTTCTCAGTGCCAAATCTCTCGGCATGAAATCATTTCTGTGCATGCACAGAAGTTTCAACAATTCGTTTTCCTTTGGTGAAAGTTTGTACTCGTTATCTCCTACTCTCAACTGTCTCAACATCGAGTCAAAGAAAATGTTGCTGATTTTGAACTGTTCCTGTTCGTCATCTTCAACCACTGTACTTCTTTGAAGAATCGCCTTGATTTTATACAGCAAAAGCTCTGTGTCAAAAGGTTTCGTAATATAATCATCGGCTCCGATTTGGTAACCTTTCAAGATATCTTCACGCATATTTCTTGCGGTGAGGAAAATAATCGGGGTGTTTTTATCAATTCTTTTCACGTCTTCCGCCAAAGAAAATCCGTCTTTTTTAGGCATCATCACATCGAAAATACAAATATCGAATTCGTTTTCCGTAAATTCTTTCAACCCTTGTTCGCCGTCTGTAGCGAGGGTAACTTCAAAATTATTTATCGTTAAATAATCTTTCAAAACCGCACCAAAACTTTGGTCGTCTTCTACTAATAAGATTCTGTTGCTCATATCTTTTTTTTTGTTTAAAGTTTAAAATTTGCTTTCGGCGTTCAGCAATAAAAATCGCTCTAACTCTTGTGGAAAATTCACCATTCACCGCGAAGCGAATTCACTATTCACATAATCAACCCATCGGAAGTTTCACCACAAACGTACTTCCCTTCCCTTTCGCGGATTCCACTGAAATCTGACCTTTATGGAGCTCGATGATTTTCTTCACATAAGACAAACCAAGTCCTTGTCCTTTTACATTATGAATATTTCCCGTTTCCTCGCGGAAGAATTTTTCAAAGATTTTGTTTCTATTCTCAATGTCCATTCCCATTCCTTTGTCGGAAATTTCTATCACGTACCAATTACCTTCGTTTCTTGTTCTAACAGTGATTTCGGGATTTTCAGGGGAATACTTATTCGCATTATCGAGCAAGTTCACCAACGCATTTGAAAAGTGAAATTCATCAATTTTAAAAACATATTTCTGCGTGTTGAATTCTTGCGTTAAAGTTCCGTTTCTTTGAGCGACAATCAATCCGAAAGATTCCGTGATTTCTTTGATTAAAGAACGAACATCGGTTTCCTTCAAGAAAAGTTTCACCTCATTTCGTTCTAATTTGGACATGTTCAGGACGTTTTCCACCTGCTTTTTCATGCGCAAGTTTTCCTGTTTAATGAGTCCTGAATAATATTTTACCTTTTCGGGATTGGTCGCGATTTTGTCGTTCGCCAAAGAATCCGTCGCCACAGAAATCGTTGCTAAAGGCGTTTTGAACTCATGCGACATATTATTGATGAAGTCTGTTTTCACCTCAGCAATTTTTTTCTGTCGCATCATGTAATTGATGGAGATGATGTAAATCCCTAAAATCGTAAGAAGCGACATAATGGTTCCCAACAACATTGGCAAATTGTTCTTCGCCAAATAATAATCATCATCCGGAAAAACTAAAGCAAGCGTATAAAGTGTTCTGTCTTTACTATCGGTAAAAAGTGGATACGTGTAACTATCTTTATTTTTTTTCTCATTGAAAATCTTACTGGTAATTTTAGTGAGTTCATTTTTATTGTTCATTACCGCGAAACCGAATTTCGTATTTAAACCATTTAATTTCAATTCTTGGGTTAAAACCGAATCCAATGTTTTTTCGTCCACCCTTTTTTCAATCGGCAAACTGGACGCGCTCAGCTTTGCAAATTCCCTCAACGCATAAGTATTGTTGTTGATGTCTTTGCTCAGTTGCGCCGTCAAAGGTTCGGAAGTATTTTCTTTTTTGATTTTTAAAATTCCTTCATCAGTATAGAGTTTGGTCAACTTCAAACTGTCGCCTCTTCTTGAAATCGGAATGTTTTGACTTTCCACAATACTTTTCTGAAAAGTAATCGTAGAACGGTTTGCCGAATCCGTATTCTGCTGAATATAGGTTTGCGTTGGCTGGGTTCCGTTTCCTGCAACTACGTTTTTACCAAAATTTTTGTATTCCTGATTCAAATATTTATCAACTTCCAGTTGCGCCACTTTTTGGGTGGAAGATTCCATAGCGGAATACACTTTATTAGAAAATTCCTGGTTAAGCGCGGTATACAATTCCTTTATCCAATAAAACTGCAATACAACGAACACAATAAGTGAAATCGTCATCAGCACAGAAATAAACGGAATAAACTTATTATTCATCTCCTATTTTAAATTTCAATTGTTAAAATTACTGATTTTAAGAATATAAAAGCAAATTTAAAACCAATATTTTATTAAATATTTCTTAAAAACGTGACTTTTAACATTTTATTGTAAATAATTGAAATTTCTTTGATTAATGGAAATAAATGTAAATTTGAAACTATAAAATCGCCAATATGAATTCACCAATCACCTTTACCAAAGACGAAGAACAGCTTTCTTTGTACATCATGAAAGTTTACCCAACCGATGTGTCGGTAATTTGGGAAAATTACACCAAAGTAGAATTACTCGAAAAATGGTGGGCTCCAAAACCATGGAAATGCGAAACCCAAAAAATGGATTTTAGAGAAGGCGGAAGCTGGAACTACGCCATGGTAAGTCCCGAAAACGAAAAACATTTTGCGGGATTGAATTATCAGGAAATCAATCCTCACCGAAGCATTGCCGTTTCAGATTTTTTCACCGATGAGAACGGAAATATCAATACCGACTTGCCAAAACTGAATTGGTTGATTGGTTTTACCGGAATCGAACAGGGAACAAAACTGACCTTCAATATTTATTTCAATTCGTTGGACGATATGAAACAGATTTTAGAAATGGGTTTTGAAGAAGGCTTTAAAATGCAGCTCAATCAGTTGGAAGAGATTGTAAGAGGAAATTAGGAGAATTTATTTAGCAGACTGCTTCCTGATTTTTTCTGACAATGACTTCAAAACAATCCTTCATCCATAAAGTATTGAATTACCGCTTTTTTCATTAAAATTTGTTGCTCGTTCGGTTTCAGTTCAGGCAATTTTTCTACCTCATCGAAATGCGGATAACCATCTTCGTCGTAATGAGAAAATTTATAGTAACCAAACGGCTCAAGCAACCTGCAAACTGCGATGTGCAGGATGTTTAACTTGTCGTCTTTCGTGTATTTTTGTTGGCCGCTTCCCAATTCCTGAACGCCGATTAAAAATAAAATCGTGTCAATTTGCGGATGTTTGTCGGTATCGAAATTTTCAACGAAAAATTCTTCAACCTTGCTCCATAATTCTGCTTCAGTCATATACTTTGCTGCCACTAATGCACTAATCATTATAATAAGTGAAAAATTCGTGCATTCGTGGCGATATTAATTATAATTTGTTTTCCAATTTCATCAAAAACGCATATTCCAACGCATCTTCTTTCAGCGACTCAAATCTTCCACTTGCTCCACCGTGTCCTGAACTCATATCGGTTTTGAAAACTAAAATATTTTGATCGGTTTTCAACTCCCGAAGTTTCGCCGTCCATTTGGCGGGTTCCCAATATTGAACCTGTGAATCGTGCAATCCTGTGGTAATCAAAATATTGGGATAGTTTTTCGCTTCTACATTGTCATACGGCGAATACGATTTCACGTACTCGTAATATTTTTTCTTTTTCGGATTTCCCCACTCGTCGAATTCTCCTGTAGTTAACGGAATTTCTTCATCCAACATCGTTGTCACCACATCCACAAAAGGAACTTGCGCTACAACTCCGTTAAAAAGATTGGGTTCATAATTAATGACGGCTCCAACCAAAAGTCCACCTGCAGAACCACCCATTGCGTAAAGATGTTTCGACGAAGTGTAATTTTCTTCCACCAAAAATTTCGCAGCATCGATGAAATCAAAAAAAGTGTTTTTCTTTTTCAGCATTTTTCCGTCTTCATACCATTCTCTTCCCAAATATTCCCCGCCGCGAATATGTGCAATTCCGTAAATAAAACCTCTGTCCAAAATCGACAACCGAACATTGGAAAAACTTGCATCCACTGTATGCCCGTAACTTCCGTAGCCGTAAAGTAGAAGCGGAGTTTCAGCAGATTTTTTGGTGTCTTTGTGATAAACCAAAGAAATCGGAACTTTTGATTTTCCATCTCTTGATGGCGCCCAAATTCTTTCGGAAACATAATTTTCGGGAAGGAATTTTCCGCCTAAAACTTCTTGTTGTTTCAAGAGTTCAGTGGTTTTTTCCTTCATATTATATTCGAAAGTTGAATTGGGTTTTGTCAAGGAAGTGTAACCGTAACGCAATTTTTCGGTGTCGAACTCTAAATTCAAACCGATATATGCGGTATAAGTTGGGTCTGAAAACGGAAGATAATGGGAAGTATTTGTTTGATTATCAATAATTTTGATTTGTAAAAGCCCTTCTTTTCTTTCCTCAAGCACCAAATAATTTCTAAAAATTTCAAACCCTTCCAACAAAACATCTTTTCGGTGCGGAATCACATCTTCCCAATTTTTCATTTCGGGAGTTGCGACTTTGGTTTTCACGATTTTGAAGTTGGTTGCTAGATCTGCATTGGTAATGATGTAGAATTCGTCCTCAAAATGTTCCACCGAATATTCCAAATCATCCATTCTTGGCTGCACGATTTTCCATTCTGCCAAAACATCGTCTGCTGGAATAAATCTCTGTTCGTCGGAAATCGTGCTCGAACTCGAAATAAAAATATATTCAAGCGACTTCGATTTAAAAATATTCACATCAAAAGTGTCATCTTCTTCATGAAAAACCAAAACATCTTGCGAAGAATCCGTCCCGAGTTGATGCATAAAAACTTGAAAAGCGCGCAGATTTTTATCTTTCCTGATGTAGAAAATATGTTCGTTATCATTCGCCCAAACTGCTTTTCCCGTTGTGTTTGCGATTTGGTCCTGAAGAATTTCGCCCGTTTCTAAATTTTTGAACTGAATGTTATAGATTCTCCTTCCCATATTATCCGTGGAAAAAGTCATCAGTTTATTGTTGGGAGAAACTGCGACACTTCCTACTTCAAAGAATTTTTGTCCTTCCGCTAAAATGTTTACATCCAACAAAATTTCTTCCTCCTGTTCTAAAGTCTGAAATTTTCTGCTGAAAATGGGATATTCTTTCCCAATTTCAAAACGAACGATGTACCAATATTCATTGAAAAAATAGGGCAAAGATTGGTCGTCTTCTTTATATCTGGACTTCATTTCATCGAAAAGTTCCTGCTGAAAATTTTCGGTATCCTTCATCACGAAATCACAGTACGCATTCTCCTCTTCCAAATATTGGGTGACTTCGGGATTTTCTCTTTCATTCATCCAAAAATAATTGTCGATGCGCTGATCACCGTGGATTTCTAGAATTTTTTCTATTTTTTTTGCTTTGGGAGCGTTCATTAGTTATAATATTGTTGCGATTTTAAAAATAAAATCCCGTAAAGTTAACATTTAATTAAAATAAAAAACCGTTCTTCAGAACTGAAAAAACGGCTTTTAAATATTTTTATCGAGAAATTATTTATTCATATTTCTGATGTATTTCTCAATCGCCATCGTCATCGACGGAGTTTCTTTGCTTGGAGCCATCACGTCCACTCTTAAACCTGCGTCTTTTGCCGCCTGTTCTGTCGTTGCACCGAAAACGGCAATTTTGGTGTCGTTTTGCTTAAAGTCTTTAAAATTTTGACCTAAAGAACGAATACCTTGCGGACTGAAGAAAACCAACATGTCGTAATCGCTCACTTTTGTATCGCTCAAATCGCTGCAAACTGTTCTGTACATCGTCGCTCTCGTCCAATCAATTGGGGAAGATTCAAGCACTTTTACCACATCGGGACTTAAAACGTCTGCAGCAGGCAAAAGATATTTTTCGCTTGGAAATTTCTTGAAAAGCGGCATTAAATCAGCAAAATTTTTCTCACCAAATGCAATTTTTCTCTTTCTGTAAACGATGTGTTTTTGAAGATAATTTGCAATCGCTTCCGACTGACAAAGGTATCTCATTGAATCAGGAACGGCGAAACGCATTTCCTCTGCAAGACGAAAATAATGGTCCACCGCATTTTTGCTTGTGAAAATCACCCCCGAATATTGCGAAAGGTCAATTTTTTGTGTTCTCAATTCCTTTGCATCTACACCTTCAACGTGGATAAAAGGTTTAAAATCAATCTTGATTTTTTCTTTTTTAGCCATCTCCAGATACGGGGAAGATTCGTTCGGTGCAGGTTGTGAAACCAAAATAGACTTAATTTTCATCTGTTTTACTTACTGTTTTTATTTTCAGATGAGCGTCTCAAATTCCAAATCTGATTTTATACAGAAGGTTTTCGATGCGTTCAATCATCAATAATCATTAAAAAAATAATACTTTCCAAAGCACCAAAACAGGTATAATTTGGAGGGTGCAAATATACAAAAATTTATAATACCATTTTTGAGGCAATATGTTGTTCTTGTTGAAGATATAAAACATCTGTTTGAAAACGAAAAACAATAAAATAACGCCTGCAAAAAAGTCAAAAGCAATAATTTTATCAATATTGTAGAAATAGTTAATCAGACAAAAAATCATCAAAACTACCGAAAAGACAAAGTAAAATTTTGAGGCTGTGAAATAAAAAATCTCCCATTTTTTTACCGTTCCCGTTCCTGCATAGAAAAGGTAAGATAAAATATTTTTGATAAAATAAAATCCAAGAACTGTGATAAAGGTGAATCCAAATTTGTTCAGTTCAAAACCTAAAACTTGTATGTCGCTGATTTTTTTCGGGACGATCGGAATATATTGTGAAACAAAAGTGGAAAAAACAAGCACAAATACAAAGCTGATAATCAGCCAACTCAAAAAATTATTAGAGGCATCAGCAAATTTCTGCAACAAGAATTCCTTCACCGAAGAATCCCTCTGCAACGAAAGAAGCATGAAAATATAAAGGAAAATACAGCCGACCAAAATGAATACCACCCAATCGTTTTGCTGCGTAATTCTTACCAATTTGTAATTTTTTGCAAAAGTAAGGAAAATTCGCTTTCTGAAATCTGCTTTCACTTTCAGTTAAAAATTTTACAAAATATTTAACACAACAAAGCGATTTGCACCCAACTTCCCGCATTCAACATCCCGCATATTTATTTATCTTTGCAAATTAAATTTCAAGTGAAAAAACTCGTCATCATCCCAACTTACAACGAAAAGGAAAATATTGAAAATATTATTTCCGCAGTAGTGGCGTTGAACGAGGATTTTCATATCCTGATTGTGGACGATTCTTCTCCCGACGGAACTGCAGAAATCGTAAAAAGATTACAAAACCTTTATCCAACCCAACTTTTTTTGACCGAAAGAAAAATTAAAGATGGTTTAGGAAAAGCCTACATCCACGGTTTCAAATGGGCGCTTGAAAGAGATTACGACTACATTTTTGAGATGGATGCCGATTTTTCGCACAATCCGAAAGATTTGATTCGCCTTTATGAAGCCTGTAAAAATGCGGATATGACCATCGGTTCAAGATATTCCAAAGGGGTAAATGTGGTGAATTGGCCAATGGGCAGAGTTTTGCTTTCTTATGGCGCGTCGATTTATACGCGAACCATTTTGGGATTTCCCATTCATGATACAACGGCGGGATTTGTCTGTTTTTCAAGAAAAGTTTTGGAGGAAATCGGTTTGGATAAAATTGAATTAAAAGGGTACGGCTTTCAAATTGAAATGAAATTCAGAGCTTTTGCGAAAGGTTTTAAAATCGTTGAAGTTCCCATCATCTTCACCAACAGAGAATTGGGCGAAAGTAAGATGAACGGGGGAATCATTCACGAAGCCGTTTTCGGAGTATTAAATTTAAAATGGAAATCGCTGATCGGAAAATTATGAGAAATTGGATGTTGATGATTTTTTCGTTTTTAATAATGAGTTGTTCTCAATTGATTGATGAACCAAAAAATTTGATTCCGAAAGATAAAATGTCGGAAATTATCGCAGAATTCGCGATGAATGAACAGATGGGAAACATCAATCCGCAAACCGACATGGAAAACGCGACCCGATTTACTTTAAAAAAATATAAAATTAAAGGGATCGATTTCAGCGAGAGTTATAAATATTACACCGCGACAGGAGATTTAGAAAAAATCCTGAACAATGCACAGGAAATTATTTTAGAAAAAGACCCCGCCGCAAAAATGTACATCGAGAAAAAATTAAAAGAAACCAAAAACGTACCTGCATTTGCAAGATAAATATATGTCCAAATTTTTCGAAATCAATAAAACTACCACAGGAAAAGCGAGAGCAGGAACCATTTCTACCAACCACGGTGAAATTCAAACGCCTATTTTTATGCCTGTAGGAACGGTGGCTTCCGTGAAAACGGTTCATCAAAGAGAACTGAAAGAAGACATCAAAGCGCAAATTATTTTAGGAAACACCTATCATCTTTATCTCCGTCCAAAAATGGAGGTGATGCAAGAAGCGGGCGGACTTCACAAATTCATGAATTGGGATTTGCCGATTCTTACGGATTCGGGTGGTTATCAGGTTTTTTCGCTTTCTGCAAGTAGAAAAATGAGCGAGGAAGGTGTGAAATTCAAATCGCATATCGATGGTAGTTTCCACTTTATCTCACCCGAAAAATCAATGGAAATCCAAAGGCAAATCGGTGCAGATATTTTCATGGCTTTTGACGAATGTACTCCTTATCCTTGCGAATACAATTTAGCAAAAACCTCCATGGAAATGACGCACCGATGGTTGAAAAGATGCATCGATTGGACCAATGAAAACCCTGAAATTTATCGGCACAAACAAAGACTTTTTCCTATTGTTCAAGGTTCCACTTATTCGGATTTAAGAAAAATTTCGGCGGAATTTATTTCCGAACAAAACGCAGAAGGAAATGCAATTGGCGGACTTTCTGTTGGTGAACCCGAAGAAGAAATGTACCGAATCACCGATGAAGTCACCGATATTTTACCTAAAGAAAAACCACGATATTTAATGGGAGTTGGAACGCCGTGGAATATTTTGGAATCCATTGGTTTAGGAATCGACATGATGGATTGCGTGATGCCCACAAGAAACGCGAGAAACGCAATGCTTTTTACCTGGAAAGGCGTGATGAACATGAAAAACGAAAAATGGAAAAATGATTTTTCACCTTTGGACGAGTTCGGAACGAGTTATGTAGATTCGGAATATTCCAAAGCGTATGTTCGTCATTTGTTTGTAGCCAAGGAATATTTGGCAAAACAGATTGCTTCGGTTCACAACCTTGCATTTTATTTGGATTTGGTAAAAGTAGCGAGAGAACATATTTTGCAGGGAGATTTTTATGAGTGGAAAGACTCGGTTGTTCCTGTTTTAAAACAAAGGCTTTAAATCAATTGAGAATTAAGAAGGGATAATTAATAATTCCATTGAATAATCAAACTTTAAAATCACCGAAAACCCGACCAATTATCATTTATCAATCATCATTTATAGTATTGTGAAAATCATCGACTTATATATCATCAAAAAATACCTCGGAACTTTCGGGTTCATGTTGGGTTTGTTGACGATTATTGTTTTGGTGATTGATGTTCAGGCAAAAGCTCCAAGAATTGAGTCCAACGGATTTACGGTAAATGAATTCCTCATCAATTTTTATCCGTATTGGATTATCAATCTGATCATTACGTTCATGTCGATTCTAGTTTTTATTTCGGTGATTTTCTTCACTTCGAGGATTGCCAATAATACAGAGATTGTCGCGATTATCAGTTCGGGCGCAAGTTTCCACCGATTTGCGAGACCTTATTTAATTACGTCGGGATTTATTGCGATAGTTGCGTTACTACTGAATCATTTTGTTCTTCCTCTGGCAAACATCAAGAAAAATGAACTTGAACCCTACACTTATAGCGCTCTAAACAGGGATGAATTTACGGGAAGTTCAGAAGTTTCCACACAACTTTCAAAAACCGAATATATTTTTCTGAAGAGTTATAACAAAAAAGAAAAACGCGGTTCAGGATTTATCTATCAGAAATTCGACAAAAACCGAAGATTAATTTACCAACTCAACGCCAACGATTTTTATTGGGAAAACAAAAAAAATCATTTTGTTCTGAACAATTACCTCGAAAAAACCATCAACAAAGACGATACAGAAAAACTCGGAAACGGAAATACCATGAACAAAGGTTTCGGGCATCCTCCTGAAGAACTTTTTCCCGATGTTTTATTAGGTCAGAACAAAACCACCCCCGAACTTATCAGATTTATCGACCGTGAAAAAGAAAAGGGTAACGCAAATTTGAACAATTATTTGAATGAGCTTTATCAAAGGACTTCAATGCCTGTTTCGGTAATCATTCTCACGTTTTTGGGACTGTCTTTATCGTCACAAAAAAAACGTGGCGGACTTGGTCTGAATCTCGCAATCGGAATTGCGTTGGCATTTGTTTTTGTGTTTTCTTTTGAGGTTTTAAAAGTAGTTTCAGCGAACAAAACTTTAACTCCTCTTTTTGCGATGTGGCTTCCCAATTTGGTTTTCGGGCCTGTTGCGCTGTATCTTTATTTTAAGAGAGCGAATCAGTAAAGAAGTTCAATTTCCTTGTGAAAAAATCTCTTTAATCCTTCATTCTCCAAATCCACCCACAAAAATCCGTTTTCGTCTACATTTTGGATGATGCCATTTTGTCTTAATCCCTTAATTTCAAAAACGGAAACCAAATCTTTTCTGAATAAATTTTCATTGAGTTTTGCTAAAAGATTTTCATCAGTAATTCCTTCTGAAATATGATTTAAAATAAACTCATGAAGTTGATTCGTTAAATCTTCAAGATTAAACTGAATTCCCGTCTGCGTCAGTAGAGAACCCGCTTTTGGAAGATTTTCAAAGTTTTCCTGCAGAACATTCAATCCAATTCCGATAATGAAATAAGATTTTTCGTTCATCGTTTTCTTTTCAATTAAAATCCCCGAAACCTTTTTATTTTTAATAATCAAATCATTGGGCCATTTAATTGCAGCCTCCGTTTTTGTCAGATTGGCAAGAAAATCTCTCAGAATTATCGCGGTATGAAAATTGAGTAAATTTCCGCGTACTTTAATTTTTTCCGAAGGAATGGCTAAAGAATACGCAACGTTCAAATTTTCGGGCGATTCCCAAGAATTTCCGTACTGTCCTTTTCCTTGGGTTTGATTAAAAGTACAAATTGCCTGAATTTCTGACTGCCCGTAAAGTAAAAACGATTCTATTTCGTCATTCGTAGAAGCGCATTCTTTAAGGTATAAAACCGAAGCCATTTTAGGAAAACTTTAAGAGTTAGAAACGGTAAATTTGGGATAAATTAAATAAAAAAACAATAAATTTGCAGATTATACAAAATTTTTAATGAGTAAAACTATAGAAAAGCAACTGCTTATCGATAAAATCGTAGACGCAATACAGGATACAAAAGGGGAAGACATTATGGTTTTCGACCTCTCTAAAATAGAAAATTCCGTGGCGGAAACCTTCATTATCTGCAGCGGTAACTCCAATACACAAGTTTCTGCAATCGCAGGAAACATCGAAAAAAAGGTAAGAAACGATTTACAAGACCGTCCATGGCACGTAGAAGGAACAGAAAACGCAATGTGGGTTCTTCTTGATTACGTTTCCGTTGTGGTACACGTTTTCCAACGTTCAATCCGTGAATATTACGAGATTGAGGAACTTTGGGGCGATGCGCAAATCACCAAAATAGAAAATTAACAATTTGATATTTGACGGAAGTTTTTTTCGTCAAAAATTTTATAAAAAAGATATGAACAACAATAAAGGATTTAATTGGTTTTTCCCGATAGCGATTGGCGCGATTCTGCTCTTTTTCTTCTCGAACATGAATAGCGAAACCGCGCTGAACACTATTGATGAGGAAGGATTCTATAAACTGATGAGCGAAGGAAAAGTTCAGGATGTTTTAATTTATAAGGACACCGAAAAAGCAGACGTTTTCCTGACCAAACAGGCAAAAGCTGCAGAAGCAGTACAAACGACTAAAAAAGATAACAGTCCGATGTCGGCTTTCGACTTCAATTTAGGCCCAAAACCTGATTATACTTTCAGCTATGGCGACATCAAATTATTCCTGGAAAAATTTGATAAAATTAAAGCGGAGAACCCACAAATCACCACGACCAAAGATTATGGAATGGGTAAAAATCCAATGACGGAATTGCTTTTCACCGCTTTGTTTTGGATTGCAATTATGGCATTATTCTACTTCGTTATTTTCCGAAGAATGATGGGCGGAAGCGGCGGTCCCGGTGGACAAATTTTCTCCATCGGAAAATCACGTGCAAAACTTTTTGACGAGAAAGATAAAGTACAGGTTACTTTCAAAGATGTCGCAGGTTTAGAAGGGGCAAAAGAAGAAGTTCAGGAAGTGGTGGATTTCCTTAAAAATTCTGAAAAATACACGAAACTCGGCGGTAAAATTCCGAAAGGTGTCTTGTTAGTCGGTCCTCCCGGAACAGGAAAAACATTGTTGGCAAAAGCGGTTGCAGGTGAAGCGAAAGTTCCGTTCTTCTCACTTTCTGGTTCCGATTTCGTTGAAATGTTTGTGGGAGTTGGAGCATCGAGAGTTCGTGATTTATTTGCACAGGCGAAAGCAAAATCCCCCGCAATCATCTTTATTGACGAGATTGACGCGATTGGTAGAGCAAGAGGAAAAGGTAATTTCACGGGCGGAAACGATGAAAGAGAAAACACTTTAAATCAGTTGCTTACCGAAATGGACGGTTTCGGAACCGACACCAACGTTATCGTAATGGCAGCAACAAACCGTGCCGATATTTTGGATAAGGCATTAATGAGAGCAGGAAGATTTGACCGTTCAATTTATGTGGATTTACCGGAACTTCACGAAAGAAAACAAATTTTTGACGTTCATTTAGCGAAAATAAAATTAAGTCCCGATATCGACCGAGAATTTTTGGCAAAACAAACTCCTGGATTTTCGGGTGCAGACATTGCGAATGTTTGTAACGAAGCTGCATTAATCGCTGCAAGAAACGGCCACGAATCCGTAGACAAGCAAGATTTCCTTGATGCAGTTGACAGAATTATCGGCGGACTTGAGAAGAAAAATAAAGCCATAAAACCTTCCGAAAAAAGAAGAGTTGCTTATCACGAAGCAGGTCACGCAACCATTTCTTGGTTGGTGGAACATGCCGCTCCACTTTTGAAAGTGACGATTGTTCCAAGAGGACGTTCACTTGGTGCAGCATGGTATCTTCCTGAAGAAAGACAGTTGACGACGACGGAACAAATGAATGATGAACTTTGTGCAACTTTGGGAGGAAGAGCCGCAGAACAAACGATTTTTGGTAATATTTCTACAGGTGCGCTTTCTGATTTGGAAAGAGTGACGAAGCAAGCTCAAGCAATGGTAACGATTTATGGATTGAACGATAAGCTCGGAAACATCTCTTATTACGACAGTTCGGGACAATCGGAGTACAGTTTCGGGAAACCATATTCTGACCAAACCGCGAAAATGATTGATGAAGAAATTTCAAAAATCATTGAAACCCAATACCAAAGAGCATTACAAATTCTTGCTGAAAACAAAGATAAATTGGATGCTTTAGCAGGTAAACTTTTAGAGAAAGAAGTAATTTTCCGTGAAGATTTGGAGGAAGTTTTCGGACAAAGAGCATGGGATCCTGAATTGACGGAACATCCTGTTTCTGCAACGCAAGACGAAGAACTTTCTGTTCCTGATGAAAGTCCTGCTCCGGAAACGGTTCAGGCTCCAGAATCGAATACACAACTTTAACTAAAATATATTCCTGACTGTTTTCGTTTTACACAAACAGTCAGGATTTTTTTATTAAATTTAATCTATAAGCAAATATTTTCTATTTTTGTATAACTTTCGCATAAAAAGCAGAAATTGAGTCTATTTAAGAAAATTGTCGGTAAAATTTTAAATCAGCCTGAAGAAGAAGAAAATCAGGACCTGATAAAATTGGGGGATCAGTTGAAAAATGCCGATCTTGACTATAAGTTTGCGCAACTTTTTACGCATTCCGGCGGTTTCTTTAATTATTGTGCGGATGAAGCTGAAGCGCTTCAAACACTTAATCATATTCTGAAAATTGAGGACATCAAGTCGGTTTTCTGTTGGGATCACGATTTAAAAAATTTCCTCGATGTGGTGAAAGTTCCTTACACCAAAGAGCTCGAGCTTTTCAACGATTGCGCTTTCATCACTTGCGAATATCTGATTGCTTATGACGGCAGAATTATGCTTTCACACAACAATATTCTTCATTATCATTCCTCGAGATTACCTGAAAAAATTATCATCATGGCGAATGTTTCACAGATTGTGACGAATCTGAACGATGCGATGGGAAAAATCAAACGAAACGGTAACATCAGAAATCTCACGTCAATCAGCGGAAGCAATTCAAAACTCGACACGCCGAATAAAGACAATACCAAACTTTTCTTACTTTTGCTCGAAGACTAATCGCTTTGGGCTTTTTATTATCACCTAAAGCAATGATATTTCTTAACTTTTAATCATTAAAATTTTGGACAAAAATTTAATTCAACGAACTTTTGGTGGACTTCTTTATGCGTTCGTCGTTATATTTTGCACCACTCCACTTGGTTCGGAAATGTTGGGGAAAATTTCACCAAACCTTGTTCAGCAGCAAAATCTTTATTACGGATTGATTACTCTTTTTCTTTTTGTAGGAGCGTGGGAATGCGTGAAGATGATGAAGTTCGATCCAAAAAGTTGGGAAAAATGGCTGGTTTTTCCGGTGATTGTTTTGGTTTTTTACCGGTTTTCAAAAAGATATTTTCAGCATGGATTTTATTTTGATTTTAACTTATCCGAGATACTTGCACTTTCTTTAATCCTCATCGCAGTTATTACGCTTTTCAGATTTCCAAAGGAATTATACTATGATAACGGAAAATTGATTTTTACAGTTATATACACAGCGCTTCCTTTTGGTTTTGCTTTGGGATTACCAAAATTTTATAGTGTTGAAAATACTTTCACCTTAGAAGTTTTCTTTTTATTCATATTGATTTGGAGTAGCGATACATTTGCTTATTTAACCGGAAGATTTTTGGGGAAACATAAAATGGCACCAAAAATTTCACCTAAAAAAACTTGGGAAGGTTTTGCAGGCGGCGTGATTTTAACTTTAATCCTTTCTTTTTTCGTTGAAAAATTTCATCCCGATTTGCGTGGAAATTGGATGGTTGTAGGATTTTTAGTTTCCGTGTTCGCTCCGCTTGGTGATTTGGTGGAAAGTCAGCTGAAGAGAACTTTCGGTGTAAAAGATTCAGGAAACATTATTCCCGGTCACGGTGGAATTCTCGATCGTTTAGACAGTTTTATTATCGTAGCTCCTGTTGTATATTTGTACTTTATTTTAGAAAAATTTATTTAAAAATTTCATGAAACTACATAAAGAATCCAAAGGAACCATCATCGTTGCAAGTATTATTTTTGCTGTTGTAGCTTTCCTTTCCGTTCATTTTCTTCAAAATTGGTCGCTTTTAATCATCATTCCGTTGCTTATTATTTACGGCTTGGTTTTTTGGTTTTTCCGAGTTCCAAACCGTGATATTCAGGACCACCGTGAAAATGTGATCGCACCTGTTGACGGAAAAGTGGTGATGATTAAAGAAGTAGATGAAGACGAATTTCTAAAAGAGAAAGCGATTCAGGTTTCTATCTTTATGTCACCTTTAAATGTTCATATTTGTCGCTTCCCTGTTTCCGGAAAAGTGATTTACAAGAAATATCATCCGGGGAAATATTTGGTTGCATGGCACGAAAAATCCTCTACCGAAAACGAAAGGACAACGGTTGCTGTGGAAAGTTTGACCAACCATAAAGTTGTGTTCCGTCAAATTGCGGGTTATGTGGCGCGAAGAATTGTTTTCTATTGCAAAGAAGGCGATCAAGCTAAAGCAGGACACGAATTTGGTTTCATCAAATTCGGTTCGAGGATGGATGTTTTTCTTCCTTTAGACACGGAAATAATCTGCAAAATTGGTGACAAAACAAAAGGCGGAATTGATGTGATTGCGAAGATGAAGGAATAATTCTCAAGAAAAAATGGCCGCAAAAACTTATCAAAATAATAAAGTCAAGATTTTTCAGTCTTGACTTTTTTTATTATTTTTAAAAAATTCCAAATTCAATCAGAAAATTCCAACATTATGAAATATCCGTTTCTTATATTTTTTGCATTAAGTTTATTCGTTTTTTATTCCTGCGACTTTAATAAAAAAAATGCAGAACTTACCGAACGGGAACAAAAACTTTCACAAAAAGAAAAGAAATTCGCCTTGAAAGAAAATGAATATCAGAATCTTATCAAAATGCGCGACAGTCTGTATTCTAAAAAAGATTCGGTTGAATATGTAATTCTTCCACCAAATATTTTAGGAAAATGGAACGGAAAAATCATCTGCACAGAATCCAACTGTCCTGAAAATAAGATTGGTGACATTAGAAACGATACTTGGGAATTCTCTGAAAACGGTTCTGTAGTTTCCGCAAAAGTGACCAATAAAGCAGGAAACATCAGAATTTACAACGGAATTTACAACGGTTCTGAAATGCGCCTTACATTTAAAAGCGATTCCGCCGCAGCTAAAAAAACTGAAATCAATATTGTTTTGAACGACATTCAAGACACAAAAATAAAAGGAACCCGCGAATTAATTGGTGACAACAACTGTGTTTCAAGTTTTTCTGTTGATTTAGACAAATCTAAAAACTAATTTATGCTGACCATTCTAAGTCTTGCAAATCTCTCATTACCGCTCGAAGACCCCGTTTTGAAGTTTCTTGTGGTATTGATTATCATCCTTTTTGCCCCGATTTTACTCAATAAAATCAAGGTTCCGCATCTTTTGGGATTGATTATTGCAGGTGCGATTATTGGTCCGAACGGATTTAATATTTTGGCGAGAGACAGCAGTATCGTGGTTACGGGAACGACGGGTTTGCTATACATTATGTTTTTGGCAGGTTTGGAAATCGACCTCGCAGAATTCAAGAAAAACAAGTGGAAAAGCATCGGTTTCGGATTTTACACGTTTGCAATTCCCTTTGTGATGGGCGTGATGACCTCACATTTCTTGTTCGATTTTCCTTGGTTGACTTCCATTGTTTTTGCGAGTATTTTTTCCTCACATACATTAATTTCCTATCCAATTGTGAGCAAATTGGGAATTTCGAAATCGCTTCCTGTAAACATTACCGTTGGTGGAACGATGATTACGGATATTCTTGCGTTATTGGTTTTGGCGATTTGCGTTGGGGTAACTCAAGGTGAGGTTAATGCAGCATTTTGGACAAAAATTTCCGTTTCGATGGTGATTTTTTCCATCATTGTTTTGTTTGGATTTCCGATTTTGGGAAGGTGGTTTTTCAAAAAAGTGAGCGATAATATTTCGCAATATATTTTTGTTTTGGTGATGATTTATTTGGCGGCACTTCTCGCAGAAATTGCAGGAGTAGAAGCAATTATCGGAGCTTTCTTTGCAGGACTTGCTTTGAACAGATTGATTCCCCACACTTCCGCTTTGATGAATCGGGTTGAGTTTGTAGGAAACGCGATTTTCATCCCTTTCTTCTTAATCAGTGTAGGAATGATTATCGATTTTAAAGTTTTCTTTAAAGACATTAAAACCATTGAAATCGCAGTATTAATGACGGTTATCGCCGT
Organism: Candidatus Kaistella beijingensis; assembly: GCF_020084865.1. Classification (NCBI taxonomy): domain Bacteria; kingdom Pseudomonadati; phylum Bacteroidota; class Flavobacteriia; order Flavobacteriales; family Weeksellaceae; genus Kaistella; species Candidatus Kaistella beijingensis. The sequence goes on along the minus strand of NZ_CP071953.1, from coordinate 2,089,772 downwards.
TTTTGCAAAATATCTTGCGGCGGTTGCAACACAGAAAACGTTCCGTTTGACAAAAGAGCAAGGCGGCGTTATTTTCGGTTTGAGTGCAGCGCATGCTGCAGCAACTTTGGCAATCGTGATGGTGGGATACAATATTATTATTGGTGAAACAGATTCCGGAGAACCAATCCGTTTGTTGGATGAAAGTGTTTTGAACGGAAGTATTTTGCTGATTTTGGTTTCCTGTACTGTTTCCTCTTTTGTCACCCAAAAGAATGCTAAAAAATTGGTCAAAGCAGAAAACGAAAACACCATTACCGAAACAAATCCCGATGACGAAAACATCTTACTCGCTGTAAATCATTTGAATACAGTTGACCCGATGACGAATCTTGCATTACTTTTAAAATCAAAAAGCAATAAAGAAAATCTCTACGTTTTAAATATCATCAATGAGGAAAAAAATGAATCCTCGAAGAAAAACGCAGAAAAATTGTTACACTCCTCGCAAAGTATTGGTGCAGCTGCAGATGTCAAAATTACGCCTTTGACGCGTTACGATGCAGATGTAATCAACGGTGTGAACAATGAAATTAAAGAATATGCCATCACCGATTTGATGATTGGTGTGGATTCTGAAAAGGGATTTTCGCCGAGTTTTGTATATAATCTGTATAGCGGTTATTTGAGCAATCCTTCTGCGAATGTCTTGGTTTATCATTCTGCTCAACCTGTTTCTACGATTCAAAAATATGTCGTGGTTTTTCCGCACGATGCACATTTGGAGGCAGGATTTTTCCATTCTTTGCTAAAAGTTTGGAATATTGCACGAAATTCGGGTTCAAAAGTAGAGTTTTACGGAACTGAAGATACTATTAAAGTTATTGAAAACATCAGGAAGAAAGTCAATATTGATGCAACCGTAATCATTTTCAACGATTGGTCGGAAATGAAAAAGATTTTCGATAAAATGAAAGAAAACGATGCATTCATTTTATTTATGGCAACACGAGAAATGACCTCCTATCTTCCTGAAATGCAGCGTGTTCCTGATTATCTGAATGAAAATTTCAAAAACAGAAATTACTTGCTCATTTTCCCAAATCGTGTAGAAGAAGGCGACTACAGAAAACACACAAGAGACATCGGAAATGCCGCAGATTTCGTAGAAATTGGAAATATTGTGGGGCGGATTTTTAAATAATCCAAAAAAAAGAATCACTTGAAATGGTGATTCTTTTTATATCTGTTTTTTTTGAAGACTAAATCGGCACGAAAATTACCGCAGCAATCGCAGCAACACCAATTGCAATCGTTGAAAGCAAGTCTAATTTTTTCACTTCGCGGATGTCGCTTTTGTTGATGACCACTTCTTCGCCGTTTTTCGTTTTGCCGTAGATTTTTTCGTCGTCCTGTTTCAGCACCTCCATTTTCACTTCTTTGGCGTCATTGGTTTGAATCGTGTATTTTTGATACAGCTCGATTGAATTTTTCTGCAAGGGTTTCACTTGGCTTACTACACGAACCTGACAAGAAGTTGCGGTGAGAACCAAAAGCATAATGAATATGGAAAAGAATTTTTTCATTTCAAAAAGATAATTTGTCAAATTTAATAAAATAATGTTTACGCACTGAATTTATACCACTAAATTTCTTTCAAGTTCAAATCCTGCGCAATTAGCCACGCTTCACTCCAACATGCCTGAAAATTAAAACCGCCTGTAACTGCGTCGATATTTAGAACTTCACCTGCAACATAAAAATTTTCCAAAATTTTGGAAGACATATTTTTAAAGTTAATCTCCTTTAAATCAACTCCGCCCGCTGTTACAAATTCGTCTTTGTAAGTGGATTTTCCTGAAACTTTCATTACGTTTTGACATAAGTTTTCAAGTATTTTGTGCAGTTCTTTTGCTGAAATATTGGAGATATTTTTCTCTAAGTCCACTTTTGAAAGCCAAAGAATTCGGTGCCAAAATCGTGAAGTAATAGCGAAAATTTTTGAACTTCCGATGCTTTTTTTTGGATTTCCTTGCCTAAATTTTTTGAAGATTTCTTCAGCCGATTCTACGTTGATCCCTAAAAAATTAACAAGGACTTCAAACTGATATTTCAACTCAGCCAATTCTACCGCTTTCCAAGCCGAGATCTTCAAAATTGCAGGTCCGGAAAGTCCCCAATGTGTAATCAGCATCGGTCCCGATTCATCCGTTTTCAATTTCGGTATGGAAATTTCGGCATTGTTAAAACTTGTTCCAGGCAAATCTTTCAGCGTTTCATTTTTAATATTAAAAGTGAAAAGTGATGAAACAGGATCGATAATTTTATGTCCTAGATTTTGGATAAGTTTTAAAGATTTCGGCGAACTTCCTGTGGTGTAGATGATGTAATCAGCAAGAAACTCTTCGGAATTGGTTTTCACCAAATATTGATTTTCAATCTTTCCAATTTCTAAAACGACCGATTTAGTTTTAACCTCAAAGTTTTTATTAGAAACCTCTTCAACTAAAGTATTGATAATGGTTTGCGAAGAATTACTTTCAGGAAAAATTCGGTTGTCGTTTTCAATCTTTAGCGGTACATTTCTCTGTTCAAACCAATCCATCGTGTCTCCCGGCTGAAATTTGTGGAAAACACTCAACAATTCCTTATTTCCGCGCGGATAAAAATTTACCAATTCTCGAGGGTCGAAACAAGCGTGAGTAACATTGCATCTTCCACCGCCGGAAATTTTCACCTTTTGTAAAACATCAGAATTTTGTTCGAGGATGGTCACCTCAAATTTTGATTCGTCAAGATTTGCAGCACAGAAAAAACCTGCCGCTCCACCGCCGATGATAATGATTTTCTCTTTCATATTGATCAGCGTTTTTAGCGCTTAAAGCGCTAACAAAGCTTTTTGCAAAAATACGATTTTTCTACCCCATTAATTATAGTTAATTTTGCGCATCCCAATTATTAATTTTTCATTTTTACTTATTCATTAAAATAATATGTCAGATTATCACTATAAATTCGATGTTCGTTGGAGCGACATCGATGCCAACAAACATCTTGCAAATTCAGCGTATGTGGAATATTGTGCACAAACGAGAATGGCTTTTATGAACACCCATAAAATGGGACTTAAAGAACTTTCTAGATGGGGAATTGGTCCGGTTATTTTGCATGAGAGGTATTCTTTTTTCAAGGAAATTTATGCAGACCAGACGGTTTTTGTTTCATTAGAAATTGCGGGAATGTCAGAAGATGCGAGTATTTATCAGTTCATCCACAAATTTTATCTTCCTGATGGAACGCACATGGCAACTGCGGAAGCAACCGGAGTTTGGATTGATATGATGCTTAGAAAAACGACTACTCCACCCGATGACATTTTGGAAGTAATGCAGGAATTCAGCTCGGAAAGTATAAAAATTTTGACTAAAGAGGATTTGCGAAAGCTGCCTTTCAAACCTGAAAACGTAGAGCCTTTTCACAAAAGAAATACCTTCACCTGGCGAAAAAATAAGGAAGAAAATTCTGAAGAATAAATTTGGTTTGTAGCATCATTCATCCATTATCAACCATCATTCATAACTTATGAGCATCCTCGAAGATAAAAACCCACAACTTACCCCAATTTCTGCTTATGGCGAATTTGGACTGATTAAACACCTCACCGGAAACTTTAGTTTTAGTAATGAATCTACGGAAGTTTCCATTGGTGATGATGCTGCAATTATCAATCCCGAAAATAAAAAAGTAGTTGTTACCACCGATGTTTTGGCAGAAGGAGTTCACTTTAATCTGGGATATGTTCCGCTAAAACATTTGGGTTATAAAGCGGTTGTGGTGAATGTAAGTGATATTGCCGCAATGAATGCAACGCCGACACAGATTTTGGTTTCACTGGCGATTTCTAACAGATTTCCTGTGGAAGCTTTGGAGGAAATTTATGAGGGAATTGCTTTGGCGTGCAAACATTACAAAGTTGATTTGGTTGGCGGTGACACAACGAGTTCTACTTCAGGTTTGGTGATGAATATTACTGCAATTGGACTTGAAAACTGTGAAAATTTAGTAAAAAGGAGCGGCGCAAAACCAAACGATTTACTAGTGGTGACGGGAGATTTAGGCGGTGCTTATCTTGGTTTGCAAATTTTGGAACGGGAACATTCCGTATTTCTTGCCAATCCAAATATGCAGCCCGAAATGGAAGGTTACGACTATATTTTGGAAAGACAATTAAAACCCGAAGCAAGAACCGACATCAAAAAAACTTTAGCGGAACTCAACATTCAACCAACTTCGATGATTGATGTTTCCGATGGTTTGTCATCTGAAATTTTGCATTTATCCGACCAAAGCAAAGTGGGTTTCAGAATTTACGAAGATAAAATCCCAATGGATTCTTTGACAATTTCCACCGCGGAAGAGCTGAATTTAAATCCAGTGATGTGCGCTTTAAACGGTGGTGAGGATTATGAATTACTGTTCACGATTTCTCACAAAGATTTTGATAAAATTAAAAATCATCCCGATTTCACGATTATTGGTCACGCTGTAGATTTGGAGCAAGGAAATTTTTTGGTTGCAAGGGGAAGCAATGAATTGGTAGCGCTGAATGCTCAAGGTTGGGATGCTTTTTTGAACAAATAGCCAAGAAACGAGCAAAAAGAACCAAGTAAAAAAGACCTAAATGCTTTCTGTCATTTTGTTGCCAACGAAAGCGGCAAAAACGTGAGGATGAATTAATTCTTCCACATTTACTGAAACATCGTTGGTTTCGATAATAGGTTTTTCAAATTTGGATTCATCGAAGAAAAGGAGTTGCCATGTTCCTTTATCGTATTCTAAATAAGAAAGATTTTCAATCCAATCTCCCGAATTAAGGTAATGTACGGAACCTTTTTCCTTGGTCACGATTCTATCTGCAGGTTGATGGATATGGCCGCAAACGACGTAATCATAATGATTTTCAATGGCGAGTTCAATGGCTTTTTCTTCAAAATCGGCTATAAATTTTACTGCATTTTTCACCGAATTTTTAATTTTTTTCGAAAGTGAAAGTTTTCTCTCTCCAAAACTTTCCAGAACAAAATTGATCGCACGATTCACTAAAATCAGCCAATCATAACCGATTCCGCCAATTTTTGCGATAATTTTTGCTCCGCCTTTCGTGGTATTGTCGAAAATATCTCCGTGGAAAAACCAGGTTTTCTTTCCGTCGATTTCTACCAAATATTTATCGGTGAGAAAAAGATTTCCCATGGTTAAATCTGAATATTTTCTCAAAAATTCATCGTGATTTCCTGTGATATAGATGATTTCGGTGCCGTTCTTCATCATCTTAAAAAACTCGCTCAAAACCGCCATGTGAGAATTGGGAAAATACGTTTTGGAAAAAGCCCAACCATCGATAATGTCGCCATTAAGAATCAATATTTTTGGATTGATGCTTTTCAGGTAAGCCACCAATTCTGTTGCATGACAACCGTAAGTTCCAAGATGAATGTCTGAAAGAACTACAATCGGGATTTTTCGTTTTTCCATTTTAGTTTTTTCAAAGTTAGGATTTCAATATGAAATAAAGGTGTATGGAATATTAATTTTTAGGAGTACAAAAAAATCCCAACCGAAAGATTGGGAAAATTATTAAATGTAGTTGCTTAGAATATAAAAGGACCGGCCCAATCTCCACTGTTTCCGTTCGCGCAATTTGCTTTCACATAAAATCCTTTCCAATTACAATACATGTTTGAAATGGCGATGGAAGTATTTGAAGTAGTAAAAATCTGCGAACTTGGCGGATCGGTGACATTTTGAATAAGAGAAATCGTATAGCTTTGCGGCGAACCGTACGAACTCCACGAAAATCCTCTCGTAGCACCCATTCCAACATTACATGCGCCGGAAATGATATAGCTGTTTAAATTAAAAGGCTTCGGACAAATTACCGCTGCAGTATAGGTGAATTTTTTGTATGGATTTGCATCACCTTCACTACAATATGTTCTCACATAAAAATCATAGGATTGGCCGAGCTGCAAATTGTTGAAATACAGAATACTTTCTCCGTTTCCTCCTTTCAACCTTGTTCCGGATCCAAATACAAACCCAGTTGGCCCAAATTCCACTTCATGATAAGAGAAAGTCCCGCCGCTGTAACCAAGCTGCATAATCATTTGAGTCGGTTCATACTGAAAAAATTGTGCGCTGGTTGTACCTTTGCAGTTGCTTGGTTGTGTGGTAACACTTGATAATTTATAGGGTGCGCTAGTTTGTGAGCTGCTGCAAATTCCGGTGATGTAGAAATCATAAGTTGTTCCGGGATTTAAATCCTGAATAACCAAATAGGTTTTTGAAGTAGTGACCGATTTTCCTGTTCCCGCCAAAAAGCCAGATAACCCATATTCAATCCTAAATGAATTGGCATTGGTTCCGGCCCCAAAATTTAAAGATACATTTGTCGCAAACGATTGGAAACTAACATTGTTCACGATTCCGCAATTGTTTGCGGGAGTTTCATTTTGATCTCTGGAACAACCAAGCAGCACTACTAATGAAAGAATGATAGGTAAAAGTGTAGATTTTAGATTCATATTTTTTTTTTCGGAAAGTAAAATAAATGAAAAATCCTGACTGGAAATGCAATCAGGATTAATTTTATGAAACGCAATCAATTATGCGTTTGGTTCGATAGATACAAAAGATCTGTTATTTGCTTTCTTTCTGAAAACTACTTTACCGTCAACAAGCGCGTGCAAAGTGTGGTCTTTACCCATTCCCACGTTTTCACCTGGGTGGTGTTGAGTTCCTCTTTGTCTCACGATGATGTTTCCCGCGATTGCTTCCTGTCCACCGAAAATCTTAACACCTAATCTTTTAGAGTGCGATTCTCTACCGTTTTTGGAGCTACCAACTCCCTTTTTGTGTGCCATTTCTTGGAATTATTTTTTTGGAGTTAATTTTTCAATATTTTCCTTGATGTAAGCATCGAAATCTTCCGTTGCCAAAACTCTCTTTTCAGTTTTTTCTTTCAACTCTTTACCAAGTTCTACAAGAACTTTTCTGTTGTCTGCAGATTCGGACATACCGTGTTTTTGAAGAAGATAGTTCAATTCGTGTTCTTCGCTGAAGTTTACCGTTGCAGCATCACCTTTTGAAGAAGCTTTTTTCTCCTCTGTCTTTTCAGCTTTTGGAGCAGCCGCTTTTTCAGCTTTAGGTTCTGCTTTTACCGTTTTTGCTTCAGTAGATTCAGCTTTAGCGGTTTCTTTTTTCGCCGTTTTTTTAGCTCCGTCAAATCCGGTGATTCCGGTGATTTGAATTTGAGTTAAAGATTGACGGTGACCGTTTTTCTTTTCGTAACCTTTTCTTCTTTTCTTTTTGAAGACGATTACTTTATCCGCTTTCACGTGGTCAAGGATTTCAGCATCTACAGTGATACCGTTTACAGCCGGGGCGCCGATTGATGTAGTACCGTTCACAGTAAGAAGAACTTTGTCGAAAGAAACTTTCGCTCCTTTGTCTCCTTTCAAACGGTTTACAAACAACTTTTGGTCTTGCTCAACTTTGTATTGAAGCCCTGCTATTTCTACAATTGCAAACATTGTCTATAAATTTTGTTAGTTAATTCGAGGTGCAAAAGTAAGAAATTTTTCTGAAATACAAATAGTTATCCACAAATTTTTGTTGGAAAATGATGTTGGATGCTGGAAGTTTTACAAAATTACTCCCAATTCCTCCCAAACGCTCTCAGTATCAAACCCTCAAACTAAAAATTAGGAGCCGGGAACCTGCTTTCACTACTCGCTTTTTTTCGGCGGCGGCTTCGCCGCCGCCGAAAAAAGAGCTCAAACACGCCGTTCAATCAGGCCTAAAAGTTTTCGCTCCTTTTGAAACCTCAAACAAAAAACAGAAGCCTGATAAAAAACTTCCGTCTTCCATCTTCCATCTTCCATCTTTTTCCTACTTTTGATTTTCAAATAAACTGTATGAAAAGAGACCTCTACATCGATTTTGCAAAGGGTTTTGCCACACTTGCCATTATTTTTATCCATACCGTTTTTTGGTCGGGACAGTTTTACGTTCCAACAGAATGGCGCGTTGCTTCACTTTTGATTGACGTTCCTTTATTTTACGCATTAAGTGGTTTAACTTCGGGCGGAAATGTGGAAAAAACGCTTTATCGACTACTGAAGTTGCAAATTACCTTCATGATTTTCGTGACCTTTCTTTTCTTCCTCGATTATTTTTTCAAGGTTTTCGGATTAAACATTTTCGGGCTCGATTGGATGAAAAGTTTCTACTCCACTTTCGGGGCGAAATATATTCCGCAAAATATTTCGGATGTCCCACAATGGCAAAATCTAGGGAATTGGTATCTTCATCAATACACCAATGCAGATACTTTTCCTGTGGTGATGGGAAGTTTTTGGTATTTAAAAGTATATTTCATCCTTACCGTTTTCGGCGTATTAATTTTACGATTTTTTCCGAACCACCTCAAGTGGTTTATCGCCCTTTGTTTTGGATTGACTTTGATATTCAATTTATTGCCACAATTTTATCCAACCGGACAAGTTGGTTACGTCGCTTTTTACCTCGGATTATTTTTAGTAGCACATCAACTGAAAGGAAAAAAAATTCCGACGAACGCAATTCCGATTCTTTATGGAATCCTCTTCATTATTTTAATATTCCTGTTTTGGAATTTCGGGAAAGAACTCTTCATGAAAATGAACAAGGCCAAGTTCCCACCAAAATTATTATACATCTTTTGGTCGTCTTTCTCTCTTCTAACTTTGTTTGTTCTTTACAACCGATTGAAAATCACTAAAAACAACTTCATCACTTATATCGGAAAAAATGCAATCTTTTATTATTTTGCGCAGGGAATGAGTTCATCACTCGTCTATTTCCTTGTGGTACCTTTAAAAGACAAAATGGAATGGTGGATTTTGATGGTTTTAATTTTCGTTATCAACATCTCGCTTGCCGTAATTATTGCGGAGGGATTGAAAAAATTAGACGCTTTCAGTTGGAGAATTTTAGAATTTTTACGAAAAAAAACCGCTTCAGCTCGATAACTGAACACGGTTTTTAAATTTTTTGGCAGTGGAAAAATTAGTCTCTTTTTCCGTTTCCTCTTGCAACTACAGCAATCAAGATGATTAACAAAAGCGCTCCGATTACCCAATAAACAGGGTTTGTAAACCACTCTTCAGTTGTAGTAGTGGTTTTTGTGGAAGTTGTAGTAACATCAACTTTTGGCGTTGCTTCCTGTGCGAATGCTACGATGCTGAAGAAGAAAGTTAAAAGGAAGATTCCTAATTGTTCCGCTTTTTTTGAAAATAGTGCAGTGTTCATAATTTTATTTTTTTAAATGTTATGTAAGTTAGCTTTCAAGTTTTATGCCATGAAATTCATTTATCTTAAAAAAATCACAACAAATAGAAACCTTAACACCATTATTTATAGTTCACCTATTAAATTTTTGCGTTAAGAAAAATTGAAATTTCTTTCAGCGAGATTTGTCTTAATTATAAATGGATAAAAATTTCCATTGTTTGAGTGGCGGCAATACATTTTCTTAAATAGTAACTTGACTTTCCGCCCGAGTTTTGGAAATTTTCTTGAAAGAAATTTCGATTTTTTAGCAAAAATATCCAGTCTTGATTTTTTGGTTACTTTTGTATCAAAGTAACTACGATAACAATACTTCTTTTTTCAAAAATACAACATGTTCAAACTGAAATTACTTACCGATCCAAGATGGGCCAATATCGCCGAAGGAAATTTAGAGGAAATCCTCACCGACCATGCGTGGTGCGAACAAAAAGCAACAACCAACGCCATCACTTTAATCACGATGCTTCCCGAATATCCTGAAATCGTAACCGAACTTTTGGAAATCGCGCAAGAGGAACTCGACCATTTTCAGCAAGTTCATGAAATCATCAAAAAGCGCGGCTACGAATTCGGAAGAGAAAGAAAAGACGATTATGTGAATCAACTTTTCAAATTCATTGTTCAGGGAAGTCGCGAAGATTATATTATCGACCGAATGCTTTTCGCGGCGATGATTGAAGCGAGAAGTTGCGAACGTTTCAAAGTGTTGACGGAAAACATTAAAGACGAAGAACTGAAAACTTTTTACAAAGAACTGATGATTTCCGAGGCGAATCATTACACGACCTTCATTGGTTTTGCCAGAAAATTGGGCAATCCCGAAAAAGTGAACCAGCGTTGGGAAGAATGGTTGGAATATGAAGCAGAGATCATTAAATCGTACGGTACGAAGGAGACCATTCACGGGTGAAGGATTTTAGTTTAAGGTTTGACGTTTAAAGTTTTTAAGAATTTTCTTACTTTTACTGAATCACATTACAGTTAAAATCTCGAATTTCGAAACCAAATTAAACAATGACCAAATCACGTATCGAACAGAACCTGAACCTATTGGCAAAATCCTTTTTTCAGGGTTTGCTGATAATTGGTCCGTTTGCTTTAACGGTTTGGATTATTTGGTATATCGTTTCGAGCATCGACAATATTATTCCCGCACTTTCAGAAAAAACCTACCCCGGAATTACCTTTCTCATAGTCATTGCAAGCACCACTTTGATTGGTTATCTTGGGAATAAATTCATTATTGGACGAGTTGTTGTGGACAGTTTCGATTACCTCCTCGAACATACTCCCGGAATAAAATTCATCTACACCTCGCTGAAAGATGTGATGACTTCTTTCGTGGGTGATAAAAAGAAATTCAACCAACCAGTTCTCATTAAAACTTCTGAAAACCCCGAAATTTGGCGTGTCGGATTTTTAACGCAGAGTGATTTATCTTCCGTTGGTTATCCCGATTATGTTGCGGTATATTTGCCGCATTCTTACGCCGTTTCAGGTTGGGTGGTTTTTGTTTTGGCGACCAACATCGTAATTCTTGAAAATGTGAGCGCTGCACAAGCAATGAAATTTGCGGTAAGTGGCGGTGTTGCAGGTTTTCATTCGGATGATAATGTTTTTAAAGCACCGGAATGAGAGTTTAAAGTTTACTCACGGAATCAACTTTTATTTGAGTTCGTGAATGCTTCGTATTTGAAGTTTAAGGTTTAAAGTTTTAAACCACTTCAAATTTATTTCAAAATTAACTTTAAACATCAACCTTAAACGGTAAACAAAATGCAACTCCCTTACGCAGAACCCTACAGAATAAAAATGGTGGAAGAAATTCGCCAATCCACCCGTGAACAAAGAGAACAATGGCTGAAAGATGCCAGTTACAATTTATTTAACCTAAAATCCTCGCAGGTTTTCATCGACCTTTTAACCGATTCCGGAACGGGAGCAATGAGCGACAAACAGTGGTCTGCTTTGATGACCGGTGATGAAAGTTATGCGGGTTCGAGAAGTTTTGAGCAACTTCAAGAAACTGTTCAAAATATTTCAGGCTACAAATATCTGCTTCCAACTCACCAAGGAAGAGCCGCAGAAAATGTGCTGTTTTCGGTTTTGGTAAAAGAAGGAGACGTTATTCCAGGAAACTCCCATTTCGACACCACCAAAGGACATATCGAATTCCGAAAAGCTCATGCGATCGACTGTACTGTGGGTGAAGCTTTCGATATTGAAAACCTTTTCCCTTTCAAAGGAAACATCGATTTAGAAAAACTGGAAAATGTTTATAAAACCTATCCTAAAGAAAAAATACCTTTTTGTTTAATTACCATTACGTGTAATTCCTCCGGCGGACAACCTGTTTCACTGGAAAACATGAAAGCGGTGAAAGAACTTTCAGACCGTTATGGGATCCCGATTTATTTCGATTCTGCCCGTTTTGTGGAGAATGCTTACTTCATCAAGAAAAGAGAAAAAGGTCAGGAAAACCGCACCATCAAAGAAATTTGCAAAGAAGTTTTTTCTTATGGAGTTGGGATGACCATGAGTTCCAAGAAAGACGGCCTTGTCAACATCGGTGGATTTATCGCCTTGAATGACGAAAATGTTTTTAATATCGCTTCCAATTTTACCATTATTTACGAAGGCTTCATTACTTATGGTGGAATGGCAGGACGAGATATGGCTGCTTTAGCGGTTGGTTTAAATGAAGCTACAGAATTTGAATATTTGGAAAGCAGAATTTCTCAAGTCGAATATCTCGGAAATAAACTAATAGAATTCGGAATCCCAATTCAGAAGCCTATTGGTGGACATGCGGTGTTTATCGATTCATTAAAATTTTTACCTAATATTCCGCGTGAAGAATATCCAGCGCAGACTTTGGCCAACGAAATTTACAAAGAAGCCGGCATCCGCACCGTTGAAATCGGCACTTTATTAGCCGACCGTGATCCACAGACGAGAGAAAACCGCTACCCAAAACTAGAATTGGTTCGTTTGGCGATTCCGAGAAGAACTTACACGAACAATCACATGGATTATATTGCGGTTGCCATAAAAAACGTTTACGACCGAAGAGAAGAAATTCTGAAAGGCTACAATATTACTTGGGAATCGGAGATTTTACGACATTTTACAGTGAAGTTGGAAGAAGCGTAAAGTTAATCTACCGCGAATGTCTTTGAAAAAAATTTACGATTTTTGGAATTGAAGATGCAGGGAATTCATGTCCGGCATTTTTTTCTTCAATGACTAACTCTGTGTTTTCGATTCCTGTGAAAGTTGTGGTGTCGCCATTGTGAACTGCAGAACTTTCGTCAATCTGCAAATTTTTTTTCACGATGGGAATCGACATTTTTTGTGTGTCGTAAGGAACCAGCGGATCATTTTTTCCCATACTCATCCAAATGGAAACGGGTTTCGCATTTCTTGCCATCATTCCACCTTGTGCGGCGGCTGAACATATTGCCGCAATTTTTTCACCGCGTTCCTTCCATAAAACATTTACAAATCGCGCTCCGTTGGAATGACCGACCAAATAAATTCTACGCTCATCGATGGAGAATTTATTCTGTAAATTTTTCAAGACCTCATCAAAGAACAGCACATCACGATTTCCGTTTTCATTGGGAAACATTTGCCAACCGTTCAAAAGTCCTTTTTTATCGATAACATAACCTGAAGTTCCGGGAATTCCCTGCATGAAAACCACCATTGCTTCTGGAAACTCATGTTGGAAGTTTATTTTTTGCGAGGCATTTTTCGCGTTCCCGCCATGTCCATGGAAGATGAAGACCACTGGAATTTTTTGTGATTTTTGAGATGGTTCAAAAACTAAAGCTTTCCGTTCAACATTGTTGATATTGAAAGTAAATTCTTTCTGAGCGAAGAAACAGGTAGAAACACAGAGAAAAAGTAAAATCTTGAAATTTTTCATCATTCCGTTTTTAATGAATACTAATCGGCTTTTTGAGGTTATTATTTTTTCCAAAACTCGTCTTCGTAATTTTCAACGGCGAAATGTTCTTCACCGTGTAGAATTTCACCGATTTTTTCTAATTCATCTTCTGAAAATGTTTCTTCGAGATATGGGAAAAGCTGCCGTTCTTCAAATCTTGTGTGACCATCAACCAAATCTGCAAGTTCGTTGAATAAAACATAACTATTTTCCTTAGCTTTCACATTAATTTCGTTGATTTTTGCGAGAATTAATTGATGTTCATTCAAAGCACGTTTTACCATTTCATCATTAAAATCTGTAAAAAGCAGCTTTTCTTCGGTTTTAAAATGATGCTGAATATGATTTTGATAAAACCAATTGACGTATTTTGTAATTCTTTCGGGATTGATTTCAGCTTTTACGCCGTTTCGCAATTTCCAACAAAAAAGTAATGTGGCGTGATGTTCGCGAGAAACAGGAACCAGGTTTTCGTTTCTTTTTATGGGTTTGTTCATATTATAATTTTGACTTCAACAAAGTTAAGGATAATTTTTAATCGGACTTTATTATCTTAATATCAATTTAAATGAAAAATCCTTCAAGGTTAATTTTCTTGAAGGATCTTTTAAAACTTTGTCAAAGATTTTAACTTTGACAAGGTGGATGCAAAGTGGGTTTACATTTCCACAGCTTCAGCAGCGTGTTTTTTCACCAATTCCTGCTGAACATTTGGCGGAACGAGTTGATAATCAGAAAAACGCATTGTGAATTTTGCCTTTCCTCCGGTGATGGATCGCAGATGTGAACCGTAGTCGTTCATTTCTGCCAAAGGAACTTCTGCAAGAATTTTTTGATAATGTCCTTCCGTATCCATTCCGGAAATGATTGCGCGTCGTGTTTGCAAATCGCCCATTACATCGCCGGTTGAATCGTCCGGACAAAGAATTTCCACGTGATACATCGGTTCCAAGAGTTGCGGATGCGCTTTTTGGAAGGCTTCTTTAAACGCTCCTGCTGCTGCCAATTGGAAGGAAATATCGTTACTGTCCACACTGTGCATTTTTCCATCATACACAGAAACGCGGATGTTTTGACAAGGAGAACCCGTGAGTGGACCGTTTTTCATTTGCGACATAATTCCTTTTTTTATCGCGCCGATGTAACGGTTGTCTATAGCGCCACCAACGATGCACCAGTAGAATGCAAATTGTCCGCCCCAAGGTAAATCTTCCACGTCTTTTTGGCGGATGTTCATTCCGGTTGGTTCTTCCATTCCCTCGTAGAAATTTTCTACGCGCATATGGATTTCACCGAATTGTCCGGCTCCACCCGATTGTTTTTTGTGGCGATAATCGGCGTCGGCTTTTCCGGTAATGGTTTCTCGGTAGGAAACTTTTGGATTTTTCATTTCCATTTTTACGCCGAATTCTTTTTCCAACCGCTGTTTCACCAAATCAATGTGCAGTTGTCCCTGTCCTCCAAGAATGGCTTCGTGTGTTTCGTGATCGATATCCACTTTCAGCGTCGGGTCTTCTTCTTTAATTTTATTCAGTGCAGCAAAAAGTTTCTCTGTTTCGGCGGAAGATTCTGCGGAAACCGCTTTTCTTACACGGCTTTCAGGAAATTCCATCGGGCGAATTTTTCTATTCAAACCTTTGGAATTTAGTGTATTATTGGTGTGTCCAGATTTTAATTTCACGGTAACGCCCAAATCCCCTGCTTCCAATTGTGCAACTGGCGTTCTGTCTTTACCTTCGGCTACAAAAAGTTGGGAAATTCTTTCCACTTCACCATTATTGGCGTTGATCAGTTCGTCGCCCGGTTTTATAGTTCCGCTCAAAACTTTGAAGTAAGAAACCATTCCAACTTGTGGTTCTGTGGTGGTTTTATAAATGAAAATCGTGGTTTTGTCGTTCGGGTCGTAGGCAACTTCACTACCATCTTCCATCACACGTTTTGGTCTGTCCAAAGGAGACGGAGCAATTTCATTAATGAAGCCCATCAATCTTCCAGTTCCCATATCTTTCAAACCGCTTGTTACGAAAACCGGGAAAAACTGTTGTTTTGCAATGGCAATGGTAATTCCTTTCGCAAGCTCTTCTTCGGAAAGATTTCCTTCCTCAAAATATTTTTCCATTAAACCCTCCTCATTTTCTGCAGCAATTTCTACCAAAGCGTTGTGCATTTCGTTTGCTTTTGACATTTCGCTTTCAGGAATTGGTTTCTTTTCAGGTTTACCGCCGTTTGCAGGGAATTCGTACATCACCATTCTCAACGCATCAATAATCTGATTGAAATTTGCTCCTGAATTATACGGATACTGAATCGGAACCAATTTAGAACCAAATCTATCTTTCGCCTGCTCCAAAGTTTTATCGAAATCAGCTTTCTGATGATCCATTTGATTGATCACGAAAATTGTTGGGGTCTGATTTTTTTCCACGTATTCCCAAACGAGTTCAGTTCCTACTTCTACACCGTTTGCAGCGTTTAACACAATTACAGCGGTATCTGCAACTTTTAACGAAGAAACGACTTCGCCAACGAAATCGTCAAATCCGGGAGTATCGATAATGTTTATTTTGTTATTGCGCCAATTCACGAACATTTGGTGTGAGAAAATGGTTTTTCCTTTCTCATGTTCAATGTCGGTATTGTCACTCACCGTGTTCTGTGATTCTACAGTTCCACGGCGTTTAATCTCTCCGCCTTCGAATAACATGGCTTCAATGAGCGTGGTTTTGCCACTGTCGGAATGACCGAGCATCACCACGTTTCGTAAATTTTGGGTATTGGTACTCATATCTCTATTTATTTAAGTTTCACGTTTGATATGATTTAAAGTTGTTTGATTTTGTTTGATTTAAATTAAACGATCAAATCTTCCTTTTTTTTCGGAAACTAAAGTTACAAAAGATTTAGATTGGTTTTGAGAAATTTTAAATTTTGAAATAATGATTTTTGGCAGTAAAATTTTAACAGCAAACAATCGGATCTAGAATTTTAATTATCAGTAAATTTGCCTATCAATTTTAATCATGAAGCAATTTTCTTCCAAGCGAAGCATCCAGATTTTAGCACATCTTCTAAAAGAGTACGGAATTTTCAACTTTGTAATCTCTCCAGGTTCAAGAAACGCACCTTTAGCAATTCATTTTTCGGAAACAGATGAATTCAATTGTTACAGCATTGTGGATGAAAGAAGTGCGGGTTTCGTAGCTTTGGGAATGGCGAAAAGCGAGAAAAAACCTGTAGCAATAACTTGTACAAGCGGTTCTGCGGCGGCAAATTATTATCCTGCAATTACAGAAGCGTTTTATCAGAACGTTCCTCTTCTGGTTTTAACAGCAGACCGACCAACCGATTTTGTTGATATTTTTGATGGACAAACCATTCGTCAAAAGGATTTGTATTCGCAGCACTCTTATGGAGACTTTCAGCTATTGGAGGATGGAAAAGAAAATGCGGATGAACAAAATTTTGATTTAATCAAGAAAGCCATCGAATTGTGCTTCGAGAAAAAAGGTCCGGTTCACATCAATATTCCTTTGGAAGAACCGCTTTATGAAATGGTTTCTGAACTTCCGACTTTTCCGCCTGTTGAAAAAACGATTCAGAAAAAATCGTTTGAAATTCCATCAAATCTTGTGGCGGAATGGAATACTTCAAAACGAATCATGATTTTGGTCGGAACTCGTGATTACAGCGAAGAACTGGAAATGCAACTCTCACAATTGGTTAAAAATCATAGCGCTGTTGTTTTGTGTGAGGCGAATTCCAATTTAAGAAATGAAAATTTTTTCTCTCATATAGACCGATATATCTATAATTTCAGCGAAGAAGACTATAAAACGTACGCTCCAGAATTGTTGATTACGGTTGGACAAAACGTGGTTTCAAAAAAAATAAAACAGTTTTTGAGAAAGGCAAGACCGAAAAATCATTGGCATATCGATGAAGTTTGGCAACCCGATACTTTCTTTTCTTTAACCGAAAAAATTGAAACTTCCGCTGAAAATTTTTTCTCTAAATTGCTGAATTTCGCGAAATTAGAACCACAACCTTTTTATAATTTGTGGGATGTTTTACGGGATAAAAAAGATTTGAAACATCAGGAATATTGCCTTTTAACCAATTTTTCGGATTTCAAATTTTTTGAATCGCTTTCTTCTAAATTGCCAGAAAATATCAATCTTCATTTCAGCAATTCGTCCGCAATTCGTTATGCGCAACTTTTCGACTTCAACAAAAACAAAGTCTATTGCAACCGAGGAACGAGCGGAATTGACGGCTCCACTTCCACTGCGATGGGATTTGCGATGCGCAATAAAAACCAAACGGTTTTGGTGACGGGAGATTTGAGTTTTTTCTACGACATCAACGGTCTTTGGAACAATTACATCCCACCTTATACCAGAATTATAATTTTCAATAATGGCGGTGGAGATATTTTTAAAATTATTCCAGGACCGAGTTCCACAAATGCTTTGGACGAATTTATTTTGACCAAACATCACAAAAACGCTGAACTTCTTGCGAAACATTTTGGCTTCGGTTACACGAAAGTTGATGAGGAAGACACGCTTTTACGTGTCCTTGAAAATTTCTTTAAACCAGATCTAAAAGCGAAAATTTTGGAAGTAGATACTTCTGCGGTGGAAAATGCGGAAGTTTTGAAAGGATACTTCGAGTTTTTGAAGTAATTGATTTCTCTCGCAGATTTGAGCAAAAAAACCTCCAGCATCCATCTTCCAGCCTCTAAAAATTCATCTGCAAACCAAACTTCACCCCAAATTTTGAAACTTCGGGACGGTCGAGGTAATTTCCGCGCCAGTTGAAATCGAGTCGAAGTAATTTGAAGTTTCCGAAACCAATATTCTCCAAACCAAATCCGTATTCGTAATAAATTTGTTGGTCAGGAGCGGAGTATAGCGTGTTTTCAAAATTGATATTTTTGGATACTTCGCTCAAAGTTCCATACGCACCACGGAAAAAGACGAGTTCCCTCATTTTCAATTTCTTGATCAAAGGAAGATAAGAAATCAACTTTCCGTTAAAATGATGTTCAATATTCAACGTAGAGTAAGCATCTGCAACAAATTCGTAATACTTCAGCAACGCAAAAGTTCCGGGAATCAAGTTGTAGGATTGGTTTCCAGGAATAATATTTTGTAAAGCAAGCGGAACGGTGTTGAAGTTTTTCCCTGCCTCGAAATTGATAATGGTTTTTCCGTAATTCCCTAAAATAATTGGTTGCGAATACAAAAACTGAAGTTTGTTATAATCAAAATCTCCTTTCAAAACATTCTCAAATCCGTGCGTAAATTTTAGAACAAAAACTGGAGAAAGCGTGGTAAACTCATATCGGTCAACGCCATACTGTGAATACTTTGCGCCCGGTTTTGCAATTAAACTGAAAGTCGTGTGAAAATCATTGGTTTCTGATTTCAACTCGCCTTTTTTGTAAAAATCCAAATTGAATTTTGTGGGATTAGCCGACTTAATATTTTGTAAAGACGCATCCAAACGAACCTGAAAATTTTTCACAGGTTCTATGGAAAAAAACAAATTATTCTGTCGCAACCAGCTCAAAGAAGAGTTACTCCCTGAAGAAAAAATCGAGGAAGAAGCGAACGAACGGTTCATAATTCCATCGTCATTGGTTAATTGTGCGCCAAGCTGTATCACGTCATTTCTTCCGCCAAAACCAATTGTGGCGCGGTTTTCACGATTGAACATGTATCTACCTTCAAAACCGTATTTCCATTTTTGGTCTCTGAATCCATACGCAGTGTAACCTTCGATTCGCCAAAGATCGTTGTGTGAAAAATACGTTCTTGCACCCGCTCTCAAACGAAAACCTTCCACCTCGTTATAACCAAAAACGGAAAAAATGTCACCAAAATCAATCGCTTTCCAAGCGTTAATGTAACCTGAATTAACAATTTCCACCGCATTAACAATCCGTTTGAATTTTGGAACCTGCTCCAATTCCGACACCATTTTATAGATGTTCTTTTCAGTTTCTTCCAATGGTTCCGTTCTTTCTTTGTCCCAGAATTCATCGGGTTTTTTCAGGTTTTCGTCACTTAAAGTCTGATTGTTTTCAGCCAAATGTTGGTCATCAAAATCAGTATTGAATAAGTAGTCGCTAAAAACCTGCGTCCTTTTGAAAACCGCACCTTTCGCATCTTTTTTCTTGCTGAAAATTGACATCTCCAACTCGGAATAAGTCCGTTTAGCAATGAAAACCGAATCATTTGGTGCGTCATATTCTGTTTCGAGATAGATTCCATTCACGAAATTCATATTGATTTTGTTGGTCGATTTCAAGGTTGCTTTTACAATATTATACGTGTCTTTCGAGATGTATAAAACCCCTTGAAACGCCAAAACCTCCTTTCTTTTCGGGAAATATTTTATTTCATAGGCATCTGTTCCGTCCACGACAAGCGAATCCGACAAAGTATAATCATAGGTTGCAAATCCATCGGTTCCAACCGGACTTGGAAATCCTATATTAAAGAAATTGAGCGTGTTATCATATAAATTCACTTCCTTGAACTGGTTTTTCGCCGTAGAAGCAATGAGTTCATTATTATTGAATCCCGAAAATTTGTTGGCAAGAATTATTTTGTTTTCCTTTTTTTCGGGCTTGTTTTTTCCGTAGATTTTGTAAAGCGTTTCGTTCAGGAAGACGGGTAAATTCAACTTTTTATCAAAGTCGGAAGAATCGGCATATTTAAAGACAAACTCCAATTTGTTGAAAATTTTCTTGTCCATGAACGCCGAATCAATATTGCTTATCCCGATCTCAATTTTTTCATATTCTTTGAATTGATAATCGTCGTAATTAGCCAAGCCATTGGTTTTCTTTCGTTTCCAAACTTCCTGCATAATGGCGTAAGCTGGATTTTCTTTTTTGTTTTTGTATTTTTTTTTGTTACCGGCGACCAAAACGACCTCCTGAATTTGCTCCACTTTTTCAGGCTGCATTTTCACGGTTAAATTTTCGAAAATTAAATTTTGAAAATTTACAATTTCTGTCTTAAAATTTTTCTTTACAAATGTTGCCGTTGCAACTCCAGAGTCAGATTGTATCTGAAATTTCCCGTCCGCAGAAATCATCTCCGATTTTTCCTTATTATTAATGAAAATCTCAACTCCCGAAATCGGTTTTTGAGTGTTTGCATCAACAATTTTCCCAGAAATCTTATTTTGGGAGTATGAAAAAGTAGCAGTAAAAACTAAAATTAAAAGTTGTAAAACCCGAGCAAAAGGCTTTATTAACTGAATTTCTTTCATTATAAATCAGCAGCAAAAAGTGGGAAAGTTAAAAGCGAAAATCAGACCAAATCGCTGATTTTAAGCGGATTTCAATCAAATCTCAAGATATTCTCCGCTTTCAGGCAGATTGGTGATTTTAGAAATCGGATAAATAAACATGTCGTCGAAATCGTTCATCGAATTAATAATCTGAAAGTGAGAGAATTGCTTAAGATTCTGCGGGGTAATTTCCACTTCTTTAATCTTTTTGTTTTTCAGCAAATGTTGTCGCTGAACACCATTCAGAAGAAATGTATTTGGCGTAAACCATTCCTTTCCCTTTTTGAAAAGCAGATTTGAAAACGAGGTGTCGGTAATATGATTATTTTTTACGATGATGATTTCGTCAGCTTTTGCCTTGATCTTCATTCTTTCAAACTCTTTTCGGTCTTCAAATTTGAAGGAATAATCGTACAAATTATTTTCAACCAACTGGAAATCATTGATTTCCGAAATCGCATACGGAATCATTTGCGTTCTAAAACTTTTATCCAAATCATAAGAAATTCGGAGTTTGAACAAACCGTCTTCATCGTGATTTAAACTTTTGAAAATCTTACCCAAATCGATGGAGCCTTCTTTCCCAAAATTGGCGAAAGTCTCATTGACACGCTTTTGGTGAAGGTCGAGAAGAAATATTTTTTGGTCTTCTATTTTAATGCTTTCAAAGAATTGGGACATAAATTTTGTTTTTCATTTCTTGATATTCGTCGACTAAATTACTCAAATGTGTGATTCCGCCACCACTTTTGAAGTACATTTTTCCATTTTCTTTTTCGATGAACCGAATCATCACACAGGAATCGAGATTTTTCCCGTCAAACCAACCGCAAACTCCAGTATAAAAACCACGTTCGTAAGTTTCCGCCTCCAAAATAATTTCCAAAGTTTTTGCTTTTGGCGCACCGAGAATCGAACCTGCAGGAAGTAAAGTTTTTATCACGCTTCCAATTTTATTTTGAAAATCCGGTTTCAATTTTCCCGAAATTTCAGAACTCATCGCATACAGATTTTTCTGTTTGGTTTTAATGAAGTCTATTCGTTGAAATTCAATCACTTGAACTTCATCGGCAACCATGCTCAAATCGTTTCGCAGT
This sequence comes from Candidatus Kaistella beijingensis, assembly GCF_020084865.1. Classification (NCBI taxonomy): domain Bacteria; kingdom Pseudomonadati; phylum Bacteroidota; class Flavobacteriia; order Flavobacteriales; family Weeksellaceae; genus Kaistella; species Candidatus Kaistella beijingensis. The sequence goes on along the minus strand of NZ_CP071953.1, from coordinate 2,068,043 downwards.
AAATCGACGACAGTGTAGTGTTCCGCTTTTTCCTTCACATCATTCTTTAAAACCTCCACTGCGTTTTCTTTTGTAGCATCAATTGTTCCCTTCATTGGATGCGTAAAAATTTCATTTTCAATAATTTCAACAAAAGTTTCAGGGGAAAAAAATACGAATTTGTCTGGATACAAAACTTTGTATTTCGCTTTTGAAAAATGAAAAATTTCTTCTAAAGAAAAATTGGTTTCAATTTCGGTTTTGCAGGTATAATTGGTGAGATAAGAATTTCCGAGTTTAAGGTTTTTTTGAACAACATCAAATCCTTTTTTATACGTTTCCTTTGATTGCGGGAAAGAATGAAGTTCAAGGATTTTATTTGATTTGTGTGGGAAACTGAAGTTTGTAAACTTTTCAAAATCAATTAACAAGCTCGATGCTGATAATTCATTTTCTGTAAAAACTTCCACTTTTTCCATTAAGAAATCCACCATAAAAAAGAAAGGAACTTTCTGCTGTGAAAGTTCATCCATTCGATTAAAATTCGGGTGAAATATGGAATTCATTGGTGCAAAAATACAGCTTTTAGAGTTTAGCCAAGTTCTTTTCCTTACTTTTGCCGCATGGAAAAAAATTATCCTCAACAATCTGGAATCAAGGCGATACTTTTAGACGCTTTTAATTATTGGAACAGAACCATCTCGTTTCAGGTCATGTACAGTTTGCTCTACTTCTCGCTGTTTTTTCTTGGCTATTTTTACCTTTTCAGATATTTTGGACTTTGGGATGAATTTGCACAATATCAAGATTTGGCAAGAACCGATTTCCCCGCCTTCAACCAAAAAATGCAGGAAATTGCCCAACTTCCACAAACGAGAAATTTTGCGTTGGCTGTGTTCGGACTTTTCGCACTTATCAATCCTTTAAATGTGGGTTTTTACAAAATTTATAGAAAACTCGATTTAAAAGAAAAACCTCAAATGAACGACCTTTTCGCCGGTTATCTAGGTTTCGATTTTTTCAAATTTTTTGGATTTTACCTGTTTTGGATGATTATTTTCACTTATGCCAATTCATTGCTGATTTTGGGAATTGTTTGGGTTTTCATTACCCTATTCTCCATTCCCCTGATGTTTTTTATGGATGTGAAAACCTTTGAGGGAATTGGTTTGACCATTAAAGGTTTGAAGCGTGATTTTGTAACAATTTTAATTTCAGTGATTGTTGCTTTGCTCTTTAGTTTAAGCGGAATTCTTCTTTTCGGATTTGGTTTCCTGTTCACTTTCCCGTTTTGGAATGCGGTGATTTATTCTCTTTACAAAAATTATTATCACGAAAATGAAGGAAATTTAAAGCAGATTTAATTCATTATTTCAGTAAAAATTCTAAATTTGAGCAACATTAAAAAATATAAACGATGGACTTTCAAGAATTTAGTCAACAAAATCAGCCGCAGAAATCCACTTCGGAAATAATTTCCCACGCTTTTGAAACGTATAAAGGCGTCTTCCTGTACGCAATTTTGGCGATGGTGCTTTACTTTGTGGCATCAATGCTTATTCAGCCGATTTCAGGATTTGATTCTCGTGCATTTTCGGAAGAAATTACTTCTGCAGATGGGGATTTCACTTCAATTGATATTTGGTCGATTCCAGGTATGAAGCTTTATTATGGTCTCTCAGGACTTTTGGGATTGCTCTTGGCGCCGCTTTATGTAGGTGTGATTTATGTGGCGAACAAATACAATTTTAAACAACCTGTCAACTTTTCGGATTTATTTATCGGTTACAAGCAAAATTTTTTAAACATTGTTATTTACAGCTTGATCTCTAGTATTATATTTACGGTTACTTTCATGATGTGTTTACTTCCAGGATTATTGGTAATGCCGTTCCTGATGTTGGGTTACCCAATCTTGCTGTTTGAGAACGCTAGTTTTGCCGACGCTTTAAGCAAATCTTTCAACATTGCCAAAGAAAATTATGGAACCTTTTTAGGTGTTTCGTTACTTTCTTTATTAATCAGTATTTCAGGAATTTTACTTTGCGGAATTGGAATTATTGCAACAATGCCTTTCTTTTTGGTAGCGATGTACTCCATTTATTGCGCATTTTTAGGAAGACCGCGACAAATTGAATTCAAAAATTAATTTTAGGCAACAAGTCAATAATTATCGTACTTTTGAAAGCAACAGAATTTCCTGTTGCTTTTTTTAAATAGAAAATATGCCGAACCGAAAACACCAAATCAGCGGAGTGAAAATAAAGCAGATTTTTTTGCTTCTCGTCATCATCGTACTTATCGGGTTGATTTGCACGAACCTATCGATGTTTATCCCATCGGTTTTGGGAGCGATTACGCTTTATATTATTACACGAAAATACAATCTTTACCTACAAGAAGTCAAAGAATGGAAACCGTGGCTTGCTTCCACCGTTTTAATTTTGGCGACTTTATTTATCTTGATTTTGCCAATATATTTCATCGGAGATTTGCTGATTGAAAAATTGGGAAATGCTTCAGCTTATATGCAGAAATTCAATGTTTTTGTAGATAAAATTCATGATTTCGTTTACCAGAAAACGGGCTTTGATATTTTAAGCAAAGACAATTTAGACGAGCTTAAAAAGAATGTTGGAAAACTCTCCACGAATGCATTAAGTGGAACTTTCAATACGTTGACCGTGGTGATGTCAATGTATTTCATTCTCTACTTCATGTTAGAGAAACCAAGGCTTTTTGAAAGATTGATCAAAACTTCTGCTCCATTAAAAAAAGCAAACGTAAATTTACTGGGGGAAAAAATTCAAAAAATGGTCATTGCAAACGCGATCGGAATTCCGGTTGTGGCGGTTGGACAAGGTTTGGTTGCGTTGATTGGTTATCTGATTTTTGGTGCACCAAGTGCGGTTTTACTTTTCGCTTTAACCTGCGTTGCATCAATGTTGCCCATTGTAGGAGCTGCGATTGTTTACGTTCCGGTTTGTATTTTTATGATTGCGGAAGGAAATATTGGTCCCGGTTTAGGTTTGGCTGCCTATTGTTTGATTGCAGTTGGATTAACCGATAACTTATTGAGATTCACTCTTTTGAAAAGATTAGAAAACATTCATCCTTTAAATACCGTTTTTGGAATTATCATGGGAATGAATCTTTTCGGTTTTATGGGTTTGATTTTCGGACCGATTTTGATTTCAATTACCGTTCTTTTAATTCAGGTTTATCGGGACGAATTCAGCAGCGACGAGAATGAATTGATTATGCCGGAACCGAAGGAGATTGAGAAAAAGATTGATTTAACTATCTAATTGGTGCAAATTGGCGCAAGGTGCAATTGTTGCAAAGGTTAGAAGTAGAATTTTTTAAATTTTTCGAACTTTTAAAATACTTCGATTAAATCTCCGAAAACAAAATCAAATTAAATCAAACCAAATCAAATAATGTCAAACGAATTTCCGAATCCCGAAATACTAAAAGAAATCTGCGAAGTTGAAATGCCTTTCGGAAAATATAAAGGTACCATTCTCGCCGATTTGCCTATCAATTATTTGGAGTGGTTTCAGCGCGAAGGAATGCCAAAAGGAAAATTGGGAATGCAACTTTCAACAATTTATGAAATAAAATTAAATGGTTTGTTGGATTTGTTGACACCAATTCGTGGAAAAGTAGATTATGCAAAACCGAAGAAGAGGGTTTATAAGTTTTGATGTAATTTCTCACAGATTTAAACAGAAATAATCAAAATCTGTCAATCGCATTGTGAGCAATCAACCCTTCAACACCGAAATCTCATCCCTTAATTTCGCAGCCGTAATAAAATCCAAATTTTTTGCTGCTTTTTCCATCGCTTTCTGTTTTTCGGCAATCACTTTTTCTAAATCTTCGCTTCCGTAACTTGCTCTTTCTTCTGCCACTTTCTGCAAAATTTCTTTTTGGGTATATTTTGAATCCGGGAAATCTTTGCTTCTTCCCACCAAAACTTCGGAGATTTTTTTGTTTAAAGCCGTTGGAACCAATCCGTGTTTTTTATTGTATTCCATCTGCTTTTCACGGCGGTAATTGGTTTCGTCAATCGTTGCCTGCATTGATTTGGTGATTTTGTCGGCATACATAATCGCTTTCCCATTGATATTTCTTGCAGCTCGACCAACCGTCTGAATCATCGAACGGCGCGAACGAAGCATTCCTTCTTTATCAGCATCCAAAATCGCCACCAACGAAACTTCCGGTAAATCGAGACCTTCACGCAAAAGGTTTACTCCAACCAACACATCGAAAAGTCCGACACGCAAATCCTGCATAATCTGAATGCGTTCCAAAGTTTCGACATCGGAATGAATGTAACGTGTTCTGATTCCGAATTTTGTAAAATATTTGGTAAGTTCTTCCGCCATTTTTTTGGTTAAAGTCGTCACCAAAGTTCGTTCGTCAACTTCCGCTCGTTTTTGAATTTCTTCCATTAAATCATCAACTTGGTTTAAGGAAGGTCGAATTTCAATCACAGGATCCAAAAGTCCTGTGGGACGAATAATTTGCTCGATATATTCACCCCCGCTTTTTTCAAGTTCATAATCAGCGGGAGTTGCGGAAACATAAATCACCTGATTTTGCATCCCTTCAAATTCCTCAAATTTCAAAGGTCGGTTATCCATTGCCGCAGGAAGTCGGAAACCGTGTTCCACCAAAACTTCTTTTCTGCTTCTGTCTCCGCCGTACATCGCATGAACTTGTGGAATCGTTACGTGACTTTCATCAATCACCATCAAATAATCCTTTGGAAAATAATCGAGAAGACAGAACGGACGCGAATCGGGAAGTCGTCCATCAAAATATCTTGAATAATTTTCAATTCCGCTGCAATAACCGAGCTCCTTCATCATTTCCAAATCGAGTTCGGTTCTTTCCTGCAAACGTTTTGCTTCAAATGGTTTTTCGATTTCATTAAAGAAATCCACCTGTTTTACCATATCGTCCTGAATTTCACGAATCGCATTTTGTTGCGTTTCTTTAGAAGTCACAAACAAATTCGCGGGATAAATTTGAATTTGGTCAAAATTCGCCATCACATTTCCGGAAACAGGGTCGAAACTTTGAATGGTTTCAATCTCATCGCCAAAAAACTGAATTCGAATCGCATTGTCCGCATAAGCTGGATAAACATCCACAACATCGCCTTTTACCCGAAATGTTCCGCGCTGAAATTCGTTTAAAGTTCTCGCATACAAAGCATTCACCAAAGAATGAAGCAAATTCGTGCGCGACATTTTCTGATTTTTCTCAATGGAGATCAATGACTTATTAAATTCGGTCGGATTTCCGATACCGTAAATGCAGGAAACCGAAGCAACAATCAAAACATCTCTTCTTCCAGAAAGCAAACTCGCCGTTGCCGAAAGTCGCAGTTTTTCTACTTCTTCGTTGATGGACAAATCTTTTTCGATATAGGTGTTTGTCGAAGCGATAAATGCTTCCGGTTGATAGTAATCGTAATAACTCACGAAATATTCCACGGCATTTTCAGGGAAAAATTCTTTAAATTCCATGAAAAGTTGCGCCGCCAAAGTTTTGTTGTGCGCCAAAACTAAAGTTGGTTTCTGCACATTATTCACCACATTTGCTACTGTAAAAGTTTTCCCGGAACCGGTCACGCCGAGAAGCGTTTGGTATTTTTCGCCAATTTCGAGACCGTTTGTCAATTTTTCGATTGCTTGCGGTTGGTCGCCGGTTGGTTGATATTCTGATTGAAGTTGGAAGTGCATCATTTTTTTAACGTAAAAAACACAGAAGTAGTTTGTGATTGAGTCTCACAAAAATACAAAATTGTAAATGGAAATTTACTACACTTTTCCTCGGAACAATTTTTGATACCACTAAAACCAATCACAACCCATTTTATATGAAATCTCTATTCAGCAAAGGCATTCCGCTTTTCGGCTTAATTCTTTTAATTTCATGCGGCGGAAATTCGAAATCTCAAAATACTCAAAACGAAACCGTTGTCGAAAACGGCAAACTTCCAAATCCCGAAACTTCAACCCCAAATTCACCCGAATATAAACCGGCATTTTCAGGGCAAACAAGAATTGAAGGCATTAAAACCTCAACTCCATATCAAGTTGAAGCCATTAATTCTGAATTAGGAAAACCTTGGGGAATTACCAATTTACCCGACGGAAGATTTTTAATTACAGAAAAATCGGGCTTTATGAATATCGTTTCTGCGGATGGAAAAACCATTTCTAAAGTCGAAGGTTTTCCAAAAGTAGATTCTCGCGGACAAGGCGGACTTTTGGATGTTGCGCTTGACCCTGATTTTAATAACAGTCGAATGATTTTCTTTAGCTTTTCTGAACCTGTTTCCGGTGGAAATCACACTGCAGTTGGAAAGGGAAAACTTTCAGCGGACGAAAAAAATATTGAAAATCCAACCGTGATTTTCCAGGCAACGCCAACTTATTGCGGAAGATTGCATTACGGAAGTCGATTGGTATTTGATAAAGACGGAAATCTTTTCGTGAGCACCGGTGAACGTTCAGATTTGCAGACACGGGCTTTTGCCCAGAAACAGGATTCTTATTTAGGAAAAGTTTTAAAAATCACCAAAGACGGAAAACCTGCTCCCGGAAATCCAAATATTTCAGGATGGAAACCTGAAATTTATTCCACCGGTCACCGAAATCCGCAAGGAATGGCGATGGATGAAAAGGGACAACTTTGGGAAGCGGAAATGGGACCGAGAGGCGGCGACGAACTCAATTTGATCCAACCCGGAAAAAATTACGGATGGGGCGACGTAACCTACGGAATTGAATACAGCGGCAAAAAAATCAACAACGGAACCACGCAAAAAGCAGGAACAGAACAGCCTGTTTATTATTGGTATCCATCGATTTCCATGAGTGGAATTACTTTCTATACCGGGAACATTTCGGAGTGGAAAAACAATCTTTTTCTTGGCTGTTTAGGTGGTGAGAAAATTATCCGACTAGTTATTAACGACAATAAAGTTATTGGTGAAGAATGGCTTTTGGAAGATAAAAAAGACCGAATTAGAGATGTTCTCAATGGAAACGATGGAAATCTCTATGCTGTTTCCGACAGTGGAAAACTGTATAAGATTTCTAAAAAATAAAGTTTTATCTTTGCACCCTTAAATTTTAAATAACAATTATGAAAAAATTAGTAGTTGCTTTGATGATTGGTGCTTTCGGTTTTGCTAATGCACAAACTGACGCTTTCAAAGGTTCAGGTGATTTAAAGGCACAGGTTGGTGCAAACTTCCAAAAATGGGGAACTGGAATTCAAGCTTCTTTGGACTATGGTTTAGGTGAAAGTTTCTCCATCGGAGCAGTTGGTGGATACGTTTTAGGATTCAAAGAATTTACAGGAGTTGATAAACCATCTGCTGATCAAAGATTTGACTTGAAAGCAAGAGCAAGCGCTCATCTTGGTGACGTGATTGGACTTCCTCAAAATGTTGATCTTTACCCTGGTTTGGATTTAGGTTTGAAAAACTTCGGTGGTCACGTTGGAGCAAGAGTTTTCTTTGATAAAGGATTTGGTCTTTTCACGGAAATCCAATTCCCAATCGCTAAGTTCAAGAAAGAAGCCGCAGTTTACGAACTGTTAAACAACCAGTTCAATGTTGCTGTAGGAGCATCTTTCGACATTTCTAAAAAATAATTCTGTGCGAATTTTGTATAAAACCATCAGCAAAAGTTGATGGTTTTTTTTATTTTTAAACTGTAAATTGCTTTAATACAATTTAATATTCTTTTAAATAAACCAATTCATTCCCAAATTCATCATTAAGGTTTTTAAGAACTTTTGCGGTTTTTGTTTTCTCGAAAAGTTGGTCAACGAAAAAGTTAGTTTCAAAAAACTGACGGTGAATTCCTTTCAGCATTTCCATGAATAAATCCATTCCCACTTTGTTATTGTGCAAATCCATTTTGGTTTCTAATGGTTCGTTTGGGAAAAGTTCTTCGTGCAAATCGGTCATTCTTTTACAGAAGTCCAACGATTTTTTTGGCGACGAAATTTTGCAGCAATACATCATAATCAAACAACTCCAAAGTGCGTGACGAAAAGCATTCCCGATTCCGTTGTTGGAATTGGTTTCGGGAAAATACTTTTGTGCAATCGCAAAGCTTTTTACAGTTGCATAAAATCCCAAAATTGAAAACAAAGGATGAGGAACTGTCAATCTTAGAAGTTTGACAATCTTAGCAAAACTCAATGTCTTTAAAGTGTTGATGAAAATTCTTGCTATCCTCATAAAAGAAATCCCACCTAAATTAGGTGAGATTTTTATGGTTTTGTTACAAATAAATCAAGCGTTGGTCAACAAATTCACGGTTTGTGAAACTTTTTGTTTCATATCGGTTCTTTTCACAATGAAATCTACGAAGCCCTTTTCCTGCAAAAATTCTGAAGTTTGGAAACCTTCCGGCAAATCTTTTCCAATGGTTTCACGGATTACTCTTGGTCCCGCAAAACCAATCAAAGCTCCCGGTTCTGCCATGATAATATCGGCGGTCATTGCGAAAGACGCGGTAATTCCACCGAAAGTTGGGTCACACAAATAAGCGATATATAAAAGTCCAGCTTCTGAAAGCTGCGCCAATTTCGACTGAACTTTCGCCAACTGCATCAATGAATACGTCGCTTCCTGCATTCTTGCTCCACCTGACTGACAAATAATCATGTAAGGAAGTTTGTTTGCGATACAGTAATCCACCGCTCTTCTAATTTTTTCGCCCATCACAGAACCTAAAGAACCACCGATGAATGCGAAATCCATACAGGAAACTACCATTTCGGTTCCGTTCACTTTTCCGACAGCATTTCGGATGGAATCGTTCAGTTTGGTTTTGGCTTTTACTTCCTTTAAACGGTCGGAATATGCTTTTGTATCTTTAAAGTTGAGCATGTCCACACTTTCCACGTTGGCGTCGAGCTCAGTGTATTTATTGTCATCAAAAAGAATCGAATAAAACTCGTTGCTGCCGATTCTCACGTGGAAACCGTCTTCCGGAGAAACGTAATTGTTGGCTTTGAGTTCCTCGTGCTCAATAATTTTTCCGGTCGGAGTTTGATGCCAAAGTCCTTTTGGAACGTCCTTTTTATCTTCCGTGGAAGTAGTGATATTTTTTTCTTTTCTTCTAAACCAATCGAATGCCATGGGAAATTTTGTTTAAAGTTTAAAGATCCACTTTATAGGTAGAATCTAAATAATTTCAGGTTCAAAGTTAAAAAAAGAAATCTTCTCCGAGAAGAAAATTTCTTTTTAAATGTATCAAAAATTCTTATAGAGTATTGATGTTGTTCAAATCTTCAAACGCCTGAACTAATCTTGCGCCGAAAGTTTCCTCACCTTTTCTCACCCAAACTCTTGGATCGTAATATTTTTTGTTTGGTTTATCGTCTCCATCAGGATTTCCGATTTGCGATTTTAAAAATTCGATATTATTGACCATGTAATCTCTAATTCCCTCAGTATAAGCGAATTGTAAATCGGTGTCGATATTCATTTTAATTACGCCATAATCAATTGCCTCTCTGATTTCTTCCAAAGACGAACCTGAACCACCGTGGAAGACGAAGTTAATCGGCTCTTCTCCTGTTCCGAATTTTTCCTGAACATATTTTTGAGAATTATCCAAAATCTTCGGCGTCAGTTTCACGTTGCCCGGTTTGTAAACGCCATGTACGTTTCCGAAAGCTGCAGCAATCGTAAAGTTTGGAGAAATCGCTTTCAATCTTTCATAAGCATAGGCAACTTCATCGGGTTGTGTGTAGAGTTTGGAAGAATCTACACCTGTGTTATCAACGCCATCTTCTTCACCTCCGGTTACGCCTAATTCAATTTCCAAAGTCATTCCCATTTTTGCCATTCTTTCGAAATATTTGCAGGAAATGTCAAGGTTTTCTTCAATCGGTTCTTCCGACAAATCCAACATGTGCGATGAATAAAGAGATTTTCCTGTTCTTGCAAAAAATTCTTCGTTGGCATCCATTAAACCATCAATCCATGGGAGAAGTTTTTTGGCGCAGTGGTCGGTATGAAGAATTACGGTTGCTCCGTAAGCTTCAGCAAGCGTGTGAATATGTTGTGCACCCGCGATTCCGCCAAGAATTGCCGCTCTTTGTCCGTCGTTGTTCAAACCTTTTCCTGCGTTGAAAGCTGCACCACCATTTGAAAACTGAATAATAACCGGCGAATTGAGTTTTGCTGCGGTTTCCATGGTCGCGTTCACATTGCTCGAACCGATAACATTTACCGCCGGAAGTGCAAATTTATTTTCTTTGGCGTACTGAAAGATATCTGTAACCATTTGTCCTGTGGCAACACCTGCCGGAAACTTTCTGCTCATAATTGAAGTTTTTTAATAGAATTATTTTTTGTTGTTTTTAGAAACGTAAAGTTACGGATTTTGCGGGAATTAATTTGGATTCTGAAGCATGAAAATTATTCTGTTGAGATTTCTCAATTCGTTCGAAATGACAATTGTCTTTTATATGAGAAATGCGGCGAGGATTGGCGCGGCTTCGCCGCACCAATCCTCGCCGTCGACAAATAATAATTGAACTGTCATTTCGAACGAAGTAAGAAACCTTTAAAATGAAAAAAATGAAAAGAAAATAAGCGACTAATTTCTCTTGTCATTTCCCCAAAGCAGTTTTTGACGAATGGTTTCGTAAAAACTTAAGTTGTTTGGATGAATTAATGAAATCTGAAACTTCGCCTTCCTTAAGATGACTTCCACATCCGTTTCCATGTGAAAAAGGCGGGAATCGAGCGAGAGTGTGTATTGCGGAACACGGCTTCTTACTTTCAAACGAATTTCCACTTTATCGTTGACGATGAGCGGACGAACATTCAAATTATGCGGAGCAATAGGCGTGATGACAAAATTTTCATTATTTGGCGTGATGATAGGACCGCCGCAACTTAAAGAATACGCAGTAGAACCTGTAGGTGTTGAAATTATGACGCCGTCTCCCCAAAAAACATTCAGAAATTCGTTGTCGATGTAGGATTCCACGGTAATCATTGCGGTGGTTTCTTTTCTGGAAATCGTTAAATCATTCAATGCAAAAGGAAAAAACATTGATTTATTGGGCGATACAATTTCTATGACAGAACGTTTGCTGATTTTTACTTCACCTTTAATAATATCGTCGAGTTCAAGGAAAACTTCTTCTTTGGTAAAACTTGCGAGAAAACCGAGTCGTCCCGTGTTCACTCCAACCACCGGAATTTCCAAATCCTGCACGAAAAGTAGCGAGTTGACAATCGTTCCATCTCCCCCGAAAGTGAAAAACAGATCCACTTTCTTTGTCTTTAAATCTTCTTTTCCTGCAAAGGTTTCGAAAATTTTCGAAAACTGCATCGCATTCGCCATCTCCTCATACAAAACCGCCTGAACTCCACGTTTTTCGAGTTCAGAAACGAATTTGCTTAAATACAGAAAAGTATCTAAATCGCTTTTTTGTGAATAAATGGCAGCTTTCATTAATTACAATTTTCTAAATTTTTATTAACCCAATGAGCGCAAAATCATTTTAATCAAAACTCTAAATATTTTTGGAAAAAGCCGAAACGGTCTTTCAGCAGTTCTTCTTTTTCGTCGTCGTAATATTTGTGAACCACGTTGTAGCCGTATCTTTCAAAAGTTTCATCAATGGAACTTAAATTGTCGCTGCTAATTTTCAAAGTCACCTGAATATCGTCCTCAATAATTGAACTGATGTAGCAACCATAAATTTTGGCGTTGTTCGACTCCACAATTTTGCAGATTTCAGTCATGGAATAATTCTTCTCATTCACCTGTACCACCAACAATGCTCCGTTCTCCGAGAACAAAGGATATTTCGAAAACTCGCTGAAAATATCGTCGCATGAAAGGTAGCCTCTGTATTTTTCGTCTTTGGAAATAATGGGAACCACATTCGCATTGAAAGTATGGAAAAGCTTGATGGAATCTAAAATATGGCCATCGTCAAGAATTGCAAATTTCTCGAAATGAATGGCAAGAGAAGCCAAATTCCCTTCCGGACTTTCCTCCAAAAACGACTGACTTATCGCACCTTGATAAATTCCCTTCTTCTTCACGAAAACATGGGTGTAGCCAAATTCTTGGGCAATTTCGTTGGCTTCTTCTATGGAATCGCTGATGTTGAACGCGGGGTAATCTTTGGAAATATAATCTTTGATAAACATTAGTCAAATTTAGGAAAAATCTTAATTAGAGCGGCATTAATAAAAATAATTTAAAATTTAAAGGAAAAAATTTGCAACATAATAAAACAATTATATATCTTTGTCGCCTTTCATTTTTACTTTTTATTAGATTTATTTCAAACTGCGCTGTCTTTTGACAATGCAGTTTTTTATTTTTCGTCTAAAGGTTTCGCTCGTAGAAATATCAAGCCCGCCAAAATGATCATGCCACCAAAACCTTGCATTAATGTTAGTTTCTCTCCATCTAAAACGCCCCAAATTACAGCAACAATCGGCATTAGTAAAGTTACCGTGGACGCGAAAAGCGGCGTGGAAATGTTGAGCAATCTGTAATTCATCATCATTGCTAAACCCGTCCCGAAAATGGAAAGTAAACTGACAAATCCAAGTCCCACTAATAAGTTTTTATCCGCTTTAAAATCATTAAAAAATCCTGCAAATACCAGTGAAATTAGCGATGGCAGAATTAAGACAAAAGAAAAAACAAATGCGGAAAGAGTTTTTGCGGGAATAGCGTTCAGTTTTGACTTCACCGTTGTCGTACTAATCGCGTAACAAAGCGTTGCAAGAAGAAGCAGTAAAATCGGAATCAATTTGATTTCTCCTCCTTCACCACCTGAAATCGCCAAAATGCAAGCTCCTGTAAAACTAATGGCAACTCCGAATAATTGGCGTTTGGTGGTTTTAAATTTCCAAATTAAAGCGCCTACAATAATGACAAAAATAGGCATCATTGAATTGATAATTCCCGCAATGCTACTGCTGACTTTGGTTTCCGCAATCGGGAAAAGAAACATCGGGATGAAATTTCCTGTTAAAGCGGCGAGAATCAACCATTTAAAATGCTTTTTCGGGAATTTTTTGATGTTCATTATGGCGAGTGGAAGTAAAATAATTCCTGCGATCAAAACCCGTAAAGCACCGACTTCATAAGGGTTGAAATGGTCGAGTGATTTTTTGATTAAGATGAATGAAGAACCCCAAATAATGGAGAGTATCGCAAGCAAAACCCATTTTTCTTTTTCCGGATTCATTGGTTTTCTTTTAAAATTTTTAAATAGTCCAGTTTGGGAATCATCGTTGCACCGAGACTTTCCAAATGTTCGGTATGAATTTGACAATCAATTAATTGCAGTTCTTCTGAATTTTTTTGCACGAAATTGATAAAGCCCGCTTTCGAGGCGTTACTTACTTTTGAAAACATACTTTCTCCGCAAAAAACTTTTCCGATTTGAACGCCGTAAAATCCACCGACCAATTCTTTATTTTGCCAAATCTCCACACTTTTTGCGATTCCGTTTTGGTGAAGAATTTCGAACGAATTAATCAACTCATTGGAAATCCAAGTTCCATCTTGGTCCTTTCTATAAGCGTTCTTGCATTCTTCCATCACTCTTCTGAAACATTGATTTTCGGTAAAAGTGAAAACTTCATCGCGTAGAATTTTCTTCATGGATTTAGAGACCTTCAATTGGTTCGGAAAAATGACAAACCTCGGATTTGGACACCACCACAGAATTTCTTCACCTTCATTAAACCATGGAAAAAGCCCAAGTTGATAAGCAAAAAGTAATCTTTCTGGTGATAAATCGCCGCCAATTGCCATCAAACCACTTTCTGATTCTAGAAAGTGCGGGTCTGGAAAAGAAATTTCGTTGGGACTCAGATAAACCATTTTTAAAAAAATTAAATCCTGTTTTAGAAACAGGATTTACAATATTTTGTTTGAATTTTAGAAAGGCAAATCGTCTTCCTCTTCCTCAAAAACATTTTTCTCTGCAACAGGTTTTGTTTCAGTTGGTTTCGCATCAACAGGTTCGTTGAAATTTGCTGCACCGTCTAATTTTTCAACCCTCCAACCGATAATGGAGTTGAAATATTTTACCTCACCTTGCGGCGAAGTCCATTCTCTTCCTCTCAAATTAATTCCGACCTTTACTTTATCGCCTTCTTTTAGGTTGTTGAGCAAATCTCCTTTCTCTTGTAAGAATTCGATATTAATAGGTTGCGGATACTGTTCTTCGGTGGTAAGTACCATTTCTCTCTTTTGAAATCCACTTGCAAAGGTCTGAATATCAGTGATTTTTTTTACTGTTCCCTGTAGTTCCATAATAAATTGTTAAAGATGTAAAAGTATGAAATTAAGCAGAGAAAATGAAGCGTGATTTTTAAAAATTTCAAAAAAGATAAAAAATGCGGAATTTTTTTGTTTTAAACGGTAAAAAGTTTTTATATTTGCACTCACTAAAAAAGAGAAGAAGATTTTTGCGGATGTGGTGTAATTGGTAGCCACGCCAGACTTAGGATCTGGTGCCGTGAGGCGTGGGGGTTCGAGTCCCTTCATCCGCACTTTTAAAATATAAATTTCTAAATTTTTTTAGAAATTTTTTTGCGAAAATAGCTCAGCTGGTAGAGCACGACCTTGCCAAGGTCGGGGTCGCGGGTTCGAATCCCGTTTTTCGCTCATCTACTTTTGCCTTGGTGGTGGAACTGGTAGACACGCAGGACTTAAAATCCTGTGTCCGCAAGGACGTACGGGTTCAAGTCCCGTCCGAGGTACACAAAACCCTCTGAATCGTTTGATTTCAGAGGGTTTTTGTTTACTACTGCGTTAAAATATCCAAAATTAACCGATTCTATTTTCAAAAATTTCACTTTTGGAATTATTCTTGAAGTTTCCTTAACTTTAAAATCCATTAAATCACAATATTATGACAGCACATAACTTAAAAACACTATCAGAAGTTCTAAACGTTTTGCGCGATAGAGGAATTACCAAAGAAATCCGCATGAACGAACAAAAACAAATGGTTTTGCAAGACAGCAAAAAAATTTATCAACCTCAAGATTTGTGCATTGTGAAATCATACCGTTTTGAAGGAAACAGCAGTCCAGATGATAACGCAGTGCTTTATGTTTTGGAAGACAAAGACGGTGAAAAAGCAACTATCTTAGATTCCTACGGTTCTGAAAGCAATTATACCGGTCCGGAATTCGATAATTTTTTACGGGAAATTCCCGTTGAGGAAAAAGAAGAATATAACATCGACTAAAACAAAAAGGTCTGTCTGAAAAGCGCGATCTGTTCTAGTTTTTTGTTATTATTTTGTAGGCATTTTTTGAAAGTTCTTATTTCATTCCTTATTGATGGAAAGCAGTCGCTTCTTCGATAAAATCCAATAAATTTGGCAGGAAAAGAAAATTTTGCTCGAAATTGTATTTTACAAAGGTTATCTTTTAACCGAATAACATTCAGTAATTTACCAAAAATGTTGGAATTGGGAAAATCATTATGACTTCCCGTTTTACATTCCATATAAAAAAGGCTGCATCATTTTTGAGACAGCCTTTTTATATTAATTTGTAAAAAATTCTTAGTAGCTTTCTTCTTCTCCTTTCATTTTCTCCGCATTTTCCGCCATGATTACCGCATCGATCATTTCCTGCAAATCGCCATTCATATAAGCATCCAAATTATAAATGGATTTGTTGATTCTGTGGTCGGTAACTCTTCCTTGAGGATAATTGTACGTCTTAATTTTTGCGGAACGGTCGCCCGTGGAAACCATCGATTTTCTTTGTGCGGCAACATCACCCTGAACTTTTTGAAGCTCGATATCGTATAATTTTGTTCGGAGCATTTCCATTGCCAATTCGCGGTTTGCCAACTGAGAACGTGCTTGCTGACAAACAACCACCAATCCTGAAGGTTTGTGCGTCAACTGAACTTTTGTTTCTACTTTGTTTACGTTTTGTCCGCCTGCTCCTCCTGAACGTGAAGTCTGCATTTCGATATCTGCAGGATTCAATTCAAAATCAACTTCCTCTGCTTCCGGCAAAACTGCGACTGTAATTGCAGAGGTGTGCACTCTTCCTTGAGATTCAGTTTCCGGAACACGTTGAACACGATGAACGCCGGATTCAAATTTCATGATTCCGTAAACTCCGTCACCTTCAACTTTCAAAATCAATTCTTTGTAACCTTTTGAAGCTTCATTGGAATCGGTAATTTCGTGTTTCCAACCTTTTGATTTAAAATACATTGCGTAAGCTCTGTACACATCTTCCACAAAAATTGCGGCTTCGTCTCCTCCAGTTCCAGCTCGTAATTCCACAATCACGTTTTTGTCGTCTGCAGGATCTTTTGGGATTAAAAGGACTTTTAATTCTTCTTCCAGGCCGGGAATTTTTTCGATGGCTTCGTTTTTTTCGATTTTGGCGAGTTCCACAAAGTCCTTATCAGACCCGTCTGCAATTATTTCGTCGGATTCTTCAATCGTATTTAAAGCTTGTTTGTATTGATCGAAAACAGCAACAATTTTTCCAAGGTCGCTGTATTCCTTATTTAATTGCCCATATTTTTTCTGATCAGAAATTACGTCGGGTTGAATAATCAAATCTGCTACTTCATTGTAGCGCTGCTTTATGGCTTCTAATTTTGGAATCAGTGACTTTGACATTGTGGAATTTTTGTGGGTGCAAAGATACGGAAAAAGATGGAAGATGGAAGATGGAAGATGGAAGTCGGAAGTCAGAGGGTCTTGTTAAAATTTTGTCTCAAATAAAAAAATGAACTTTTAATTTAGCCCCGATCGCAACGGCATCCTTTTTTGTTTTTGTCGAAGGGAATTGGGTTGGGAAAAACAAAAAAGATAGAGTGAAGAGCGGGACGGGTTTTGAAAAGAAGCGAACAGGTGTTGCTCCTTTTTTGCACGAAGCAAATGAACATCTTTGCAATTGTGGAATAGACACCTCGTCTTCTCCAAAGGCGAATCCACCCCTCTGGAAGAGGGGAACAAAAAATCAGTTCCTGAAATTCAGAAACTGATTCTAATATATTGTTTTGCTTTGTGACCGCAATTCCCAAAATTAAGGCGGGAACGCAGTGACATCAACTAGTGATGACCGTGATTGTCGTGGCTGTGTAAAAATGGGCCGCTTCCTTGTGGATTGCTGTAGATAACTTCTGCGCCTTGTTCCGGCAAAGTTTTTCTTCTTACTTCTTCTGGATCGAAAGCTTTAGTTTTTCCAAAATATTCTGCCAAACCTGCAGTAAGCCAGATTGGGATTACATATCCGAAAAACATAAAAATACACCAAAATCCTACGAGGAACATGATTAAGAAATAAACGGTCCAAAGGAACTGGTAAAATGGAAAAAATGCTGATAACATCATCTTTGTATAGATTTTAGGCAAAAATAGGATAATTTTCTGTTTGCGCAAAAGTTTTCTCCGTGATTTTTATTATTTTTTAAGCTGCGTGATGGATTATGAAAGCTGGAAGTTATAATTATACCAAAAATTAATGCGCAATTGATGCAAAAAAATCATTCCCCTTATCATCGGTAATGATGAATGCAGGGAAATCTTTCACTTCAATCTTTCTCACCGCTTCCATCCCAAGTTCTGGGAAATCAACCACTTCTACACTTAAGATGTTTTCTTTTGCCAAAATTGCAGCAGGACCACCAATGGAACCTAGATAAAATCCACCGTATTTAGCGCAAGCGTCTGTAACTTCTTTGGTTCGGTTTCCTTTTGCGAGCATTACCATACTTCCGCCATTTTTTTGGAATTCATCTACATAAACATCCATTCTTCCGGCTGTTGTTGGTCCGAAACTTCCTGAAGGCATTCCTTCCGGTGTTTTTGCGGGACCGGCGTAATAAATCGGGTGGTTTTTGAAATATTCCGGCATTGGTTGTCCGGCATCCAACAATTCTTTGATTTTTGCGTGCGCGATATCTCTTGCTACAATTAAAGTTCCGTTCAATTTCAAACGTGTTTTGATTGGATATTTTGAAAGTTCCGCAAGGATTTCCGGCATTGGTCTGTTCAAATCAATTTCTACGGCTTTTTCCAAATGCGGTGGAGTTTCTGGTAAAAATCGTTTTGGATTTTCCTCCAATTGTTCCAAGAAAATTCCCTCTTTGGTAATTTTCCCTTTAATATTTCTATCCGCAGAACAGGAAACTCCCATTCCAACAGGACAACTTGCAGCATGACGAGGAAGTCGGATTACACGAACATCATGTGTTAAATATTTTCCGCCAAATTGCGCTCCAATAGAACTTTCCTGACAAATTTTCTGAACACGTTTTTCCCACTCCAAATCACGGAATGCTTGTCCGCCCATATTTCCTTCGGTAGGAAGATGATCGTAATAACCTGCACTTGCTTTTTTCACCGCTGCCAAATTTGCTTCCGCCGAAGTTCCGCCAATGACCAAAGCTAAATGATAAGGTGGACAAGCCGCAGTTCCCAAATCGAGAATAGTTTTTCTTACAAATTCATCCAAAGATTTTTCGTTGAGGAGCGATTTTGTTTTTTGGTAAAGGAAAGTTTTGTTGGCAGAACCACCGCCTTTCGCTAAAAATAAAAATTTGTATGCGTCACCTTTTTCCGCATAAATATCAATTTGCGCGGGAAGATTGGAGCCCGAATTTTTTTCTTCAAACATCGTCAAAGGAACGATTTGGGAATATCTTAAATTGCGATTTTGGTAAGTATTGTAAATTCCTTTGGAAATCCATTCTGCGTCTTCAACTCCGGTGTAAACATTTTCACCTTTTTTGGCTACACAAATCGCGGTTCCCGTGTCTTGACAACTTGGGAGTGCGCCTTCCACAGCAACTGCCGCATTTTGCAAAAGATTGTAAGCAACGAAACGGTCGTTATCGGTTGCTTCCGGATCGTCGATAATTTTTCTTAGTTTTTCGAGATGTGAAGAACGCAACATAAACGAAACATCAGCCAAAGCGTTTTCTGCAAGCAGTTCCAAACCTCTTGGATCAACGGTGAGAATTTCCCTGTCGCCGAATTTTTCAACTTTCACGAAATCGGAACTGAGTTTTTTGTATTGGGTGTCGTCTTTTAGAATTGGATAAGGTTCCTGATAATGAAATTCCATTTTTGATTTTTTAGAAGTGTAAATTTAAGGAAATATTGATGTTTAATAAAATGTATCAGTCTTTAAAATCGATATTTAAAATGGTTTTAAATTGTATTCGAAATTTGAATTGACTAATTTTATAAAATTAAAAAGAAAAAAATGAAATTCCGTACAGAACACGACACCATGGGTGAAGTTCAGGTTCCTGCAGATAAATTTTGGGGTGCACAAACCGAACGTTCACGAAATAATTTTAAAATCGGTCCCGAAAGTTCGATGCCACACGAAATCATTGAAGCATTTGCTATTCTGAAAAAAGCCGCTGCATTTACAAACTGCGATTTGGGAGTTCTTTCTGTTGAAAAGCGCGACATGATTGCTAAAGTGTGTGACGAAATTCTGGAAGGAAAACTTAACGATCAATTTCCACTCGTGATTTGGCAAACCGGAAGCGGAACGCAAAGTAATATGAATGTCAATGAAGTGATTTCCAACAAATCACATGTAAACAATGGCGGTGTTTTAGGCGAAAAATCAGAAGTTCATCCGAATGATGATGTCAATAAATCCCAATCTTCCAACGATACTTTTCCAACCGCGATGCATATTGCGGCTTACAAGAAAGTGGTGGAACACTCAATTCCTGCCGTTGAAAAATTACGTGATACTTTAGAGAAAAAATCTAGAGAATTTGAAAAAGTAGTGAAGATTGGAAGAACGCATTTGATGGATGCAACACCTTTAACTTTAGGTCAGGAATTTTCGGGATACGTTGCTCAACTCAATTTTTCGTTGAAGGCGATTAAAAACACTTTGCCACATCTCTCAGAACTGGCTTTAGGCGGAACTGCGGTTGGAACCGGATTAAATACACCAAAAGGCTACGATGTTTTAGTCGCAAAATATATTTCAGAATTTACGAAACTTACTTTCAAAACTGCGGAAAATAAATTTGAAGCACTCGCCTCTCACGACGCAATCGTAGAAACTCACGGCGCTTTGAAACAACTTGCAGTCGCTCTTTACAAAATTGCACAGGATATTCGTTTGCTCGCTTCCGGACCGAGAAGTGGAATTGGCGAAATCTTAATTCCTGAAAACGAACCTGGTTCTTCTATTATGCCTGGAAAAGTGAATCCAACGCAAAATGAAGCAATGACGATGATTTGCGCACAGGTTTTAGGAAATGACACGACAATTTCTTTTGCCGGAACTCAGGGAAATTTTGAACTGAACGTTTTCAAACCAGTAATGGCGTTTAATTTTTTACAGTCCGCACAACTCTTGGGAGATGCTTGTATTTCATTTAACGACCATTGTGCCATTGGAATTGAACCCAATTTTGACAGAATTAAAGAACTTTTAGATAAATCTTTAATGTTGGTAACGGCTTTAAATCCTCACATTGGTTATGAAAATGCAGCAAAAATTGCAAAAACCGCACACAAAAACGGAACGACTTTGAAAGAGGAAGCGATAAATCTAGGTTTTTTGACTGCAGAACAGTTTGATGAATGGGTAAAACCTGAAAATATGGTTTAAAAATGATACGAAAAATCCCAATTCTAGAGCTGAATTGGGATTTGATTTTATAAAAATTTCGCGATAAAATTTACATTTCCTCCTGATTTTTCAACCATTCTGAAGAAGACAAATATTGAGGGTCGGGATAATAAATAAAGAAACAGTTTTTTCCTTTAATGGTATTGATAATCGGTTCAGCCAAAGCTCGCGGGACTGCAGGACAACCCCAACTTCTTCCGATTCTGTTTTGCGTTTTGATAAAATCCTCACTCACATAATCTGCACCGTGCATTACGATTGCGCGCCGTAAAGCGTTGTCGTTGAAACCTTTATCCATCCCCAAAAGCTTTAGGGAATAACCATTTTCGCCGTTGTAAGTAGTTTCTGTAATGTAAAAACCGAGACTGCTTTGATAAGAACTTTCGGTATTTGAAAATTTTTGCGCGAATTCCTCCCCTGTATTTTTTCCGTGGGCAACCAAAGAATTGAAAAGGACTTTTTTCTCGTTCAAATCAATGACCCAAAGTCTTTTGTGCGTCGAAGAAAGTGAGAAATCACAGATGCTTAAGATATGCGCGTTTTCGTCAAGCTTTCCTGCCTTCTTTAAATTATTAAAACCTAAAAATGCCTTGTTGAAAACTTCCGAATTAAGCTTGTTGATGGATTCGAAATTGATAGAAGCGTAAATTTCTTCAGCATTAATGGCGTTGTTGGTCTTTGAACTTTTTTCGCCGTTGGTAACTGATAATTGAGGTAGAGTTTTTAATGGAACTGTTGAATTTTGTTTGGGTTGAATTTCGCTTTTGTGAAAAGAAGTTGCAAAAAACATCACGAAACTCAACATCACAAAGATTTTCTTCATTCTATATTATGTTAAATAAATTTGGTGGGGCAAAATTACAAAGTTTTAATTATCAACAAATTATAAGTGAAACTTTTAACGCTTTTTTAAGAAAGTTTAACGCAAAGCTTTCGATTAAAATTTAATTTACTAATTTTGCAGAATCATGTTCAGAACGATTAAAATATTTCTGATTATTTTCGGTTTGGGAATTTTCATTTTGCCAAAGCAAATGATTTTTGCGCAAACTACTGAACAGTGCTGCGACAAAAAATCTGAAAAGGACAACTGTTGCAAAACCGAAAAAACAAAACCTTGTCACTCGGAAAACTCCAAAAAAGATTCTGACAAAAACAATTGCAAAGACGACTGTGCAAACTGTCATTCCTGCGCTTCTCATTTTGTTTTCAATTACATTTCATCCGAAATTTTCAAGTCTGCAAAGAATACTTTTGAGATGAAATCGGTTAATTTCGGTTATGGAATTTCTTTTTATCCATCTAATTTTCTAAACATTTGGCAACCGCCGAAAATAGCTTAATTTATTGATTTACAGCCGAAAGTGTGTTCTTTCGGAAAACTATTTTTAAATTAAATTATTTTCAACAATGAAAACTTTATTGAAAAGTCTTTTGACTTTCTCACTATTATTTACCCACTTTTTATTTGCTCAAACCATCACCAAATCGACATTTTTGGTAAAAGGAGATTGCGGAATGTGCAAAGAACGAATAGAAACCACCGCAAAAAAAACAGGCGCATCCATCGCAAATTGGAATGCTGAAACTCAAAAATTGTCAGTGGAATTTGACTCTGCAAAAACTTCAGCAGAAGAAATTTTAAAGAACATTGCAGCGGTTGGTCACGACAACGAAATGTTTAGCGCACCAAACGACGTGTATGAAAATCTTCCCGGTTGTTGCCATTACGAAAGGGAAACTTCTATTTTAAAAACTACACCAACAGAAACTCCACAGAAAGCGGAGAACGAATATTTTGTTCGTGGGAACTGCGGTTCCTGTAAGGCTAGAATTGAAAAAGCGGCGAAAGAAGCCGGTGCAATTTCTGCAAATTGGGACGCTGAAACGCAAAAAGTAAAACTCGATTTCGACCCTGCAAAAACTTCTGCAGATTTGATTTTAAAGAGAATTGCCGATGTTGGTCACGACAATGAAAAATTCACCGCTTCCGATGACGTTTATAAAGAACTTCCAGATTGTTGTCTTTACGACAGAAAGCTTCCTTTAGGCGTGAAAAGCGATTTGGTTCATCACGAGGAAACTCCAAAACCAAAAAAAGATTTCACCCAATTTTCTGACCATGTCGACAAAAGTATCGAGGAAGTGAAGCTCTTTAAAATGCAGGAAGCAACAGCTTTGAGCAAGAAAAATGCAGATTTAACTTTCAATATCAGTTCCAAGGAACTTTTGAAAGCGGCATGTTGTAATTTGTCCGAAAGTTTTGAAACTAACGCAACCGTAGATGTATCTTTCAGCAATGCAGTTACAGGAACCAAACAATTGAAAATGTTGGGTTTAGACCAAAAATACACAAGTTTGACCAAAGAACTTTTGCCTTCAATTCGTGGTTTGGCTTCACCTTATGGAATGAATTTAATTCCGGGAAGATGGATCGGTGGAATTCAGCTGACAAAAGGTGGAAGTACCGTAACGAACGGTTACGAAAGCATTACAGGACAAATCAACACCGAACTTTTGAAACTTCAAGATAAACCGGAAACTTCTTTGAATATTTTTGGAGATCTCAACTCAAGATTTGAAACCAACATCACTTCCACCAACAAATTGAATGACCATTGGAATCAATCGGTTTTACTTCACGGAAACGCGACTTTGGCGAAAATGGATACCAACAATGACGGTTTTCTCGACCAACCCACAGGAAATCAAATTAATGCAGCTTATTTATTGAATTACAATGATTTAGAACATTCAGGTTTAGGCACACATTTCGGAATTAGTTTTGTGAAAGATGAAAGATTTGGTGGCCAAAAGGATTTTAATCACAAACTCGACCACACCCAACAGAATTTGTACGGCGTGGGAATCAAGCTTGCAAAAGTTGATGTTTGGAATAAAACGGGTTACGTTTTTAAAGACAAACCTTACCAAAGTATCGGTTGGATGAATCAGTTTACCTATCATCAACAGGACAGTTTTTTCGGTAAAAGAAATTATTTGGGAAATGAAAAGACCTTTTATTCGAACTTAATTTTTGAGAGCATTTTCGGAAATACCAACCATAAATATAAAGCGGGTGCGAGTTTTTTGTATGATGATTTCAATGAAGATTATTTAACTCAAAATTTTAAAAGAACGGAAACCGTTCCGGGATTATTTTTCGAATATACTTTGACAGGACTGAAATATACCTTGGTTGCCGGTGCAAGAACCGATTTCCACAATTTGGCGGGAACGCAATTCACGCCGAGATTAAACTTTAAATATGACCTATCACCGAATACAATTTTGCGACTTTCTGCGGGTAGAGGTTTCAGAACTGCGAATATTTTTGCGGAAAACCAACAATATTTTGCATCGAATCGAGAAATTGAAATCTTGGGAAATGGTGGAAAAATATATAATTTAAAACCTGAAATCGCTTGGAATTACGGCGTAAGTTTGCAACAGGAATTCAAATTGTTCAACAGAAAAGCGACTTTGGTTGCTGATTTTTTTAGAACCGATTTTCAGGACCAAGTTTTGGCAGATTTGGACGTTTCACCACACAAAATCGTGTTATATAATTTGGATGGAAAATCTTATGCGAACAGTTTCCAAACACAGCTTGATTTTGTTCCTGCAAAAAATTTGGAGTTGAGATTGGCCTATAAATATTATGATGTTGAAGCAGATTTTGTTGGTGGCAAAAGAGAAATTCCATTTATGGCGAAACACCGAGGATTTTTCAACGCTTCATACACTACCAATAAAAATGACAAAGGTGGATTTTGGAATTTCGACACCACCCTTCAACTTGTTGGAAAACAGAAACTTCCAAACTTAAATTCCAATCCAACGGAATTCAGACTTCCGGAATATTCGGATTCTTTTGCGACATTGAATGCGCAGATTTCAAGAAATTTCAATAAAAATATTCGTGTATATTTGGGAGGAGAAAATCTCACAAGTTACATGCAGAATAACCCAATCATCGATGCAAAAAATCCTTTCGGAAATTATTTTGACGGCGGAATGGTTTATGCGCCTATAATGCCTGCCAATGTGTACTTCGGGTTGGATGTAACTTTTTAACAAAAAATAATCAATAGATATGAAAAAAATTTCATTAATCATTTTTGTTGCCGCACTTGCAATTTCTTGTGATAAAAAGCAAAATGAAACCACAGAAACTGCCACAGAAACTGCGGTAAATCAAACAAAAGATTCTGCAGTGGTTGCCGCAACAGAAAATCCTTCAGTACAAACTCAGGAAGTTCAAGTGAATGCTCCGCAACCAGCTCAAAATGGGCAAGTAGTTCCCCAAACTACAGCAGCAGCAAATCCTTCAGGAAAAAAACCTGCATTAAATCCTGCACACGGCGAACCTTTCCACCGTTGCGATATCGCAGTTGGTGCTCCGATTGACAGTGCTCCGGTTCCTCAAAATCCTGCGCCGCAACCTCAAGCTCCTGTAAATAATAACTTCAACACCAATCCAATTCCTGCAGCGCCGCAACAAACGGCTCCGGTTACGCAAAACATCGGACCTAAACCTGCGGTAAATCCACCACACGGTGAACCTCATCACCGTTGTGATTTGCAGGTTGGAGCACCTTTGATTTAATTTTTAAACCGCAAAAGTCACAAGAGTTTTGTTTGTTGGGTAAAGTATGAATATTTAGATTTGTAAAGCTCACAAAGATGAAATCAAAGTTTATTTGATTTGCAATATTTTTACAGTTATTTCTCCTGTAACTTTTGCGGTAAAGAATACAAAAAATTGCGGAACTTATGATTCCGCAATTTTTTTATTTTTTTTCTGAATCCGGAACGAAATCCAAACTCACCGAATTCATGCAGTATCTCATTCCTGTTGGAGGTGGACCGTCATTAAAAACATGACCGAGATGCGAATCGCAACGTTTGCAAACCACTTCAATTCGTTCCATTCCAAAAGAAGAATCGCGGTGATAAGCAGTTCCCTGTTTATCTGCTTCAAAAAAACTTGGCCATCCGCAAGTGGAAGAAAATTTTGCATCCGAACGGAACAGATGATTTCCGCAAACCGCACAATAATATTCTCCCAATTCATCAAAATCATTGTATTTTCCCGTGAAAGGTCTTTCTGTGGCAGCTTCTCGAGCAACTGCATACAAATGTTCAGGCAGTATTTTTTTCCATTCAGAATTGGGAACGTTCAGTTTTGTTCGGTCGGTTCTTGAGTAATATGGATTGTTTTTTGTTATAGGATTTTCCATTGTGGCGGTGTTTATAGGTTTTTTGGTCTGCGAACAAGTTTGCAGAAAAAGGAACGTAAATATGAACGAAATTAATTTCATTACCTCCAAATTTAGTAATTTTGATTTAAATGAACGACGAACTAAAACGCAAACAGCTGCGTAAATATAAAGCATTCGCTACAGGACTTTTTGTTCTGATGACTGTTATTTTTATTATAACGACCATTCTTCAAAAAAATGATAACTCGCATTGGATTGGCTATATTCGAGCTTTTTCCGAAGCGGCGATGGTTGGAGCTTTGGCGGATTGGTTTGCAGTAACTGCTCTTTTCAATTATCCTTTAGGTTTAAAAATTCCACACACGAACTTGATTGAAAACAGCAAGGAAAGAATCGGTGACAATCTCGGGAATTTTGTGGTTTCTAATTTTCTTTCGCCGCAAAATATTCGTCCGTATATTCAAAAATTAAAAGTTTCTCACTTTGTGGGAGATTGGCTTTCGAAGGAAAGAAATCAAGATAAATTGGTGAACGAAGTTTCCAATATTGTGCTCGATATTTTGAATAAACTGGATGATTCTGCGGTGGTAAATTTCATCGGAAAAAAGGCAAAAGAAATGTCGGATGATTTGAAAATCAATCAAATCGTGGGAAACGGAATCGAATATGTTTTGAATAAAAACGACCATCAAAGACTCATCACCAATCTTTCCAAACAAATTAAAGATTATGTTGTAAATAATCAGGAAATGGTGAAAGAACGCGTAAAAAAAGAAAGTTATTTCCTGGTTCCGAAATTTGTGGATGATGCAATTGCCGAGAAAATTACTTCCGGACTTTCGAAATATTTTGACGAAGTGGAAAACGATGAAAACCATTCACTTCGCAATGAAATCACCAAAAAACTCTATTCTTTTTCACAGGAAGTTCAGACCGAACAAAAATGGGAAGACGAATTTCGTGGTATTAAAAATGATTTCTTGAAAGAGGAAAAACTTCATCAATATTCAAAAGACATTTGGATCTCTATTAAAAAATCTTTGTCGAAGGAATTGGAAGAAGAACAATCTGCGTTGAAAACTTATCTCAAGAAAAATCTTTCTGAGTTATCACAAAATCTACAAACCGATGAGAAATTTCAACATAAAATCGACCATTGGGTTCGGGTAACTGCTTATAAATATATTTTAAAAAACACGCATCAATTCGGCGATTTAATCAGTTCAACCGTTGGAAATTGGCAAGGAAAAGAATTGAGCGAAAAATTGGAATTGGAAGTGGGAAAAGATTTGCAGTTTATTCGAGTGAACGGAACTGTAGTCGGCGGTTTGGTTGGGTTGATTATTTATACGGTGGCGAATTTCTTTATTTAAATTTAAATTTGTTAAAAAAAATATGAAAAACATTTTTACAATTTTAGCCGTTTTCTTTTTTACATTTTCTTTTTCACAGGAAATTAAGCTCAATAAAAGCGCTACAAAATTTGAGAAAGACGGCGTTACCTACAAACTTTCTGAGTACAAAACGCAATTTACCAATCTTGTTGCTAAAGACTATATTAGTAACGGCAGAAGCTCCCGAACTTTGGCGAATATTTTAGGTTTTGGTGGCGGATTATTAATTGGTGCAGGTTTACCAAACGCTTTGTCCAGCAATAAAGATTCTGTGTACATCGATCCCTACACTGGCTATTCCACAAAAATAAAAACTAAAAAACCAGGATGGACTTTGGTTGGAATTGGACTTGGTGTTGTAGCAGTTGCTGTTCCTTTTTCGGTGGTTGGAAACAAGAAAATTAGAAAAGGAGTGGAAACTGAAAATAAATTCGAATCTTCTTCAAATGCTAATTTTTTGCAATTTAATGTGAATGACAATGGAATTGGGTTGAGTTATAACTTCTAATGGAGGGAGCGTTGTTAGCGCTTAAAGCGCTAACAACGCTTTGTTGATATCGGAAATCAAATTTGGTCCTTCATAAATAAATCCGGTATAAAGTTGAATTAAACTTGCTCCCGCTTCCAATTTCTCTAGAGCATCTTCTGCTGTGTGAATTCCACCAACGCCGATAATTGGAAAAGCTTTTCCGCTTTTTTCGGAAAGAAATCGGATGACTTCTGTGGAACGTTTTGTTAAAGGTTTTCCCGAGAGACCACCTGTTTCTTTTTTGTTTTCTGAAACTAAATTTTCTCTTGAAAGTGTTGTATTTGTGGCGATAACGCCCGCAATTTTTGTTTCGTTTACAATTTCGATGATGTCTAAAAGTTGTTCATCGGTTAAATCGGGTGCGATTTTTAAAAGAATTGGTTTTGGTTTTTCCTTTTCTGAATTGAGTTTCTGCAAAGTGCCCAAAAGTTCTTTCAAAGGTTCTTTCTCCTGCAAAGCCCGAAGATTTGGCGTGTTTGGAGATGAAACATTTACCACAAAATAATCCACATGATTGAATAATTTTTCGAAGCAAATGATATAATCATTGACGGCGTCTTCATTTGGGGTGACTTTATTTTTGCCGATATTTCCGCCGATTAAGACGTTTTTGTTTTTCTTCAACCGTTCTACAGCCGCATCAACTCCGCCATTGTTAAAACCCATTCTGTTGATGATGGCAGAATCTTCTATCAATCTGAACAACCTTTTTTTCGGATTTCCCTCTTGAGGTTTTGGCGTTAAAGTTCCGATTTCAATAAACCCGAATCCTAATTCAGAAAGTTCGCTGAACATTTTCGCATCCTTGTCGAAACCTGCCGCCAAACCAACGGGATTTTTAAACTTTAAACCAAAAACTTCACGTTCCAATCTTTTGTCTTCCAAAGGTTTTGGAAAAAGTAATTTGTTCAGAAAGCCGAAATTTTTAAGAATATTAAAGGTGAAATAATGAACTTCTTCAGGATCGAATTTGAATAGAATGGGGCGAATCAGTGATTTGTACATCAGGAAATTTTGTTGCGTAAATTTAAGAAAATCGAAGACAAAATAAAAATGTCAATAAAATCTTAATTTTTTGTTAAAAAATGTTAAAATCGGTATAACATATTACAACAATGAAAAAACTTTCAACTTTCGCTTTGCTCTTTTGGACCATTTTTTTGTTTTCGCAAATTAAAGAAAAACAGGATTACGTTTATCTAAAAAGACCAACGGACTCTTCTAGAACATTTAAAGTAACCATTGCGGGAAAACCGTTTTATACCGAATTCAGACCTTATAAAACTGCCGTTAATCTAGAGCAGTCTTATATTACCCGAATTAATCTATAACGATCATTGAAGATTTATTTTGCACAATTAATTGCCAAGAGTAAATAGGGAAAATTTCCCTATTTTTGCACAAATTCTAAAAACGATGGCAAAACAGGAAGATGTTTTCAAGAAACTGATTTCACATGCGAAAGAGTACGGATTTATTTTTCCTTCAAGTGAAATTTATGACGGACTTTCGGCGATTTACGATTACGGACAAAACGGTGCGGAACTGAAAAACAACATCAAGCAATATTGGTGGAAAGCGATGGTTCAGCTCAATGATAATATTGTGGGAATCGATTCTGCGATTTTCATGCATCCAACCATTTGGAAAGCGAGCGGTCACGTCGATGCTTTCAATGATCCTTTGATTGACAACAAAGATTCGAAAAAACGTTTCAGAGCCGATGTTTTGCTTGAAGATTATTGTGCGAAATTAGAAGACAAAGCGCAAAAGGAAATTGAAAAAGCGGAAAAAAGATTTGGCGACGCTTTCGACAAAGCACAGTTTGAATCGACCAATCCAAGAGTTTTGGAATACCGTGAAAAACAGGACACCATTCTGAAAAGAATGGCTCGCTCGTTGGAAAACAATGATTTAGCCGATGTAAAAGCTTTGATTGAAGAACTCGAAATTGCCGATCCGGAAACTGGTTCAAAAAATTGGACCGATGTTCGTCAGTTCAACTTGATGTTCGGAACCAAATTAGGCGCCGCTTCTGAAAACGCGACTGATTTATATCTTCGTCCGGAAACTGCACAAGGGATTTTTGTAAATTTTTTGAATGTTCAAAAAACTTCCCGCCATAAATTACCTTTCGGAATTGCTCAAATCGGTAAAGCATTTAGAAATGAAATCGTTGCAAGACAGTTCATATTCAGAATGCGTGAATTTGAACAAATGGAAATGCAGTATTTTGTTCCACCGGGAACGGAACTTTCTTTCTATGAAGAATGGAAACAAAAACGTTTGAATTGGCATTTGGCTTTAGGTTTAGGTTCCGATAACTACAAATTCCACGATCACGAAAAATTGGCGCATTACGCAAATGCTGCTGCAGATATTGAATTCAAGTTTCCATTTGGATTTAAAGAATTGGAAGG
Organism: Candidatus Kaistella beijingensis; assembly: GCF_020084865.1. Classification (NCBI taxonomy): domain Bacteria; kingdom Pseudomonadati; phylum Bacteroidota; class Flavobacteriia; order Flavobacteriales; family Weeksellaceae; genus Kaistella; species Candidatus Kaistella beijingensis. The sequence goes on along the minus strand of NZ_CP071953.1, from coordinate 2,037,792 downwards.
AATCCATTCCCGAACCGATTTCGATTTGGCGGCTCACGAAAAGTTTTCGGGAAGAAAATTACAATATTTTGATCCGGAAAGAAACGAGACCTATGTTCCTTACGTGGTAGAAACGTCGGTTGGATTGGACAGACTGTTCTTGGCAATTTTCTCTAACTGTTTGAAAGATGAGGTTTTAGAAGACGGTTCAGAAAGAACGGTTCTTACACTTCCACCTGCTTTAGCTCCTGTGAAAGCGGCGATTTTACCTTTAATGAAAAAAGATGGACTTGGTGAATACGGCGAAAAAATCTTCAACGATTTGAAATACGATTTCAACGTGATTTACGAAGAAAAAGACAGCATCGGAAAACGTTACAGAAGGCAAGATGCAATCGGAACACCTTTCTGTATCACTGTTGACCACGATTCTTTGACAGACAACACGGTAACTTTAAGAGACCGAGATACGATGAAGCAAGAAAGAGTTGCTGTTGCAGATTTAAGAAGAATTATTGACGAGAAGACCAACTTTAGAAATTTGTTGCAGAAGATTTAATGCTCAGACAAAATAAAACTATAATAGCCTCGGAGAAATTCGAGGCTTTTTTTTCCTTCAGTTTAAGATGAAAAATGAACTTCACCGATTTTAATCACACTTCAAAAAAATTCATATTTAAAAAGCATCAATTTTTTATCTTTGATAAAATTAATTAATGCGAAAAAAATCTACATTCTGCTATTTTGTATTTTTCAAACTTTAGCTTCTGCACAATCGCAGGATTTGGCGACACTTGCGAAAGGCGATTATCTGGGTTTCAACGCCTTGTTTGACCAGAAAGATAATCTTTTCGGTTACTTCACGCTTTTCGGTTACGGGAAATCGGGTGACAAAACCAAAAAATTCCAGTACGTCATCTTAGATAAAAACCTTAATCCCATCGCTAATAAAAATCAAAAAGTGTTTTTAAATATGATTTTAACTGTGGTTTATAAACATTAAATTTGTTCTAAAGATTTTGCAAATGGTTAAGAAAGTTTTTCGAGGATTCGCTGCTGTTTTGGCGTTCATGATTGCGCTTACTTATGGTTTTGGTTACGACTATTTATTCAAAGGAATTCGGGAAACTTATCTTCGTGGAGAAACGGGCTCTACCATTGATGATGGCAAATATTTCCCTTCACACCTCATTGCAAAGGGAAATTCTAAACCATGGATTAAAGATTCCCTTTACAATAAAAAGCTTTTACCGAAAATTTTAGTTGAAGATTTAAAAAAATCTCATACCGCTTCATTTCTTATTATTAAAAACGGCAAATTGCTTCACGAGGAATATTGGGATAGCTATAATCAAACTTCAAAAACCAATTCATTCTCCATGGCAAAAGCGGTTACGGTGATGTTGCTCGGAAAAGCCATTGAAGAAGAAAAAATCAAAAATTTGAATGTAAAATACGCTGATTTTTACGAAAACTACAAAAATGTGGAATTTGGGAAAGACTTAACCATCGGCGATTTGGCAAAAATGGAGGCGGGATTGGATTGGACTGAAAACTACAAAAACCCGTTCCTTCAAAACGCAAAAGCCTATTACGGAAAATCATTAGCAGAAGCGGTTTTTCTACGCGGATTCAAAAACAAACCTGCCACTAAATTTGAATACCAAAGTGGAAGTACGCAGCTTTTGGGATTTGCAGTTCGAAAAGCCGTAAACAAACCACTTGCAGAATATGCGTCCGAAAAATTGTGGAAACCCCTCGGAATGGAACAAAATGCAGACTGGACTGTTGATGAAAACGGAATGGAAAAAACCTTTTGCTGCATACAATCCAATTCGCGGGATTTTGCAAAATTAGGTCAATTGTTTCTGGATAATGGAAAAGTAGGCGATGTACAATTACTGAATTCTAATTTCCTGGAAGAAATGAGAACACCAACCAAACTTTCGAACGGAGCTTATGGAATGGGACTTTGGATTAATTATGATGCCGCGATTAAACATTATTATTTTTGGGGACTTTACGGACAATATATCATTTTAATTCCTGAAAAACAGATGGTTATCGTGAAAACCGGCACTTACAAAGATCAACCAAAAGACGTAAAAGGAAGACCTGAACAGGTTGGATTTATTGTGAATGAAGTTTCGAAAAACTTTTGAGGCAATTCTTTTCACATCTATAAAATTCTCGAATTATAATTCCATAAATTTGAACCATTCTAAATAATAAAAATGTTCGATATACAAAATATTCGCAGTCAGTTTCCTATTCTCTCACAAAAAATAAATGGTAAGGATTTGGTTTATCTCGACAATGCGGCAACCTCGCAAAAACCTTTATTGGTGCTTGATTGCTGGATGAAATATTATACAGAAATTAATGCCAATGTTCATCGGGGAATTCATACTTTAAGTCAGTTGGCAACGGAAGAAATGGAACTGTCGCGCAGAAAAATTCAAAAATTCATTAATGCGAAACATGATTTTGAAGTAATTTTCACCAAAGGAACAACGGAAGGTTTGAACCTTATCGCCTACTCTTTAACGAATCTGATAAAAAAAGATGACGAAATCATCATTTCGTATTTAGAACACCATTCTAATATCGTTCCGTGGCAAATGCTCTGCCAAAGAACCGGAGCAAAATTGAAAGTGATTCCTATGGATGAAAACGGAGTTTTGCAAATCGACTTTTTGGATAAAAATTTAAGCGAAAAAACGAAAATTGTCTCTGTGAATCAAGTTTCCAATGCTTTGGGAATTGTAAATCCAATTGACGAGATTATTTCTAAAACCCGGGCAAATTCAAATGCGCTGATCGTGATTGACGGCGCACAATCTGTTCCACATATGAAAATAGATGTGCAAAAAATGGATTGCGATTTCTTTGTGTTTTCCGGGCATAAAATGTACGCACCCATGGGAACAGGGATTCTTTATGGAAAAGAAGAAATTTTGAGAAAAATCCAACCTTTTCATGGCGGTGGTGAAATGATTGCATCGTGCTCTTTCGAAAAAACGACTTATGCAGATTTGCCCTTTAAGTTTGAAGCAGGAACTCCCAATGTAGGCGGAAATATTTCTTTAGGAGCAGCAATCGATTTTATGGAAAACATCGGTCACGAAAATATTCAGAATCATGAAAACGCTCTGTTGGATTATGCGCAGAAAAAACTTTTAGAAATCGATGGCTTAAGAATTTACGGCGAAAAAGCCAAAAGAACAGGCGTAGTATCTTTCAATCTCGAAGGAATTGGAATTGCCTCCGATGTTGGAATGATTCTCGACAAACTCGGAATTGCTGTGAGAACCGGACATCACTGCACGCAACCGATTATGGATTTCTTTGACATTGCAGGAACCGTTCGCGCGAGTTTTGCGGTTTACAATACTTTTGAAGAAGTTGATATTTTGGTTGAAGGCGTGAAAAAAGCGCAGAAAATGCTTTCTTGATCTATTTCTCGCAGATGACGCAGATTAATCATGCACAAAAAATCTGCGGGATTTGCGTAATCTGCGGGAGAAAATTTTATGCATTTTCCAAAATTTGTTCCGCCGCAATTTTAGATTTTACATCAGAAATTACTCGGCTACAAATTCCGTTTTCATCGAAGAGAAATGTTGTTCTTACAATTCCCATATACGTTTTTCCGAAAGTTTTCTTCTCTTGCCAAACTCCGAATTTTTCAATCACCTCATTATTTTCATCCGCAAGTAAATCATATTTAAAACTAAACTTTTCGTGGAAGTTTTTCTGCCTTTTCACTGAATCTGCTGAAATTCCCAACAATTGATATCCTTCTTTCTTTAATTTGGAAATGTTGTCATTCAAATTACACGCTTCAACCGTACATGTTGGTGTATTCGCTTTTGGATAAAAGAAAATCACCAATTTCTTTCCCATAAATTCTGAGGATTTGATGGTTTTTCCTTCTTGGTTTTTCAATTCGAATTCAGGTATTTTATCGCCAACTTTTAACATATTGATTACTTTTGTGTAAAGTTACCCCAAAAATGACCAAAAAACAAAGAGCCGAAACCATTTTGCGTGAACTCGAAAAACTATATCCCGAAGTTCCGATTCCTTTAAATCACAGAGATGCTTTCACACTTCTTGTTGCAGTAGCACTATCTGCACAAACCACCGATAAAAAGGTGAACGAAATCACCCCAAAACTTTTTGAAGCAGCCGACACGCCTTTTAAAATGGCTAAACTTGAATTTGAAGAAATCCGAGACCTCATCAAAGAAATCGGTTTAACGAATCAAAAGGCAAAAAATCTGAAAAGAATGTCTGAAATTTTGGTCGAAAAACACAACGGCATCGTTCCCCAAACTTTCGAAGAATTGGAAGAACTTCCCGGAGTTGGGCACAAAACTGCAAGTGTGGTGATGAGTCAAGCTTTCGGATTTCCCGCATTTCCTGTCGATACCCACATTCACCGACTTATGAAACAATGGAAATTGACAGAAGGAAAAAACGTGGTTCAAACAGAAAACGACGCCAAAAAATTGTTCCCAAAAGAAACATGGAACAAAGTTCATTTACAAATTATTTTCTACGGCAGGGAATATTCACCCGCAAGAGGAAATCAGGAAAGGGATTTTTTGACGAAGATGTTGTTTTAGTGAATTCGCTTTATGGTCAATTTGCTTCGCAGTGAATTTCTTTTAGAGTGAATATTAATGATGTAGTTGAGAGAATTCACAATTCACTTTCCGAAGGAAATATTCACCATTAACCTTTCATCATTTCAACAATTTCTCCACCTTTTTCACCAAATCATCAATCTCAAAAGGTTTTGACAGAAAATCGTCAACTCCCACATTTTCACTGATTTTCACTGCGTCGGGATGTGCGGACATCATCATAATTTTGATGCCTTCAGTTTCTGGATTTCCTTTCACTTCCTTGGTTAAAGTTCGCCCGTCAACTCCCGACATCAGCATATCGGTGATGATGAGTTTGGGTTTGTTGCCCTCAATAATTTTTCCAAATTCTAATGGATTACAGCAGGATTCCACGTTGTAACCTTCGGCGAGCAGAATGTTTTCGATGAGTTCGCAAATGTCGCGATTGTCATCTACCACTAATATTTTCACAGTTTATTTTTTTAATCTTTGTAAAGAGAAAGAGCGAAATAGAATTTGCTTCCCACATTTTTTTTGCTTTCCACCCAAATTTTTCCGTCGTGTCTTTCTAAAATATCTTGCACGATAAAAAGTCCGATACCGAAACCAGGGTAGGTTTCTTCGTCGTCGCCTGAAACCCTGTAAAATCTTTCAAAAATTTTCGTCAGTTCGTCATGTTCCATTCCAATTCCGAAGTCTTGAACCGAAACTACGGCGCTTTCTCCATCGACATACATTTCCACGTTCACTTTGTCAGATTGTGGGGAGTATTTAATGGCGTTCGTTAAAAGATTATTCAGAACTTGGGTTATTCTTTCCTTGTCGGCAAAAACTTCGATATCTGAAGCGTGTTTCAACTCAAAATTTATTTGATGACTTTGTTCAGAAGCTTTGATGTCTTCGATGGTTTCGGTAACGAGTTCCAGAAGCGAAAATTCTTTTTTATTGAGTGGAAGTTTCCCCGATTCTATTCTTGAAATATCCAATAAATCACCAATTAAGGCCGTCAATTTGTTGACCTGCTTTTCAATGGTGTTTAATGAATTCACCAAGAATTTATCATCCGATTCACCACGCATTTTTTTCAGTAACTGAACATATCCTTTTATTGTTGTAACAGGAGTTTTCAGTTCATGATTCGCCATTTTGATGAAGTCATTTTTCTGCTTTTCCTGCTTCTTCATGTCATCGATATCCGTACTTGTTCCGACCCATTTTTTTACGTTTCCGTTTTCGTCGAGTTCGGGATAGGCGCGGCTCATGAACCATCGGTATTCGTTTTCCTTATTTCTGAAGCGGTGTTCAAAGAAAAACGGTTTTTTCGTTTTTACACTTCTCATCCAAAGTCGGATATTCTCCTCCTGTTCATCGGGATGCACGATTTCTGTCCAACCGTTTTCCTCAATGAAGTCGTTGTAATTTTTCCCCGAATAATCCAGAGTTTCTTTGTTAACATACGTCAAAGTCCCATCGGGTTCGGCAATCCAAACGATTTGCGGCATGGAATCGGCGAGAAATCGGTATTTTTTTTCACTTTCGCTGATATTTTTTTCGAAATCTTTATGTTCGGTAATATCACGGATTGTTCCAGAAATGTAGGATTTTCTTCCATCGGGAGACGGCATTAATCGACCATAAATTTCAATCCATTTTACGGTTTTGTCACGTAGAACAATCTTGGTCTGATAATACAAATCGCCCGTTTCTTTTGCTTTTTTTAAAGCTTCAAGACGAATCGGGATAAATTTGTGATGAATATGTTTCTCGAATATTTTGGAATCAATCGTTTCGGTATTTACATCATACCCGAAAATCTCCAAAAATCTTGGTGAGAAATTAAATTTTTCCAACGTTTCGGGATCCATATCGAATCTGCCGAGTTTTGTGGCATCCATCGCGGTGTTTAACTGATGGTGGCTTTGCTGCAAGAGAATTTCGTTGTTTTTCTTCTCCGTAATGTCGCGCATAACGCCCAACATTCGGTAAGGATTTCCTGATTCGTCAAAAAACACTTTTCCTTGGGTGGCAATCCATTTTTCAGCAACTTTCTTGTCGATTAAGCGTGATTCGTATTGATAGATTCCTGTTTTTAACGCTTTTTCGAAGGCTTTTTCCACCACATTTTTTCGGTCTTCCTCAACGAGATGTTCGCGCATGGTTGCATGAAGAATTTTCTCGTCTTTATCGTAACCAAAAATTTCTGCGAGATACGGTGAATGAACAACTTCGAAGGTTCTGAGATTCAAATCCCAAGTTGCGGTTTGGGTGCTTTCTGTCGCCAAACGAAGACGTTCCTCCTCTTCCTTAATTTTATTCTTAATGCCGATTAAATCTGTGATTTCGATAACAACCGTCGCAAAATATTGGAAATTTCCATCTTCATCATAAATCGGATGATAGACAAAATTAAAGAAAACATCCTGCAAAATCCCGTTGCGAATCATTTTGATGCTGTATTCGGGAGCGTAAAATTGTTCGCCTGTTTTTTTGATATTTTCAAAAATAGGAAATAACTGTTCTTTTGTTTCAGGAAAAACTTCAAAAAGATTTTTGCCGACAACTTCTTCCCTTGTCTTTTGAACAATCTGAAGCCAAAAATCATTAACGGACTCAACGAGGTAATCGCCCGTCATCAATGAAAAACCGAACGGAATATGATTTAATAAATTTTCAAGAACATCCCCTTTTAAGCCCGAAATTGATAGCGGAAAATTCTCTTGCATTCAACATAGTTTTTTGAAGGGTAAAAATAAAGAATATTTTTCATTCCTTATTACTATTTTTTATTTTATGGTTAAAATATACAACCATAAAATAAAGATGTTTTCATTTCGGCAACAAGTTTTAATTATTTATAAATTATTCTAAAATACAAAACGAATCCACCAAATTCGGTGGATATTACTTGTTTTAATCCTGTAAATCGTCAAAAAATTACTGCTTTTTCGCCCAATTGTCCATCTTTCTTTCAAGAACGTCCAACGGAAGACAACCTTGATTCAAAACCTCATCATGAAATTGGGCTAAACTGAATTTTGAACCCAACTGTTTTTGGTATTTATCGCGGAGTTCCCGGATTTTTAAAGCGCCGATTTTGTAACTCAAAGCTTGTCCCGGCATCGCCATGTACCGCTCTATTTCAGCGGTTGCTCCTGCTTCATCGTACGCAATATTGTTTAGGAAATAGGCAATAGCCTCTTCTCTCGTCATTTTTCCGGTGTGAATTCCGGTGTCCACAACAAGGCGAACCGCACGCAACATCGCATCGCTCAACGAACCCATTTTTTGGTAAGGATCGGTGTAAAGTCCAAACTCTTTACCGAGTGATTCGCAATATAAAGCCCAACCTTCTCCATAAGCTCCAAACCAACCGAAACGCATAAATTTTGGAAGTTTTGTATTTTCCTGCTGCAAAGAAATCTGATAATGATGTCCCGGAATTGCTTCGTGAAGAAACAGCGATTCCATCCCGGAAGTCACATTAAATTTTTCAGGATTTGGAAGGGGAATGTAAAAAATTCCCGGTCTTTTTCCGTCGGGAGTTCCCACCACATATTCTGCACTTGCGCTCGCTTCACGGAATTTTTCGGTCTGTCTAATTTCGAAAGGTGTTTTCGGAGTGATGGAAAACATGGTTTTCAGTTTTGGGGTGATTTTGGTTAAGATTCCATTGAAAGCTGCCAACACTTCTTTGTTGGTTTTGTAAGGCATTGCTTTCGGGTCTTCTTTAACGTGAGAAATAAACTGTTCTAATGTCCCATTAAATCCCACTTGTTGCTTTACTTTCTCCATTTCGTTTCGCAGCATCGCGACTTGTTCTAAACCAATTTTATTAATTTCTTCAGGAGTTTTTCCGGTCGTCGTCCAACTTTTTGCGTAGTAGGTGTAAATTTCGTTTCCTTTTGGTAAAGCGTTGATTCCATCGGTATTTCTCGCTTTCGGTAAATATTCTGTTTCAAGAAAGTTGCCCATTTTGGTGTAAGTCGGAATGATTTTTTTGCTAATCATATCCTTATACAAAACGGTGAATTTATCTTTTTGAGCAGCGTTAAAACTTTTTGGGAAATTTTTAATGGGTCCGTAAAAAATATTTTTATCAAAATTAGTCGTGATGATTTCATCTGCTTTCATCTGCGGAATCATTTTCACTACCAATTTTTTAGGCAACACATAATTATTGGCAATTCCTGTTCGGAAATTTTCAATCGCGGTATCCATCCAATCCGGAAATTTTTCGGCTCTCTTCAACCAATCGTCGTAATCTTTTTCGGTTTTGAAAGGTTGGCTTCCCTGCCCGCTTCCCAACAGTGGAAAATCGAGCGGCAATCCACCAAACTGCGTGAACGGAATGTATTCAGGATGATAAGCGTAACGTTCTATCTTGTCTTTTAAAGCATAATCCAAAACATCGTAAACGGTTTTCTGATCGTCGCTCAAGTTTTTATAATCCACCTTTTTCAATTGCTTTTGAACAGAATTGTAAAAAGAAATTTCACCCGAGATAAAATCCTTGTCAATATTAATCGGCAATTGGTCATTGTAGCGCAAATCGCCTTGAGCAGTGGCTTCAAGAGGATAAAGCTTTAAATATTGTTCATAATAATTAGAAGCAATGGAATCCAATTCTACTGGAGTAACTTTGGTTAAAGGCGAATCTGATTTTTTGCACGAAAAAATCATTGCAAAAACCGACAATGCAAGAATTACTTTAAAAAACGTTTTTTTCATTTTTAAAATTTTGTGATTGCTAAATTATAATAAAGTTTCGAGATACAGTATGTGAGGTTCGAGGTTCGAGGTGCGCGCTGCGGAATTCCAAATCTGGAAAACAATTTTCAGCACTTAATAGATTTCTCACATCGTTCGAAATGACCAATTCTCCTTATGTGTAAAGATTGCATTTTGAAACCTTGCATCCCGTAACTCGTAACTCGTATCAAAAAAAACTCAAAAAATTTTGCACATACAATCTATTTTTTATCTTTGTTCAATCAGTTTAATTATCAAACATTTAACACATTTTTTTCTACCGAAATGAAAGGGATTTTAAAAATCTACCACCCCGAAGAAACCCTTAAATACCACATCAAAAGCACTTACTGCAAAGCGGTTTACACCAATAAAGAACATTTTTTGGAAGTTGAAATCATCACGGACGATTCTTTGGACCATGTTGATGATGATTCTTTGCAATACAATTTTCCGCAACTTTCGATGAATATCTTCGATTTCCCGATTGAAGATGCCGAACTTGCAGGAAAAACTTTAGTAATCAATGATTCCAATGAGGAAACTTACACCAATGTCGACCTTTTCGATGATGAGGATGCCTATCTTTATGACAGCGAACTTGCTTTTGAACAAGATGGTGAAGGCGAGCTAAATCTTTATTGGAAGGGAAATATTGATGATTTCTACACCGGCTCCGATGAACCGATTCCCTTTAAACTGAAATGCAATTTCAAGCAGGATGAAATTGTGATTGAGGAAGACTAAAATCCTTTTCAATTTTTACTTTCATACGGGATGATTTTAATTTAAACCTTCTAAACATCGGCATTTCAACAATATTAAGTTGTTTTTGCCGTTAAATTTTAACATCAAAAACTAGAAAATGTTTTTACAGACCCCTACTCAAGTTGTAAATACGGCTACAGAAAAACACGTCTTTTCGCTTTGGGAAATCCTTTTCAGCGGCGGAATCATTGGAAACACGATTATGATTGCTATTTTTCTCACGGGAATTTTGGCGCTTTATATATTTTTAGAAAGATACTTTTTCATTAAAAGAGCTTCAAAAGAAACTCCGAACTTTCTTGAAAACATTAAAGATTTTGTTCAGGAAGGTAAAATCCAAACCGCAGTAGATTATTGCAGAACCATCGATTCTCCCGAAGCTAGGATGATTGAAAAAGGTTTGGCAAGAATTGGAAGACCTATTTCCGACATTTCGAACGCGATGCAAAACCAGGGACAACTTGAAGTTTCTAAATTGGAAAAGAACCTGAATATTTTGGCTTCAGCTTCAGGAGCAGCGCCGATGTTGGGTTTTTTGGGAACAGTGGTCGGAATGATTATGGCGTTTTTTGAAATTTCAAATGTTACAGGAGCGGTAAGTCCGAAACTTTTAGCATCAGGAATTTATACGGCGATGGCGACCACTGCAGTTGGTTTATTCGTGGGAATTCCCGCCTACTTCTTCTACAATATTTTGGTGACGAATGTGGACCGATTGGTTTTGAAAATTCAGACGCATGTGAACGAGTTTTTGGACACGTTGAATAAGCCATTGTAAAAGAGCCAAGTAAAAAGAGCCAAGAACCAGGTGTGAATGGTAAATTTTCCTTCGGAATTGAATGGTGAATTTTTTAACCGAAAACCTGAAACAAAACAATAAACCCTTTAAACAAAATTGTCGCAATGGAACTGAAACGAAGAAACCGTGTAAACGCCGAATTCAGCATGGCATCGATGACGGATATTATTTTCCTGTTATTGATTTTCTTTATGATTACGAGTTCCGCCATTTCACAAAGCGCAATTGATGTTAAACTGCCAAAAGCAGATGCTTCAAACCCAAGCGTTCAAGATCCATCGACAGTGACGATAAAGGAAGACGGCAAGTATTTTGTGAACGATAAGGAAATTCCAAAAGAACAACTTGAAAATTATTTAGTAGAAGCTTTAAAGGGAGAACAAAACCCTTCATTTACAATTAGAGCAGACCAAAACACCAAACATAAAGACGTAGTTTTCGTGATGGGAATTGCGGAAACTCACAAATACAATTTAGCGATTGCTACTACGCAAACAGACTAATGGATTACGCAGCACAGCATATCAGAAACGAACGAAAAGACAAAACGAAAAGTGCGATAATTACTTTTCTGGCTTCATTGTTGGTTTTTTTGCTGATTTTTTTCTACACTTTCACAAAAACCATCCAAAAACCTGAACAGATTACCACGATGCTCATCAATTTCGGTGACAATCAAAACGGAGCTGATTTAGAAGAACCCGCAACACAGGAAGGAAGCTTGGCTGCAAATAGTGAAGTTACTGTTCCGGAACCCGTTAAAGAAGAAGTGAAGGAATCAAAACCTGAACCTGTAGCTGAACCTGCAAAACCTGTAAAAGAGAAAATCTTAACAGGAAACAACAGTAAAGCTTCCGCACCAAAAGTCGAAAACGTTACCAAAACAGAAACAAAAACCGCATCCAAAGCAACGGAAAAAACACCTACAAAAACAATTTCTACTAAAGCTGCCGCAACAAAAGCAGCAACACCCAATTCAAAAACTGGGACCGGTGATGGAAAAGGAACTGCCGCAATTGGAAATTTAATTAAAGGGCGAGGAACCAAAACCGGTACTCAAGGAACCAATGGGACAACAGGAAACACGGGAGATCCATTGGGAGGCGATGGAAACGGCGACAGCAAAATCGGAGTTGACCGAAAATTAATCGGTTTTATTCCCGGAACCATGGGGAGAGGCGGTGCTCAACCTTCGCACAACTGTTCTGCAAGCGGAACCATTAACATTTCATACACGGTAGATAAAGCCGGAAATGTGATTTCTGCGCGTCGTTCGGGCGGAATATCCGATAATTGTGTGGCAACAACTTCGGTGGAATGGGTGAAAAGGTATGTGAAGGCGGAAAAAGCGAATACTTCCTCAACCGGGACTTATCGCATTACTTTTTAATTTGATAGGATTTTTTTAATTTCTACAACAAGTTTATTTTTTTTACAAAATTTGGACCTTATAGGTTTCCGAAACCTAATAGTTCTCCAAAAATTGTAGATTCAAAAAAAAATCAAAATTCCAAAAAGTTTTAAGAATTTTGCGTCATGACAAATCAGCAGTATCAGGAAGCAATCGAATGGCTGTTCGTACAGATGCCGAATTATCAAATCGACGGACAAAAAGCGTACAAACCAGGACTTGACAACATCAAAAAACTATGCGAATTTTTCGGAAATCCACAAGATAAAATCAAAACCATTCATATCGGTGGAACGAACGGAAAAGGCTCTACAAGCAATATGCTCGCTTCGGTTTTGCAGGAGTGCGGTTATAAAATCGGTCTCTACAATTCCCCACATTTAATCGATTTCACGGAAAGGATTAAGGTGGATGGGGAAAATTGCGACAAGGAATTTGTCTATCATTTCATTCAGAAATTAAAAAATTTACCGGGAGAAATTCGTCCGTCTTTTTTCGAATTCACCACGATTATGGCGTTCGAGTACTTTTATCAGCAAAAAGTTGATTATGCGATAATTGAAGTTGGTTTAGGCGGAAGACTGGATTCCACAAACATTATCAAACCTTTGGTTTCTGCGATTACGAATGTTCAGCTGGACCATCAAAATATTTTGGGCGACACTATTGCACAAATCGCAGTAGAAAAAGCGGGGATCATCAAAGAAAAAACTCCGATTATTTCAGGCGACGAGAATGACCTCGTAAAAAAAATCATTAAAGAAAAAGCGGAGAAGCTTCATTCCAAATTTTTAGATGCTACTTTAATAAAAACCGATTTAAGGTCTGATTTACTAGGAAACTACCAAGAAAAAAACATTCGTGTTGTTCTGGCCCTGGTCAATGAGTTACAAAAATTAGGTTTAAAGATTTCTGAAAAGAATATTGAAACAGGATTGATGAACGTCCATAAAAACACTAACTTCATTGGTCGGTGGTTTGAGTTTTCAGATAATCCTTTAACAATTTGCGACACCGCACATAATCAAGCGGGATTGGAAATGGTTTTTTCACAACTGAATGAGATTCCAAAATTTAAGCATATTGTTTTAGGCTTTGTTAATGATAAGAAAATCGATGAGGTATTGAGGATTCTACCTGAAAAAGCTACTTATTATTTTGTAAAACCGTCTATCAATCGTGGCAGAAATCCGTTGGAGTATGAAGAATTGCTGAAAAAATCAAAAATAAATTATAAAATTTTTCAAGACGTCAATTCAGGATATCTTTCTGCAATACAGAATGTTAGAGATGGTGAAATGATTTTCATCGGTGGAAGCAACTTTGTCGTGGGAGAATTTTTAGAAAAAAATTTGCAGAAATAAAAAAACCTCGTATATTTGCCGAACGAAAATTTGAAAAATCAAATTGATCGGGTTCTTAGCTCAGTTGGTTCAGAGCATCTGGTTTACACCCAGAGGGTCGGGGGTTCGAATCCCTCAGGACCCACAAAACAAAAATCTTTCAGGAAACTGGGAGATTTTTTTGTTATGTACCTAAAGACTCTTCCAATTTTTTCGACAACATTCAGTAATTTTTCCTAATTTTACTCAAAACACGAATCATGTTAGTCAAAATTTACGGGAGTGCTATCCACGGCGTTTCTGCGCAAACCATTACCATTGAAGTCAATGTGGATACTTCCGGTGTTGGTTATCATGTGGTCGGACTTCCAGATAGTGCGATTAAAGAAAGCAGCTACAGAATTTCAGCAGCGTTAAAAAACCAAGGCTTCAAAATCCCCGGAAAAAAAGTGACCATCAACATGGCTCCTGCCGATATTCGTAAAGAGGGAACTGCCTATGATTTGAGCATTGCTTTAGGTATTCTTGTGGCATCCGAACAAATTAAAGCGGAAAACATCGGCGATTATGTCATCATGGGCGAACTTTCTTTGGACGGAGGTTTGCTTCCCATAAAAGGTGTTTTGCCAATTGCCATCAAAGCGAGGGAAGAAGGTTTCAAAGGAATAATTTTACCGAAACAAAACATTCGTGAAGCTGCAATCGTTGATCAGCTAGAAGTTTATGGGATTGAAAACATCAAGGAAGTCATCGATTTCTTTAATAATGGGATTCCTTTAGAAAGAACTACTATTGATACTCGAAAAGAATTCCAGGAAAAAATTAATTTCTTTTCCACCGATTTTTCTGAAGTCAAAGGACAAGAAACCGCAAAACGAGCAATGGAAGTCGCTGCTGCAGGTGGTCACAATATCATTTTAATCGGCCCTCCCGGAAGTGGAAAAACCATGTTGGCAAAAAGAGTTCCCAGTATTTTGCCGCCCTTAACTTTAAAGGAAGCTCTAGAAACCACAAAAATTCATTCTGTGGCAGGAAAAATCGGGACGGAAACTTCTTTGATGACCGTTCGTCCCTTTAGAAGTCCACATCACACCATTTCGGATGTCGCACTCGTTGGAGGCGGAAGTTATCCGCAACCTGGAGAAATTTCTCTGGCTCATAACGGCGTTTTGTTTTTGGACGAAATGCCCGAATTTAAAAGAACCGTTCTAGAAGTAATGCGTCAACCTTTGGAAGATCGAGAAGTCACTATTTCCCGGGCAAAATTTACCGTAAATTATCCTGCAAGTTTCATGTTGGTCGCAAGTATGAATCCAAGTCCAAGCGGATATTTCCCCGACGATCCCAATAATACTTCCTCACAAATTGAAATGCAGCGTTACATGAACAAACTTTCCGGACCGCTTCTCGACAGAATTGATATTCACATTGAGGTTCAGAAAGTAGAATTCGAACAGCTTTCCGATAAAAGAAAAGGCGAATCGAGTGATGAAATTAGAACCCGCGTTTTAAAGGCAAGAGAAATTCAGTCGAAAAGATATGAGGATTTCGAAATTCATTACAATGCTCAAATGGGACCGAAAGACATTGAAAAGTACTGCGAACTTACCGAAGATTCACAAAATCTCATTAAAAACGCCATGGAAAAACTCAATCTTTCAGCGAGAGCTTATGATCGAATTCTGAAAGTCGCAAGAACCATCGCAGATTTAGAGGAAGCTGAAAACCTCAGTTCTGCCCATATTTCGGAAGCCATTCAATATAGAAGCTTGGATCGGGAGTTTTGGAATGTATAAACAAAATGCCACCTCAAATATGAAGTGGCAAATTTTTTAATTTTTATTGAAAATTTATTTCCAAGTCTGGTTGCTCTTATTATCAGAACGTTTTATACCGTTGTTAATATTATAAGCGAAGCAACACCCAAAGTTTGCTTAACCTGCGTTTTCCAGATTTGCTTGTGATCGTACAACAAATCCAATGTAATCACAGAAGAAACATATTTGTTGATTTTCATGTTTAAAACCCCTCCATAAGAAAGAACCAATCTTTCCAGGTGATCCAAATAATTTGAGAAAACTGAAGCAGTGTTGACCAAAGTTACATTTTCCATCAATTATTTTTTTAGCTAATTTACAATGAAAGGCTTAATAAGTTTCTTGTTTTTTTCTTTGTTCTCAAAACCGAGGTTGTAAGAGAAACCAATTCCTAAAGTCTGCTTCATTTGAAGCTTCTGCAATTGGTCATGGTCATAAAGCAAATCGAAACTCACCACCGCAGAAATAAATTTATTGAATCTGATGTCCAAAGTCCCGTTGTAAGACACATCGATCCGTTCGGGATGATCAATGTAGCTGCTGAAAAAATTAACCTGATTGGTGAAATTAATGTTTTCATAAATTTTTAACCGGTAAAGAATATTCAGTAACGCTCCCAAATCCGCTTTTACATTTTGTCCGTCTTGCTCCAAACCATATTTCCCCGCATATTGTAAATGAGGATCCATCACTAAGGTAAATTTACCATTGATTGGGCGAAAAATCACCTGAAAATTTTCACTCGGATTATACGAAACACCGACTCCGACATTCAAATAACCCGGTGCCATAAATCGGGAAACGCGGTCGTCATAACTTGGATCCGGCGTTAAAGAATAATTGTATCCCGGCGCAAATTGGGATAAAAATTGAAAACCTGTAGAAAGATAGAAGTTCTTCCCAATATCATAACCGTAGTTCGACATGAGGTTGATGTAGTCTTCGGTTTTTCGGGCTGCTTCACCACGGGACGAAACAAAACCGTAGCCTAATTTCAGCGTATTGTCAAGAAAATGCTTCCCATTTTTATACGTCAAATTATAGTTGATTTTCCCGATGACGCCGATACTGTTATTCCCTCCCGAATTCCAATTGGAAAATGATGACTGGTTAAAAACCAAATTATGTTGCCCGTAGTAAAACCATTTGATGACGTCATTCTTTTTCAGAATATTATAAGGCGTAACCGGAATTTCGCCCGTAATATTCGCAATCACAACCTTATCATGAATCACAATCGTGTCTTTGAAATGCGCTTCAAGATTGATTAGTTTTGGATTTGCCAAGCTGTCCAGATCAAGAGCAATCGAATTCCATTTGCTTTGCGAAATTGAATCTATTTGTTTTTGAACATCATTTCTGATCTGCGAGAAAGAAAGTACAGAAATAAAGCTTAAAACAAAAACCCAAATTTTTCTCATAGCTGCAAATTTAAGACAATCACAAAAAATATAAAAACATGGATATTGAACTTTTATTACTTTTTGTCTGCATTTTTTATAGATTTTCAAAAAGAAATAGCCATATTTACTTAAATATTGATTTGGCTGCATTTTCGCTGAAAAAGAAATTATGTTCAAACAAGCCCTAAATTATAAAGCGGTAATCTACGCAGCCATCATGGTTTCCTTGATGTGGCTTGGTTTTTTGGCACAGAACATCGGTTTGCTTGAAGGTTGCAACGGTGCCATTATTCCACTCGTTCCTTCAGGTTTGAAAGGGGTGATTTTTTCGCCTTTCCTTCACGGAAACACGGAACATATTTTCAGCAATTCCGTTCCCATTTTTGTTTTAATCTTTTTACTGTTTCAATTTTATCCTTTCATTGCTAAAAAGGTTTTCTTTTTGGGTTGGATTCTCACCGGACTTCTTGTTTGGCTGCTTCCTCCGATTGATGTTTTTACAGGCGACTATAATTATGTCTGCATAATTGGCGCAAGTGGAATTGTGTATGTCCTCGCGTTTTTCCTATTCTTCAGCGGCGTTTTTCGCTGGAACATGAAGTTACTCACCGTTTCAATGGTGGTCGCACTTTATTATGGGGGATTGGTTTGGGGAATGATGCCGGAAGAACTTTTCTCAACCCTTGAAACACCGAGCAGAATTTCATGGCAGTCGCATCTTTCCGGCGCTGTGATTGGCGTAATGATGGCGTTTATCTTTAGAAAAACAGGCGAAGAAAAGCAAAAATTCATCTGGGAATACCCTAATTATTACAACGAAAAAGACGACAAACTTTGGCAGGAATACCGAGAAGCGCATCCAGAAGATTTTCAGGAACTGCCGTACAAAAAGAAGGACAATGTTTGGGAAAGACTGGATGAACTTCGCAAAAACGGATATTCTGAACTTCCTTAAATGATTCTAATGAAATGAATTTTTTTCAATAAATTTGAAAAAAATAACCATGTTTTCCGAAGAAACCCTTTATACCATCGCGCTTCGCCATTGCCCTTTAGTTGGCGATATTATCTTCCGGAAACTGGTTAGTGAAATAGGTTCTGCAAAGGAAGTTTGGTTGCTTTCTAAATCGGGATTAAGAAACATTTACGGCATCGGCAAAAAAATTTCACATGAAATCGGAAACGATGAACATTTGAAGTTTGCAGAAAAAGAACTCAAATTTTGTGAAAAGCACCATGTCAAAATCAACCTTCGTCATCTTGGACATTTGCCCAAATTTTTGAATGAATGTGATGATGCTCCTGCAATTCTTTATCAAAAAGGAGATTTAGATTCTTCTCTAAAACCCATAAGCATCGTAGGAACAAGGAATGTCACGACATACGGAAAACATTTTATCCAAGATTTTTTAGAAGCGGTAAAAAACAAAAACTTAGTCACAGTCAGCGGACTTGCTTTAGGTGTTGATACAGAAGTTCATGAAGAGTCGCTTAAAAACAACATTCCTACCATTGCAGTTTTGGCGCATGGTTTTCACACGCTATATCCAACAAAAAACAGAAAGCTTTCTGACAAAATTTTAGAAGAAAACGGCGTTTTGTTCACCGAATTCAACACGTCCCAAAAACCGGACCGCGAGAACTTCATTCAAAGAAACCGTGTTATTGCAGGACTTTCTCCCTCTACAATTGTTGTGGAAACTGCTTTTGGAGGGGGTTCAATCAGCACGGCAACTTTTGCCAGCAATTACAATCGCGAAGTTTTTGCTTTACCCGGAAAAATTTCCGACAAATACAGCCAAGGTTGCAATCAGTTGATTTTTCAGAATAAAGCAGCAATCATTTCTACAGTATCTTCGCTTATAGAACAGCTTGGTTTTCAAAAAGATAGTTCCAAAATTGG
This sequence comes from Candidatus Kaistella beijingensis, assembly GCF_020084865.1. Lineage (NCBI taxonomy): Bacteria > Pseudomonadati > Bacteroidota > Flavobacteriia > Flavobacteriales > Weeksellaceae > Kaistella > Candidatus Kaistella beijingensis. The sequence goes on along the minus strand of NZ_CP071953.1, from coordinate 2,018,986 downwards.
CGAACTTTTTCCAACTTCGGAAATTAAAATTCAGTTACCGGAAAGTCAGCAAATTATTTTGAACTCCTTGGACAAAGCCGTACCTTTATCTCTAGACGAAATTGCTGGAAAAATAGATTTACCCACCTTCAAAATTTTGCCAGATTTGCTTCAACTGGAAATTTCTGGTTTTGTGAAGGCGCTTTCTGGGAGACAATATCTTGCACTTTAGGAATTTTTAATTTTTAATAATTTATTGATATTCTGTTAACATTCAAGAATTCATATTTTTAAAGTTAAAATTATCAATTTAATAAAAATATTACGTGTTTTTGTTAAAATTTTAGCAAATTGCAAAAAAAAACTTGCAGTATTTGTAAAAAAAATTAAATTTGTTATCAATAATACTCACCCTTTATGGAACATTACAATGTAGAGCAAAAAATTCAGGAATTTATTGCGAAAATCGAAGCCAAGAACCCAAATGAACCCGAGTTTCTCCAAGCGGTAAAAGAAGTTGCGGTTACTGTAATACCTTTCATCGCGACCAAGAAAGAATATAACGGTATGAAACTTTTGGAAAGAATGTCGGAACCAGAGCGAACTATAATTTTCAGGGTTGCGTGGGTTGATGACAAAAATGAAATCCAGGTGAATCGTGGTTTCAGAATTCAAATGAACTCGGCGATTGGTCCATACAAAGGTGGAATTCGTTTTCATCCAACGGTGAATTTATCTGTTCTTAAATTTTTGGCTTTCGAACAGACTTTCAAAAATTCTTTAACCACTCTTCCGATGGGCGGCGGAAAAGGAGGTTCGGATTTCGATCCGCAAGGAAAATCCGACATGGAAATCATGAGGTTTTGCCAAGCTTTTATGACAGAACTTTGCAAACACATCGGCCCAGAAACCGACGTTCCTGCAGGTGATATCGGAGTTGGCGCAAAAGAAATCGGATATTTATTCGGGCAGTACAAAAAAATTAGAAATGAATTTACGGGAGTTTTAACCGGAAAAGGTTTGGCTTACGGAGGTTCGTTAATTCGTCCTGAAGCAACTGGATACGGCGTTGTTTACTTCGCTGAACAGATGTTGAAAACAATTGGACAGGATTTTAAAGATAAAGTAGTTACCGTTTCAGGTTTCGGAAATGTTGCATGGGGAGTTGTGAAAAAAGCGACAGAACTTGGAGCAAAAGTTGTGACGATTTCTGGTCCTGATGGATATATTTACGATAAAGAGGGAATCAGCGGTGAAAAAATCGACTATTTATTAGAGTTAAGAGCGAGCGGAAACAACCGTGCGGAAGATTACAGAAAGAAATATCCAAATGCAGAATTTTATCCGGGAAGAAGACCGTGGGAAGTGAAATGTGATGTGGCGATTCCTGCTGCAACACAAAACGAACTCTTTCTTGAAGACGCAAAAATTCTTGTTGCAAACGGAGTGATCTGCGTAACAGAAGCTGCAAATATGCCTTCAACTTTGGATGCGATTAATTATTTCCTAAACAGCAAAGTGCTTTTCTCTCCAGGAAAAGCTTCCAATGCGGGTGGAGTTGCAACTTCCGGTTTGGAAATGACACAAAATTCAATTCGATTGAACTGGTCTTCCGAAGAAGTTGATGCCCGTTTAAAGGAAATCATGATTGGGATCCACAAAGCGTGCAAAGATTACGGAACTGAAGAAGACGGATATGTAAACTACGTAAAAGGTGCAAACATCGCAGGTTTCGTGAAGGTCGCGGAAGCAATGTTGGCTCAAGGAGTGGTATAAAAATAGAAAAGGCTCGAAAATTTCGGGCTTTTTTCTTTAGATAAATCCTGTCCCGGGAAAATGGGAAAAAGTAAAATGGAAGGATAAAAAGCATTGATTTTCAATGCTTTTTATTATTTGTGAAAAAAAATCCCGAAAAATATCGGGATTTATTGATGTGCGGCTTACTCAATTCTTTCTCTCTTCGCTTCCGCTTTTTGCTCTTTTACTGGTTCTGCTTTCAATTCTGCAGCTGCTTCTGCTTTTTGCTCGGTTGCTTCAATTCTTTTCTTTTCTGCGGCAACCTGATCTTCTGTTGCAGCAGTGGTATCTGATTTTGGTTCTGCTTTTACAGCTGCTTTGGTTACCACTTCAGCTTTTGCCTTAGAAATCTTTTCAGCTTTTGCGGTTTGAGCATTGGCTAACGACACTCCTGCAATCAATACTGCTGCAGTTAAAACTACTTTTTTCATAATAATTAAATTTGATTAGTACGGTAAAACAACGCAAATAAAATTAAAAGAATATTTCTCTTCTGAAAGTTTAACGAACTTTATCAATCTTTAAGACTTGCAAAATCAAATTATTTCCTTTGCAAATTTTTCTGAATTTTCTCTACAAACTCAAAGGCAGCCGGACAAATTAGGGTGTTTTTAATCGTGAGGTGATTGATCTGGTAAATCTTTTTTCTGTCCGTATGTGGAAATTCTCTACACGCTTTTGGACGTACTTCATAAATAGAGCAGGTATTGTCCTCATTCAAAAACCAACACGGTAGATGTTGCAACACTTTATCGTTGTCTTCATCAGTTCGCAAAAATTTTGCCTCGAAATCGGAAATTTTCATTTTCAAATGTTTGGAAATTCTTTCGATGTCTTTTTCGGTAAAAAGTGGTCCGGTTGTTTTGCAGCAGTTGGCGCATTGCAGACAATCGATTTCTTCAAAAACTTCGTCGTGGGTTTCCTGAACGAGATAATCCAGGTTTTTGGGCGGCTTTCTCTTTAAACTTTCAAGAAATTTTTTGTGTTCTTTCTGTTTTAAAGATGCCTGATTTTTGTAGAATTGTAAATCCATCTTTTTTTGTTTAAAATCGTTTGAAGTGGTTTGAGGGGGTTTGAAATGGTTTTGAAAATGAAAATCAAACAAAATCAAACAAAATCAAACTCAAATATTTACTTTTTCATACGCATCAATTTTGCTCAAATCTAGAATAGTGGTTTTGTGGTCTTCGCTTGATTCATACCTTTTGATGAATTTCGCGCCGTAAATTATTTCAGAATTAATATAGGAAGTTTTCTGAACCACGGTGTTTGCAAAACCTCATCGAAAGCTCGAATCTGAACCATGATTTGAATATCGGTTTCAGCATCGTGAAAATCTTCTTTCTCTAAAACCGAAAAATGGAGAATCTTCATCTATTTTATGAACAATCGTCCAATTTAATTACAATAAAATAATTTTGTGCAACTCCACATTAAGACGATAAAAATTGCTTTTTGGAACCCCGGAATTGCTCCCAAAGCCGCTTTCATCGCGCGATTGTTGGCGGATTGTTCTTATTTTTCTTGCCATAATTTTGCAAAATTAAACTATATTGACTGAAGTCATAAGTTTAGCCATAAATAAAAAGTAATTTTGATGCATGAAAAAATTGGAAACAAGAGATGATATAGAACTTTTAGTGAATAAATTTTATGAGAAAGTACAGCATGACGACACGATAGGTTTCTTTTTCAATGACGTTGCAAAAGTGGATTGGAGCAAACATTTGCCGAAAATGTACTCGTTTTGGGAAACCATACTTTTCGGACAAATGACGTATAAAGGAAATCCGATGGCCGTACATTTCCCGATCAATGAAAAAATACCGATGGAAAAAAGGCATTTCGAACATTGGGTAAAATTATGGACTGCCACGATTGAAGAAAACTTCTCCGGAGAAATGGCGGAAACCGCGATTTATAAAGCCAATAATATTGCCAATTTGATGGGCTTCAAAATGGAAACGGCAACGAGGTTGAATAAGAATTAAGGCACAATCACCGTAAAAATATACGCCGCCAAATTCACGAGCAAAACAGTTCCGTAAAGGTGATTGGTTTTTCCCCGGCTTAACGAAAGCATCACCGTGAAAATGGAAAGTACCAAAAGAATAATCGATTTCATGTCGAGTCCCAATACAAAAGGAATGTCGTAAAGAATACAAACCACAGAAATTGCCGGAATCGTTAATCCAAGGCTCGCCAAAGCGGAACCCAAACCAAGATTGATGGAGGTTTGAATTTGATTGTTGCTCGCCGCACGAATTGCAGCCAAACCTTCGGGAAGTAAAACGACGAAAGCGATAATTACTCCAACCAAAGCTCTGGGAGCGCCCACATTTTCAACAAAATTTTCGATAACCGGTGAAAGTCCTTTTGCCATAAAAATTACAACTGCAAGACAAATTATTAGCAAAACCAAACTAATAACCGTCTCGAGAATTGTTGGAGGTGCTGCTTCATGCGTAGTGTTATCTGGCTCTTCTACAACAAAATAATTACGATGTCGAACAGTTTGAAACATTAAGAAACTGCCGTAAATCACAAGACATGCCGAAGAAATAAATACCAACTGACTTTCGGTATAAAACGGCCCGCGAATACTTGAAGTATAATTTGGTAGAATTAAAGTGAGAACCAAAATCGCAATCAAGCTAACCAAATAAGTCGTCGCGGAATTGGTGATGAAGAATTGTTCCTTATATTTTCTGCTCCCAACCAAAATACAGATGCCAAGAATTCCGTTCAGTATAATCATGACCGCTGCAAAAACGGTATCTCTGGCGTAAGTCATCGCGCCTTCTCCACCGGAAAGCATGAACGAAATAATTAAACCTACCTCAAGAATGGTGATGCAAATGGCGAGAATTATTGTTCCGTAGGGTTCGCCCACTTTATGGGCAACCACTTCTGCGTGATGAACTGCCGCCAAAACCGTGGCAAATAATAAAATTGCACCCACAATATTGGAAAAAATGGTGTCATTTAATCCGCCTAAAAGATAAAAAGCGGAAGAAATGACGGGAAAAATAATCGACCAATGAAGTAATTTTTTCAATTTCATAACTTAAGATTTGCGACAAAATATAAAAAATCTATCAAAAATCAAATAGTTATTCAAAAAATTAATAACTATTTAACATTGCCTTCCACAAATAATAATCCTGAAAGTCGGTAAACATGTGGAAAAGAAGTCCAACCGAAATGATTTTGTAGTTTCCCTTAAGAAAAATTGTGCCTAAAAAATAAACTGCAATCATCGGATAAGAATGCAACGGATGAAAACCAACGCTGCTTCTATTCGGGTCAAAAACTGGATTGGCAAAAACGTGGTCCAAATCTACCACCATCGTTGCCAACATCAAAAAATAGGCATGTTTCCAATTATTTTTGAAGAAAACTTTCGCAATGACAATCGGAAAAACCAAATGCAGAAAATAGTGGATGAATTCTCGAAGGTAAAAAAGGTGGTCTATCATTTAGAACTCATTTAGATTTATTTTAAATGTTTTAATGTTCTCGCAGATTTAGCAAATCACGCAGATAAAATGCGGTGAGAGATCTGCCAAATCAGCAAAATCGGCAAGGCTTTATCAATTGAAAAGATTTAAACAAACCTTAAACTCTCCCTTTCAAAAAGTCCTGTCTCAAATCTTCATCCAGTTTTTCAATGGCATAACGAAGTGAAGTTCTTGGCATTGTTTTGTAATGAAGTTTTAGGAAATCAAGGAGTTCGGTTTGGTTCTTTTCTCCCATTTCTCGGAGAAGCCAACCGTTTGCTTTGTGCATTAAATCGTGTTCGTGATGAAGGTTTTTCAACGCCAATTCTTTTAGTAACTCAAAACTGTTTCCTTTTCTTGAGTGCCATATTGTAGAAACAATTGCCATTCTTTTGCTCCACAAATTATTTTCTTCCGAAAGTTTTCTCAAAATTTTATCACCCTGATTTTCAAAGCAATATCTTCCTAAAATTTTGTAGCAGGAATTATCTACCAAATCCCAATTGTTAATTTGTTTTTTGTTTTTGAGATAGAATTTTACGATTTCGTCTTTCTCTTTCGGGTCTTTTGATTTTTCAAATTTTGCCACCAACATCAAAAGCGCAGTATGACGATGTTCGTGAATTTTTGAGGAAAGCAGTTCTCCCAATTCTTCCAAAGAAATTTTGTTCCAAAACTCTTTTGCCACTTTTCTTTGGTCGGGAACAGTAACGCCGATGAATTGGTCGCCTTCTGCGTATTCACCTTTTCCTGCCTTGAAGAATCGGGGGAAAAATTCTGCTTTTTCTTTGATGGAAAGAAAATCGAGAGCGGATTTGATTTGGGTGATGATTTGATTTTTAATTTTAAACAGAATACTGTAAAGTTGTTGTATAAATTGATAAAATAGAGTCTTTTGCGATGGTAAAACTCCGGGTCTCTGGGTTTAAGCGTCTTCCTCCTCAAAATACTCAAACAGAAAATCATTATACGGAAATCTTGAAATATGGATTTTCAACACCTCATCGTAAATCATTTTCTTCATTTCAGGGAAATTTTGTTTCGTTAAAGCCGAAATGAAAACTGTTGGATATTTCGATTTCGACATCCACGTTTTTTCCCATTCTGCAAGTGAAATATTTTTTTTGTTGGCCGGCGTCAAATCGTCTTCATCCTTTTTCTCGTAAGCGAAAGCATCTATCTTGTTGAAAACCATAATCATCGGTTTTTGATGTGCTCCGATTTCCATTAAGATTTGATTGACGGAATTGATGTGATCTTCAAAACTTTCGTGGGAAATATCCACGACGTGAATCAGCAAATCCGATTCACGAACTTCATCCAAAGTGGATTTAAAACTTTCTACTAACTGTGTGGGCAATTTTCGGATAAAACCAACGGTGTCCGTCAACAAAAACGGTAAATTACCAATTACAACTTTGCGAACTGTAGTATCTAAGGTTGCAAACAATTTATTTTCTGCAAAAACTTCCGATTTTGAAAGTGCGTTCATCAAGGTAGATTTCCCAACGTTGGTGTAACCAACCAAAGCGACACGCACCATTTTTCCGCGGTTTTGTCTTTGTGTGGACATCTGCTTGTCGATGGTTTTTAGTTTTTCTTTCAATAATGAAATTCGGTCGCGGATAATTCTTCGGTCGGTTTCAATTTCTGTTTCTCCGGGTCCACGCATTCCAATTCCGCCTCGTTGTCTTTCCAAGTGTGTCCACATTCTCGTCAATCGAGGCAATAAATATTCGTATTGAGCGAGTTCAACTTGTGTTCTTGCATAGGAAGTTTGGGCTCTTTGTGCGAAAATGTCTAAAATCAAATTGGTTCTGTCCAAAATTTTGACTTCCATTTCCCGCTCCAAATTTTTCAGCTGCGACGGTGAAAGTTCATCATCAAAAATTATAGTTCCAATTTCGTGTTCTTTTACGTAATTTCGGATTTCTTCGGCTTTTCCGCTTCCTACAAAAGTTTTGGAATCGGGTTGCGACATTTTTTGGGTGAAGCGTTTTTCCACAGTTGCACCTGCTGTAAATGCCAAAAACTCGAGTTCATCGAGATATTCTGTGAGTTTTTCTTCGTCTTGATTTTGCGTAATTAAGCCTACAAGAACGGCTTTTTCATATTGATGGTCTTTTTTTTCTAGCATAAAATTTCAGCTTTCGGCTTTTACAAATTTAAGGCTTTATATCTCACGGATTCCACATATTTCCACAGATTTCGGTAATGATTAATCTAAATTATAGCTAGTAAACATATTAGTATCTGTGAAAATCCGTGTTATCTGTGTAATTTCTCTGTAAACTTCCACTTCATCCAAAGCATAATCACAGCGGTAAAAAACACAACGATATTCGTTAAAATTACAGAAATACTGTCTTTAAAAACGCCGTAAACAATCCAAATAATGGTACTTGCCAAAACGATGAGAAATGTAGAAACCGAAATATCTTTTACCGATTTTGATTTCCAAGTCTTAAATATTTGTGGAACGAAGGTGATACAGGAAAGAAATCCTCCTATTAAGCCAATAATTTCAGGGTTGAAGTTCATATTTTATAAAATTTCACCTGACAAATTTAATCTTTTTCCAAACCTTTTTGTTCACAATTACTTATTGTAAATAAATTTTAAGACAAGTAGAACAATCGTTGCCAAAGCTGCGATAATATTGGTCACAATCATGGAAATATGGTCTTGAACAATTCCGTACCACAGCCACAACCCACTACTCAAAATTCCGATAATGCAGGTAAGCAACGAAATTTCTTCCGCTGATTTCTCCTTCAGAATTTTAATAATTTGCGGAATAAAAAGTGCGGAAGATAATCCTCCCGCTACAAATCCAATTATTTCAGGGTTTATGTTCATAAGTGATTAGTACTGAGTAATGGGGTAATAAGTTTAACTTACCCAAACTAAATAATTTATCTAGAATCTGCAATACTAAAATCAAATAAAATTTCTTAAACTTTTCTTCTGCCATTTCTCATTACCCTTTGCTAATTGTCTAATCCCAATCTGCCGCAACAAATTTCATTTTTTCGCCTTTATCGTTGGTAAGCGTGAGGTGATGACCGTCGATTTCATACTTTGCCATTGTTGGAAGCGACTTTGCAAAAGCGGTTTCCAAATCCATGTTTCCTTCGCAATACATCATTGTACTTCCAATATCGGAAAATTTCACGGTTCCGTTCGAATAAAACGTAGCGGTTAGAAACATTTTGTTGCAACCCATTGTTGCTCCGTATTGATTCGGATTTGTTTTCGTGGGCGACATATCCATGTTTGCACGATTTTTCACCATCAAATCTCTTGGGAAATCTTGGAATTCAATCAACATCCATTGTCGGTTAATTTCACCTGAAACTAAAGTTTTAGTTGAACAATTTTGAACGAATAAAATTCCTGCAGAAAACAGTAATACTGCGATTATCTTTTGCATAAAAATAATTTTCCCACTTAACTCCCATTTTTGTGCCGTTATTCCTAAATTTGAAATTGAATTTTTATTAAAATGACTCAAGATTATATTTCATTTCAAGCCATCATTCAACAGTCGGGAACAATTAACGCTGCGTTTGTAGAGTTTCCTTTTTCAGTGGAAGAACTTTTTGGGAAAAAAGGTCAGGTAAAAATCAAAGCGATTTTTGATGGAAAAGTAAAATATCGTGGAAGTTTGGCAAAGATGAACTCCGATTGCCACATTCTTGGATTAACGCAAGAAGTGCGAAATAATCTTGGAAAATCTTTTGGCGACACCGTTTCCGTAAAACTTTGGGAAGATAAGGAGAAAAGAATTGTCGAAATTCCCGAAGATGTGCAAATTGTTTTTAATGAAAATCTAAAAGCAAAGGAATTGTTTGAAGCAATGAGTTACACCCACAAAAAAGAATACATCCGTTGGATTGTGGAAGCGAAAAAGCCCGAAACTCGCGAAAACAGGAAAGTGAAAATGATTGAAATGATACTTGCAGTAAAAAAAGGAATTTAATGGAGAATAAAAAAATTGAAACGGAAAGGCTTGTTTTAACTCCAATGTCAGTCGAGGATTCACCACTTATTTTTGAGTTGTACAATTCGCCGAACTTTATCAAATTTATTGGTGACCGAAATATCAAAACGCTTGAAGATGCGGAAAACTATATCAAAAACAGGTTTCTTCCTCAAATGGAAAGACTTGGTTACGGAAACTTTTTGATTACCAAAAAAGATGACGGAAAGAAAATCGGCGGCGTTGGAATTTTCGAACGGGATGGTTTGGATGTTCACGATATCGGCTTCAGTTTTTTGCCCGAATTTGAAGGAAAAGGTTACGGTTTTGAATCGGCTTCAAAATTATTAGAAATTGGATTTAAAGAATTTGGTTTAAAGAAAGTTTCAGCAATCACGACCAAAGAAAATATTTCTTCACAAAAACTGATTGAAAAATTGGGCTTGAAATTTCAGAAAAAGGTTCGGCTTCCGGATGATGACGAGGAATTGCTGTATTATGAAATTGAAAAGCGATAAAAAAGTTGAACACGCCAAAATGACGTGTTCAAAAAATTTCTTAAAACTCTTTTCGGCGCTCGCTTCGCTCGCGCCAAGATTCTCCTAATTCGGCTTCCAATCCACCACCGCACGAATAAACGCTTCCGCATTTTCCAATGGAATATTTGGTAAAATTCCGTGGCCAAGATTTGCGATATATTTGTCTTTTCCGAAACGGTTGATCATTTCGTTCACCATTTTCTTGATGGTTTCTGGCGATGAATGCAATCTTGCAGGATCAAAATTCCCTTGCAAAGTCATGGTGTGATTCGTTAAAACTCTTGCAAATTCAGGGCGAATGGTCCAATCAACTCCTAAAGCGGAAACTTTTGACAACGTCATTTCTTCCAAAGCGAACCAACAACCCTTTCCGAAAACGATCACGTGAGTTAATGGCGACAGTGCTTCCACGATTTGGTTGATGTATTTCCATGAAAATTCCTGATAATCTTCCGGTGACAACATTCCGCCCCAAGAATCGAAAACCTGAACTGCGGAAACCCCTTTCTCCACTTTTCTTTTCAAGTAAGCAATCGTGGTATCGGTAATTTTTTGCAATAATAAATGTGCTGCTTCAGGATTTTGGAAACAGAAAGATTTCGCGATATCGAACGCTTTCGAGCCTTTTCCTTCCACGCAATAGCAAAGGATTGTCCACGGCGAACCGGCAAAACCAATCAAAGGAATTTCGTTGTCGAGTTTTTGAAGCGTCAATTCAATCGCATCGAAAACATATCCCAAAGTATCATTAACATTAGGAACTTCAATATTCTGAACTTGTTCTGCGGTACGAATTGGCGTTTCCAACCAAGGTCCGATGGAATCCACCATTTTAAAATCGATTCCCATTGCTTGTGGAACCACCAATATATCTGAAAACAAAATCGCGGCATCCAAAGGATATCTTCGAATTGGCATCATCGTGATTTCTGCAGCAAGTTCCGGAGTTCTACATCTTGTGAAAAAGTCGTATTCATCGCGCATTGCACGAAATTCGGGTAAAAATCTTCCCGCTTGTCTCATCATCCAAACCGGTGGTCTTTCCACGGTTTCTCCTCGCAATGCCTTTAAATACAGGTCGTTCTTAATCATTTCTACTTATTTAAGTTTTTGAAATTTCCTATTCATTATAGAAATTTCTAATTTTTTATTTGCCTTCCACTTTGATTAATTGGAGTAAAGCTGCTAAATCATTATCTTTTCCGGTGAACACTCCTTTATCGGTAAACTTGCCGATTTCCGAAGTGGTTGTTTCACCAATTGAAAATATCTTGCTGAAATTCAACAAATTATGTTGCACAAAACTTCTAACTCCACTTGGCGAAAAAAATGCAACTGCGTCGTATTGGTGCTCCACTTTAGGATAGAGAAGTTCGGTTTCGTACACCACCACTTTTCGATATTCGACGTTTTGAAGCGGCAATTTTTTCTGCAAAATATCCAACGCCAAATTTCCACAAAAATGGATGAACCTTTCTTTTGCACAATTTTCAACGATAAACTCGGAAAGTTCTTTGGCATTTTTTTTCAGTTTAAAAACACCGAAACCGTATTTTCTCAATCGCGCTTTTGTCTTTTTCCCGACGCAATAAATTTTGTTAAAATGTTTGTCCATGAAATTTTCATCGGGTTTAAAACCATTAGCAAAAAAAGCGTCCACTCCATTTACCGAAGTAAAAATCAACGAGTAATTTTCCAAGTCGAACGGACGAACTTCTTTATGGTTAATTTTGATAACCTCCACAAAATCACATGAAAAACCATTTCCCAATTTCTCGGAAACCTGTTTTTCATTAAGCTTTTTTGTGAATAATATTTTCATGAATTGAAGTGTATGAAAAATGTAACTGTTGATAAATCTCGGGTTTACAGGTGTGTTTTTATTTCGGCCATCAATTCTCTTCCGCCGTTTTCCAAAAGTTTCTCAGCCAAATTCTTTCCAAAATTTTTGCCTTCTTCCCAAAGGAAAATTTCGTCGGTTTCGATACAGTTTTTTCCGTCCAACGAACATAATCTTCCTTGAAAGCGGATTTCATTTTTATCGTTCATTTCGGCAAAAGCCCCAATTGGCGCAGTACAGCCGCCTTCCAAAGTGTTCAGAAAACTTCTTTCAATATCAACGCAAATTTGGGTCGGAAGGTGATTGATTTCTTCAAAAATTTCCTGGATTTCCTCGTCATCCTTTCTTGCCGTAATCGCCACAACTCCTTGTGCAGGAGCGGAAATCATCATCGGAAGGAACTCATAATCAACTACTAAGCTTATTCTTTCAATAGCCGCCAAAGAAAAAAGTGTGGCGTCGAAATCTTCTTCTTCCAACTTTCTCAATCGGGTTTGAACATTTCCACGAATGTCGGAAAATTGAGCTTGGGGAAATTCTTTTAACCAAAATGCTCTTCTTCGGAGGGAACTCGTCGCGACTTTCAAATCTTTTAGTTCAAGATTTTCTGCGCCTTTTCTTCGAACCAAAATATCCTGGGGAAAATCACGCTTTAAAACCGCAATAATTTCCACATTTTCAGGAAGTTCGGTTGGAATATCTTTTAAGGAATGAACGGCAATATCAACTTCGTTATTCAATAAAGCAATGTCTAAATCTTTGGTGAAAATCCCAGTAATTCCCAATGAATAAAGCGGCTGCGTCAAATTTTTATCACCCGTTGAAACAATGGGCGTGATTTCCGTTTTATAATTTCTGTTCTGTAAATTTTTTGCGACTTCACGGGCTTGCCATAGTGCGAGCGGCGAATTTCGGGTTCCGATTTTAATGCTTCTCATTGAATTCCTTATTGGGTTGTTCCACGAAAATTTCGTGCATTAACTTGCTAATTTCTTCTGCTTTCCACGGATTGTCGATGATATATTTTGCGAAACGGTTGGTGATTTTCTGTATCATTTTCTCCGAAAGCTGCATGTCATTCACATCAACATATTTGTGTTTTTTGTGGATGTTGTGCATTTCGTTGCGCTCCATATTTTTCAGAACAGCCTTGAAATGATGGATGTTTGGAGCGAGTTTTCTTTTCTTTTCCCATTCCAAGAAATCCTTGGTCATTTCCTTGATAATTTCTTCGGCTTTCGGAATTTCCTTCTGCCTTTGAACCATCGTTTCGCTGATGTGCAGTGAAAGTTCGTCCACATCTACCAAACTTACGTTTTGATTTTCGGTTATGTTTTTTTCCACATTGTTTGGAATCGACAAATCTATCACCAAAGTTTCCTTTCCATTTGGGAAATGGGTTTTGTTGATGATGGGATGTTGCGCTCCTGTTGCGACAATCAGAATATCGGTTTTTTTGAGTTCGTTATTAAAATCAGCAAATTCGATGTGTGGAATTTTATATTTTTCTGCAATTTTTTCCGCTTTGTCGGAGCTTCTGTTGGCAATTTTTACTTTCGGTTTGTAAACGTGTTTTACCAAATTTTCAACCGTATTTTGTCCAATTTCACCCACTCCCAAAAGCAAAATATTTTTGTCGGAAATCTGAGTTTGATTTTTTAAAATATAATGCACCGCTGCGTAAGAAACCGAAGCTGCTCCGTTGGAAATTCCCGTCTCATTCTTGATTCTTTTTGAAATTTGAATGGCGGAATTAATGGCTCTTTCCAAAAATGGGTTCGAGTTTTGTTTTTCTTTTTTGAAACGGTGATAAGCATTTTTAATCTGTCCTATAATTTCGAAATCACCAATAATCTGACTTTCCAAACCTGCAGCAACACGGAAAAGGTGATTGAGCGCTTCCTCGTGTTTCAGAATATTCACATACTTCATGAATTCCGTTAAACTCACGCCGATTGTTTTGCAGTAAAGTTCCGCAATCAAAAGGTAATTCGGAGTTGTCGTGTAAATTTCGGTTCGGTTGCAGGTAGAAACCACGAACGCGTCACCCAAATTCTCGTCATGAATTTCGTTGACAAAATTTTTAATATTCTCATCAAAAAAAGCAAATTTCCCCCTTGTTTCGGCATCGGCTTTTTCAAAACTGATGCTTAACACAGCGAAATTAGAAGTTTTGTGTAGATTTTTATCCGTGTTCATAAAGCAACCGCAAATTTAAGACTTTATATTGAATAAAAGAAAGGCGCGGAATATGAAGATTATCAGTGAAATCTATTGGAAAAGAAAAAATCAGTTTCGCTTTCTATGATGATTCCAGCTTTTTAAAAAAACCATTTCGTCATTTGATTTTCAATTGAAATCAAATATTCTCACCATTAAAAAGTTATAGTAGAAGATCCGTGAACTTTAATAAAAATTTAACGGAATTTATTTGAAATCAAATTTTTAGAACGGTTCTAAATTTATATCTTTGTACACTTTAAAAAATTAGCAGAAAAATGGGGTTATTTGATATGTTCACGCAGGATATTGCGATAGACTTGGGAACAGCGAACACACTAATTATACATAATAACAAGATTGTGATCGACCAACCGTCGATCGTGGCAATCGAAAGATCTACAGGGAAACCAATTGCAGTAGGTGAAAAAGCAAAACACATGCAGGGGAAAACCCACGAAGACATTAAAACAATCAGACCTTTGAAAGACGGCGTAATCGCTGATTTCCACGCATCTGAACACATGATCAAGGAATTCATCAAACAAATTCCGGGAATTAAAGGAAAACTTTTTCAGCCGACTTTAAAAATCGTTATCTGTATTCCATCGGGAATTACCGAAGTTGAAAAACGTGCGGTCCGTGATTCTGCCCAAAAAGTAAATGCTAAAGAAGTTCGTTTGATTTATGAACCAATGGCTGCAGCAATCGGTGTGGGAATCGACGTGCAAAAACCTGAAGGTAACATGATCATCGACATCGGTGGTGGAACAACAGAAATCGCCGTAGTTGCTTTAGGAGGAATCGTTTGCGACAAATCCGTAAAAATTGCGGGCGACGTTTTCACCAACGATATTGCTTATTATTTAAGAACACACCACAATTTATACATCGGTGAAAGAACCGCTGAAAGGGTAAAAATCGAAGTTGGTTCCGCTATCGAGGAATTGGATGTTGAGATCGAGGACATTCCGGTTCAAGGACGTGATTTAATTACAGGGAAACCAAAAGAAATTATGGTGAACTACAAGGAAATCGCGCGTGCTTTGGACAAATCCATCATCAGAATTGAGGATGCAGTGATGGAAACTTTATCCTTAACTCCGCCGGAATTGGCTGCAGATATTTACAAAACAGGAATTTATCTTGCAGGTGGTGGTGCGCTTCTTCGTGGACTTGCGGACAGACTTCACAAGAAAACAGGACTACCTGTTTTCGTAGCGGAAGATCCTTTGAGAGCCGTAGTTCGCGGTACCGGAATCGCTTTGAAAAACATGGATAAATTCAACTTCCTGATAAAATAAACCGTTAACTTTTACGACATTCACTGATGGGATTTTTGCTGAGATTATTTTCGAAGAACGGTTTGTTCGTCTTCTTTATATTCCTGCAGCTCATTGCTTTGGTATTGATTTTCAGCAGAAACTCGATGCAGCAGTCGTGGATTGCCGCACAAACTGCCGCATTCAATTCGTGGGTTTCGGGATATATTGATGAAGGTGCTTCTTACCTGAAACTCAAGCAAATCAACGAACAGCTTGTTGCCCAAAACAAAGTTTTAATGGAGCAAGTTTACGGAAAAGGAACGTCGGAAATCCCACAATTTAGAAAGGTTCACGACACAATCGGTGGCGGACAAATCTACACTTTCGTGGATGGCGAAATTATTTTCAACAGCATAAACAGAAAAGACAATTATTTCACCATCAATCGAGGTAAACGAGACGGAGTAATGCCGAAAATGGGCGTCATGGCGCCGAAAGGAATTGCAGGAATCGTTATTAATACTACCGATTCTTATGCTTTGGTTCAATCGGTTTTAAGTTTGGATAAAATTAAAATCAATGCCGCGCTGAAAAAATCGGGATATTTTGGAACTTTGACTTGGCGAGGAGACGATTCTCGAACGATGCATTTATCGGATGTTCCTAAATATGTTCCGCTTCAAATTGGCGACACCGTTGTAACCGACGGAAAATCAGCCATTTTCCCAAGAGGAGTGATGATTGGAAGAATTTCAGGCTATGAAGTCGACAGCAAAACAGGTTTTTGGGATATTGCCGTAGAGTTGAGTGAAAAGATGGGGAATTTGAGCAAAGTTTACGTAGTAAAAAGCTTGAAAAAAGCAGAAGTAAGTAGAATTCAAGATACTTTGCAGGCAACAATTAAAAGAGAAAAATGATAAGCAGAACACTTTTTACCGACATCTTGATGATTGTTTTTCTTGTGGCACTGCAAATTTTTGTGCTGAACAGAATTACGCTTTTCGGGAAATATACACCGGTTCTTTATCCCGTTTTTGTGATGTTTTATCCGTTTTTCAGAAATAGGTTTCAGTTTTTGGCGTTGAGTTTTATGCTCGGTTTGTCGATTGATGCGTTTCTTTACACTTGGGGAATCAATGCTTTTGCAACCACAATTATAGCCTATTTTAGAACCTTGATTTTCCGAACTTCTACCGATACTTCCACGGATTTCTTTTCTTTTCAGAGTTTGCAGTGGACGCAGTTTTTGCTCTTCATCGCATCGAGTATTTTCTTCCATCAATTGTTGGTGCAGTATATCGAGTTTTTCAAATTCAGCCGTTTTTTCGAAATATTTCTGAATGTTTTGGCAACGAGCGGGATTTCCTTTATATTTATCCTGATGTACGCTTTGGCTTTTAGGATTAAGCAAAGAATCTAAAATTTATAGTAACAATACTTTGAAATAGTCACAAACTTTAATGGAATTTTTGCCATTAAGAAAGTTAAGATTGTAAAGATTTTTATTTCTCTAATTTGGTTGAAAAAACCATAATTTAATGAAGTCACAATATTTAAAAATAACCGTTATTCTCGCCGTTATTGCTGCAATTTTTATAGCAAGACTCGCCTATTTACAGTTGTTTACTGACCGATATGCCTTGAACGCGGCAAATACTTCCATTAAAACCGAATACATCATTCCGCAACGCGGCGTCATTTTCGACCGAAACGGGAAAATTATGGTGGGAAACCAGCCTTCTTATGAAATTTCCTTCACAGAAGCTTTGATGCGGCCGGATTTTGATACGTTGGATTTTTGTCATTTAATGAAAATCAACAAAGCAGATTTCATTAAAAGAATTAAAGACATTAAGAAAGAAAAATATTATTCGAAACTGACTCCGATGACTTTCATGAAAAATTTAAGTCGGGAGGAAATTGCCCGAATTCAGGAAATAATCTTTAAATATCCCGCTTTTAATATCGTTTCGAGACCACAGCGACAATATGAAGTTTCAACTTCCGGAAATCTTTTGGGTTATACGAATGAAGTAAACGATAGCGACATTAAGAAAGATTCACTTTACTATTTACCTGGCGATTTCATCGGAAAAACCGGTGTTGAAAAATCTTATGAGAAAGAACTTCGTGGGATTAAAGGAGTACAATACATTCAAAAAGATATTAAATTAAGAAGCATTGGTCCCTACAAAAACGGCACTTTGGATAAAGATGTTGTGACAGGAAAAGATATCACTTTGACCATCGATTACGATTTGCAGCGAATGGCGGAAGAAATGATGGTCAACAAACAGGGAGCAATTGTAGCACTTGACCCTTCAAATGGAGAAATTTTAGTGATGGCAACCGGTCCCGATATTGATCCAAATCTTTTTACAGGCCCAGAAAAAACCAAAAATTTATATCGTCTTCAAATGGACACGATATACAATAACCGTCCAACTTTTGACCGTTCTGTTCAAGCGGCTTATCCACCCGGATCGACTTTCAAATTGTTGACTGCTGCTGCAGCACAACAAATGGGTGTGATGGATGAAAACACCATTTTTCCTTGTGGAAGAGGATTTAATTATAAAGGTTTAAGAGTTAAAGGTCACGGCGGAGCTGATCCATTGATTCCTGCGATTCAAGTTTCGAGTAACTGTTATTTTTCGTATGCCTTTATTGCGATCATGAACAAATATCCTGGAAATCCATCCAAAGGTGTTGATGAATGGAAAAAAATTATGAGCAGTTTTGGAGTCGGAGAATTTTTAAACAACGATTTGGCGGTGGGTTCAAAAGGTAGAATTCCAAGTGGTGCATTTTATGAAAAACGAAGCGGCGGGAAAAAAGATTGGAGCAACGATTACACCATGAACGGTTCTATTTTCAACGGAATGGGACAAGGCGATGTTTTGTTGACTCCCTTACAAATGGCAAATGCAACAGCGGCAATCGTGAACCGAGGTTGGTATTACACTCCTCATATCGTAAAAGCGATTGACGGAAAACCAAACCCGGATCCAAGATTTAAGGTAAAACACAAAACTTTGGTTCAACCCAAATATTTCGAGCCCATCATCAAAGGAATGGAAAAAGTGGTTTTGGCGGGAACAGCACGTGGTTTAAAATCCAACGACTTTACAATGATTGCAAAAACGGGAACTGCACAAGTTCCGCAAGGGAAAGACAACTCTATTTTCGTTCTGGCTGCTCCGGCTGAGAACCCTAAAATTGTTGTTGCCGCGGTTATGGAGCATGCGGGATTCGGGGCAACTTGGGCAGGTCCGGCTGCGACAGTAATTGCCGAAAGATATTTATTAGGCGATTTGAAACGTGAACACCTGTACAAAAAAATGGTCAATGCGAGCTTCATGCCTGAGTACAAAAGACAATGGGTGGTTGATTTAAAAAGAAAGGGACTCTACAAAGAACCCAATAAAGATTCTATAAAAATAATGCAGTTGGAAGACAGCATCAAAATCGTGAAAAACGAAACCTTAAAAGCACGACTTATTTATAAAAGAGATTCATTAAGATTCAGACTAAAAAACATAACTCCGAAAAAATGAAGTGGGCAGAAGGTTTAGATAAGTTAAGTATTTTCCTGTATCTCGCAATTTCTCTTTTTGCGGTGACGAATATCTACAGTGTTGACGAAAGTCTGGGAAAAAAACAGTTGATTTTCTTCTGTATTTCGTTGGTTGTAGGTGGGATAATTTTCATGATGAGAACCAAATTTTTTGAGAATTTCGCAAGTATTATCTACGTTTTAGGTGTTTTGCTTTTAATCGGGCTTTTCCCTTTCGGGACAGAAATTTTAGGACAAAAGAACTGGTATAAATTCGGCGGATTTACAATGCAGCCCGTAGAATTTGCTAAAATTGGAGTTGCTCTAATGTTATCCAATTATGTTTCGGGACCGGATTTTAATTTGAAGTATAAAAAATCCGTTTATACGGTTTTAGCCGTCATTGGAATTCCCGCAATTGTAGTTCTTGCCATTCCCGATGTGGGTTCGTTATTGGTTTTTCTAGCCTTTTTCATTGCACTTTATCGTGAAGGTTTAAGCGGATGGTTCTTCGGCGTGATTGGAATTATCGCTGCGGTTTTCCTAATTTCTTTAGCGATTAACCCTTTATATGTAATTGGTGGAATTGCTGTAGTTTTCTTGCTCATTATTTTTCTTAATTTTTATAGAATCCACTGGAATGTGATGTCTGTAGCTTCCTTTTTGGGATCGTTTCTCCTTCTTGCGGGACTTGCTTACGGAACTCCTAAAATCTTAGAAAAGATGCCGAAACACCAACGTGAACGAATTGAAGTTCTTTACAAAGGTGAAAAAGCATTCCGCGATACTTCGGGCTATAATCTGTTGTATTCGAAAACAGCAATCGGTTCGGGTGGGTTTTTCGGAAAAGGTTATAAAGAAGGTTCGGTTACGCAAGGAAAATTCGTTCCAGAACAGGAAACCGACTATATTTTTTGTACCGTTGGTGAAGAATGGGGCTTTTTTGGCGCAACGCTTCTTGTAATTTTTTACGCTGTTTTTATCGGAAGAATTTATTATTTGGCTGAACGACAAAAATCAATATTCAATCGTGTTTTTGGGTATTGTTTTGCCTCAATTCTATTGATTCACTTTGCCATTAATTTAGGAATGGTGATGGGACTTTTCCCAACGGTTGGGATTCCACTTCCCTATTTCAGTTATGGCGGAAGTTCTTTTTTAGCCTTCTCGATTATGACCTTTATTTTCTTTAAGCTGAATTACGCGGATCGAAATAGTTTGGTGTAAAAATATTTCATTTTTATGGAATAAGGCTTCTTTTTCTGAGGTCCATAACAAAAGTTCTGCACTGCTGCAAAGCGAATTTAACAGTATTGAACTTATCATTTAGTTTTCGTAGCTTGACCACATAACATTTTGGATTATTCTAAATTTCGGCTAAATCCTTACCTATTTATCTATTTTAAGCAGGCTGAATCCCGCTCCTACTGATGAAAAATAAACGTTTACCTCAAGAAAAATAGAAAAAGATTGAGTCAATTTTCTCAAGAATTATTCTCAATTCTTAGTAGCCGACATTTCTATCGATGTAATCTTAGTAATTTTCATGAAAGTTACCATTTTCTGAAAACCATTCAAAAAAAACCCAACAAAAAAGCCACCCAAATCGGTGGCTTTTATAAGATCAATTATCTATTAATTATTATTTGCGAAACTGTTGTTAAAGTTTTCTTGGGAAAGGATTCTTTTTGCAAATCTGTATTTCGGTCCCCAATAAGAATCTCTTAGTGAAGATATCATCACTCCTCTCGATGTTGCGGCGTGAATAAACTTAACTTCACCTTCTTCGGTTACACTTTCAACGATTCCAACATGTGAAATTCTGCTTCCTCCTTGGTGCGAAAAGAAAATTAAATCTCCTTTCTGAAGTTCCGACTTTTCAACTCTTTCACCTTCTTGAGCCTGTGCTGCAGCAACTCTTGGCAAATTCATTCCTGTTACTGCTCCGAAAACTGAAAGTACAAACGCTGAACAATCGATTCCTCTTCTTGTCATTCCTCCGTATCGGTAAGGAGTTCCAAGGTAAGATTCTGCTTCGGTTAAAATTTCGTCGATTTTTTTGGTGAATTTGATGGTTTTAGCGATTTCCTCGTTTTTTAAAGAAGCTTCTAAGCTCTTTGCAGCGGCAGCCTTCTCATCAGTGAAACTGTTAATTAATTGTGCTTTTGCAGTTTCTAATTTTTTATTGTCAATCGATGCAAGTTTGGCATTTGATTTGTATTCGTTAACGTAAGTTGTTGGTGTTGAAACTACATAATTGGTTACACAAGACTGTAGCGAAAAAGTAGCGATAACAGCAGCAAAATAAAACAGAACTCTTTTCTTCATATATTTGATTATCTGTGTTAAAAAGTAATATTTGTTTTTAAAAGCAAGACAAAAGTAGATATTCGGGTTAGAAATAGGGTTAAAACACCCTTTTTGAAAACCTATTTTAACACATTTTAACACTTCCTTTTGGAATGTTAAAAGAAAATAAGCTGCAATCCCTTTATTTAGGGGATTGCAATTTTATTTTTATTAAGATTTCTTAACATTTATCTAAAGCATCTATTTATTTTATAACATTCTTCTATAATGATGGAATTATTCAAAAAAAATCCGGAATAAAAATCCCGGACTTTAAACCAAATCTCGTAACGATTGTTATCTCGTAAAGAGCAATTCTCTATATTTTGTCATAGGCCAAAGTTCGTCATCCACCAACATTTCTAATTCGTCCGAAGCGTTTCTAATGGCCTCGAAAAGTGGTTTAACATCATTACAGAAAGCTTCCGCCATTTTTTGTGAGTCTTGAACTGCTTTTGCTTTTTTAATCGCGGCAAGCAAGGTTTCTACCTGAACTTTAATCACAGAAACATGTTCGGAAATTTCCTTAATCATTTCCATCTGTTCTTTCGCCAAAGTTTTGAATTCTTTCTCACCGAAAATTTCTTTCAAGCCTTTCACGTTTTCAATCAAACGGTTTTGATAATTTAAGGCACAAGGAATAATGTGATTTCGCGCAATATCCGCTAAAACGGTTGCTTCAATAGAAAGTACGGTTGAATATTTCTCCAACTTGATTTCATTTCTCGCTTCAATTTCACGGTGAGAATAGATTCCAAGTTCCTCATAAAGTTGGATGAATTTTTTATCAAGTTCCTTTTTCAAAGCTTCTGGAGTGGTTTTTAAATTGTTCAAACCTCTCTTTTTCGCTTCTTTCGCCCAATCATCTGAGTAACCATCGCCTTCAAACATAATGTTTTTAGAAACTTTGATGTACTCTCTTAAAACATTGAAAATTGCTTCGTCTTTTTTCAGTCCACCTTCAATTAAAGCGTCAACTTCTTTTTTGAAATCCTGTAACTGTTTAGCAACAATCGTGTTCATCACGGTCATTACTTCTGCACAGTTTGCTGAAGAACCAACCGCTCTGATTTCAAATTTATTGCCGGTAAATGCGAAAGGCGAAGTTCTGTTTCTATCGGTATTATCTAAAAGAATTTCAGGGATTTTTCCAACAACATTTAATTTAAGTTCTGTTTTTTCTTCCGGTGAAAGTTTTCCGTCGGTTACTTTTTCCAACTCTTCTAAAACTCCGAAAAGTTGCGAACCGATGAAAGCAGAAATAATTGCAGGCGGTGCTTCATTTGCTCCTAATCGGTGATCGTTGCTTGCAGAAGCAATACTTGCTCTTAACAAATCTGCATAATCATGAACCGCTTTAATGGTGTTCACAAAGTAGGTAAGGAACTGTAAATTTTTCTTCGGATTTTTTCCCGGACTTAAAAGATTTTCCCCTGTATCGGTTGCCAAACTCCAGTTATTGTGTTTTCCACTTCCGTTCACTCCCGCAAAAGGTTTTTCATGGAAAAGAATATGGAAATGATGTTTGTGTGCCACTCTCGCCATTAAATCCATCAACAATGAATTGTGGTCTACTGCAACATTCACTTCCTCAAACATTGGAGCCAACTCAAACTGATTGGGAGCAACTTCGTTATGACGAGTCGTTACAGGAATACCCAATTGCATACATTTGATTTCCAACTCCTTCATAAAGTTCATCACTCTTGTCGGAATGGAACCGAAATAGTGGTCATCTAATTGCTGTCCTTTCGCCGGAGAATGTCCAAGCAAAGTTTTTCCAGTAATCACCAAATCCGGTCTTGATTGATACAGCGCAGAATCTACCAAGAAATATTCCTGTTCCCAACCTAAAGTGGGAGTTACTTTCGTTACGTTTTTATCAAAGTATGATCTACAAACATCGGTCGCTGCTTCGTCCACTGCATGAAGCGCTCTTAACAAAGGTGCTTTATAATCCAAAGTTTCACCGGTGTACGAAATAAAAATCGAAGGAATACAAAGTGTCGTTCCCAAAATAAACGCAGGAGAAGTTGGATCCCATGCTGTGTAACCTCTTGCCTCAAAAGTATTTCTAATTCCGCCATTCGGGAAAGAAGACGCATCCGGTTCTTGCTGAATTAGCATTCCGCCAGAAAATCTTTCAATCGCTCGATCACTTTCAAAAGGAGTAAAAAAAGAATCGTGTTTTTCCGCAGTTGTTCCTGTTAATGGTTGGAACCAGTGTGTATAGTGGGTTACGCCTTTGCTTAAAGCCCAATCTTTCATCGCCACTGCAATTTGGTCTGCAACGTCGCGCTGTATTTTGGTTCCTTTTTTTATCGCGTTTTGTATGGAAGTAAATGCTTCTTTGGTTAAATACGACCTCATGGTTTCCTCGGAGAAAACATTTTGGCAGAAAAGTTCCGATAATTTTGAAGGAACTTCAATCTCGTTGTCTTTTCTGAAATCTTTAAAAGACAGCGTTTCTAATGCTTTAAATCTTAAATTTGACATTTTCTGTACGTTTTTACGGGGCAAATTTATAAAAAAATATAAAACAAAATCATTTTACCCTAAAAATTTTAGGGGTATTAGTAAATTTTTAATATATTTATTTGTAAAACTAATTTTAAAATTCACAATTAATTAACCATGTGTATAGATAAGGTATAGGAAAATTTGGAGGTTTGTATTATCTTTGCCAAAAGATACACCTATGGTAAATTCACGAGCACGCGAAACTACAGAAGCTATTGAGCGACTTTATGTTTCGATGCGTCACTTATTCTATCGCGGTTTTTTCAAACCATCCGGAATCTCCGGCGAAAGTCTTCGGTCTTTGTTAATGACCATCAATCCTGAAATTTACGGCACAATGAGCGTTCCCAACAAAATAGAACTGAACGGTTTGCTATATGTTCTCGACCGACTTCCGGAAGGAATTGAGGAGTGTTCATTCATTCACCTTACTTCGGATGAAGGTTTTGAAAAGGGAAGCTTTGAGGTGATCGTTCCGAAAAAGAGAAGGAGAAACTGTTACCGAATCGATGAGCATCAGATGAATATTGAGGTTCTTCTTGGACGTTCAGAGATTTACGATATTTTGACGCACCTTACTTTCCTTTATATTGAAGCGGATAAAATTAAAAACCTTGCTTTCGTTGCCGATGAAAATGATAAACCGACAAGAACTTGGAGAATCATTGAGGAAGTGGCGAAAGGCGAGAAAAAATTCAGCAGAAAGGAAAAAGAAGTGGCTTTAATTCATCTTTCTGCACTTTTGGGAAGAACTTTTGACGAAACTTTGGATGCTTATAATAATTTCGGCGACGATAAAAATCCTGACCGTCTTTTCAAAATCATCTATCACCTTGGAAATGTAAGCTTCAACGATTACAAAAAAATCCGTGAAAGAGAAGTCCACTTCACAGCGATTTTAAGGGAAAGAATTGGTCACCACTTTTTCGGTGAAAAATGGGCAAATAAAGTAAAGCAAGTTTTAGCGGAAAACAATCTGCAGATGCGACCTTTACACATTATTTCCGCCAATATGCATTCCGTGAAAAATATGTTGTACGGAAATGACGCGCTCGGAAGAAAAGCCACGAAAAGTGTCGATTACAAAATGTATGAGGAAATTTCAAACAAAAAAGCTTTGCAGGAAAAAGTTCTCGAACATTCACAAAAAGCAGGATTAATCTATATTGACGATCAAAGTGGAAGTAATATCGACGTTCAAATCATCGATTTGGCAAAAACAGATTTGAAAAACACTCCATTTTCAGGACTGAAATTTTCAGGTGAGGATGTTGTCATGGTTTTCGATTATGCTTTCGGTGAACAAGCTTACGAAATCATGGATGAATTGCTTCGTCCGTACGATTACAACGGCGAAATTTACACGATGAAGGTGAGATCAATTTCCATCATGGGTAAAGCAGGAATTTTGATGGGCGGAAAAGGAGATATTATGATTCCAACTTCCCACGTTTTTGAGGGAACTGCAGATAATTATCCGTTCCACAATGCATTGCAACTCGCTGATTTCGAAGACGATGAATTGAAAGCGTTTGAAGGCGGAATGGTTACCGTTTTGGGAACTTCGCTTCAAAACAAAGATATTTTAAGATATTTCATGGACACTTCATGGAAAGCCATCGGACTTGAAATGGAAGGTGCACATTACCAAAAAGCGATTCAGGTTGCCTCAAAAATTCGCCATCACATTTCAGAGGATTTATTTGTGATGTATGCTTATTACGCATCGGATAATCCTTTGGAAACGGGTTCTACCCTTTCTTCGGGCGGACTTGGTTTGACAGGTGTGAAGCCGACTTATCTAATTACCTATCGAATTTTGGAGAAAATTTTGGAGAGTTCGAAAACTGTCGCCAAGAAATAATTTTCTTAAATAATAATCGAATCCTTTCATTCTTTTGGTTTGAAAGGATTTTTTATTTTAAATTTTTATCTTTGGTCAAATTAAATTTTTAAATGAGGAAACTTCTTTTAACAATCGTATTTTCAGCAATTTCGATCTTTTCTTTTTCACAGCAGAACGCTTATTATCAGCAATCTGCAAAGTATAAAATGGACATCGATATCGATGCACAAAACTTTACATACCAAGGAAATCAGACTTTAACCTACATCAATAATTCTCCCGATGAATTGAAAGTCGTTTATTTTCATCTTTATTGGAATGCCTTTAAACCCAATTCCATGATGGATCAAAGAGTTCAAAGTCAAGGGAAAAACGGAGATTCAAGATTACAAACGAATGGCGTTTCAAGATTGGCTTCCATTCCCAAAGAGGAGGAAGGCGCACAAAATATTCATTGGATCAAACAAAACGGGAAAGATTTAAAATTTGAAATTCAGGAAACCATTATGAAAGTGGAACTGAATACACCGATAAAACCCAATTCTTCCACCACTTTTACTATGGAATGGGATGCAGTAATTCCACAACAAATCCGTCGTTCAGGAAGAAACAATCGTGAAGGAATCGACATGTCGATGACGCAATGGTATCCAAAAATCGCAGAATACGATTACGATGGTTGGGCAACTTTTGATTATATCGGAAGAGAATTTCACGCACCGTTTGCTGATTTCGAAGTCAATATTAAAATCGACAAAGATTATATTATTGGAGCAGGCGGAACATTGGAAAATCCTTTAGAAGTAAAAGGTTACGACCAAAATGCAAACATTAAATCCGACGCAAAAAACAAGGCGACGTGGAAATGGACTGCAAAAAATATTCTCGATTTTGCGTTTGCTGCTGATAGAGATTACACGGTGGAAAGTTTCACGATTTTAGACGGGCCAAAAATTTATTACGTCTATCAAAAATCTGAAAAAACACAACTTTGGGAAGAATCAAAACCTTATGTAACCAAATTTTTCCAACTGATGAACGCGACTTTGGGAAGATATGCTTATCCAAGTTATGCCTTTATTCAGGGCGGTGATGGCGGAATGGAATACGGAATGTGTACTTTGATGCTCGGTGAAGGTAGAACTTTGGAAGGATTGGTTGGTTTGATGGTTCATGAAGGAGGACATTCTTGGAACCAGCAAATGTTGGCTTATAACGAAAGTGTGCGACCATGGATGGATGAAGGCTTCACGAGTTATTATGATGATTTGATTATGCATCAACTTTTTCCGCCGAAAGAACCCGTTGCAAATCCTTTTGTAAACTCAATTAAATCTTACGTTAATTTCACGAAAACAGGAAAAGAAGAACCCGCAGTTTGGTTGGCTGATCATCATGATGGCGGAAACGCTTATTCCATAGCTTCTTACGTGAAAGGTGAAGTTTTCTTGGTACAGCTTGGTTATATTGTTGGTGAACAAAATTTGTCTTTAATTATGAAAGAATTTTTCAACCAATGGAAAATGAAACATCCGACGGAAAGAGATTTCCTGCACATCGCACAAAAAACTTCGGGAATGGATTTGAAATGGTTTCAGCATTATTGGATCAATACCACCAAAACGATTGATTACGCCATTAAAAATGTAAAATACGAAGCAAATTCCACGACAATTACTTTAGAAAACAAAGGCTCCATTCCCATGCCGATAGATTTTTCGATCTTGACGAAAGACAAAAAAGTGGTGAATTACCAAATTCCAATGAGCATGACACATGTTTGGAAAAGCAAAGATATCTACGGCGACTTCAACACTTTGGATTATTGGAAATGGACGCAAAAAGAATATACCTTTACCATTCCTTATAACAAATCGCAGATTTCTGCTTTGGGAATTGATTTTTCTCAAAGATTGGCAGACGTGAATCCGGAGGATAATTTTGTGGAAGTGAAGTGATTCCTAAGGAGTGAATGGTGAATTCGCTTCGCTGTCAATGGTGAATTTTAGCACAACTTGAAACTTTAAACCTGAAACCTTAAACTAAAACCAGATGACTTCAATCGTAATCAACATCGGCAATACCAACATCAGATTCGGACTTTTTGATGACGACAATTGCGACATTTCGTGGATTCTGAACACCAAACCGTACCGAACAAGCGATGAATTGCAGATGCAATTTATGATGATGTATCAAACCCACAAAATTGAAGCTGAAAATATCGATAAAATCATCATCGGTTCCGTTGTTCCACAATTGACGCACGATATTTCGAGGGCGATCGAAAAAATTCACGGCAAAAAACCGGTAATTGTCGACCGAACAACGCATTCTGAAGTTCAGCCTAAGTCAAAGCAAATGGGAACGGATATTTATGCAAATTTAGTTGCTTCACACTACCTTTATCCCGGAAAAAAGAAAATCATCCTCGATTTTGGTACGGCTTTAACCGCAAGTTGCATTGACGAAAAAGGCGAAACTTTAGGCGTAATCATCGCTCCCGGAATTATTACCTCCTTGAATTCTTTAGTTGGACAAACCGCACAACTCCCTGAAATCGAATTGGTAAAACCTAAAAGAGTTCTCGGTTTAGACACCGTTTCCTGTATGCAGAGCGGAATGGTTTACGGATTCCTTGGAATGGTGGAAGGTTTTATCGACCGAATCAATGATGAAGTACAAGACGATTGTTTCGTGGTTGCAACAGGCGGAGTATCACATGTTTACAAACCATTGACGGATAAAATTCACGTTGCGGATCGGTTGCATACGCTGAAGGGATTGTATTTTTTGGGGAAAGATTTGTAAAGAGCAGAGCCAAGACCCGATTTTCATCTCTTATTCTTAAAAAACTCCTTAATGATCGCAGAACACTCATTCTCCAAGACTCCAGAAACGATTTCCGTTTTTGGATGAAGTGACAAGTTTTTGTTGATAAATCCTCTTTGTTCATCTCTTGCTCCGATGACCACTTTAGAAATTTGCGACCAATTCAAGGCGCCGCAACACATCACGCAAGGTTCTAGCGTGACGTACATTGTGCAATTCTGCAAATATTTTCCGCCCAAAAAGTTGGCGGCGGAAGTAATTGCCTGCATTTCTGCATGTGCCGTGACATCGTTCAAAGTTTCGGTGAGGTTATGCGCTCTTGCAATAATTCTGTTGTTTGAAACAATGATACAACCGATGGGGACCTCATCTTTTTCAAGTGCGGTTTCTGCTTCCTGCAAAGCGATTTTCATAAAATATTCGTCGGAAAACATCAATTTATTTAGGTCTTAATATTAAAAAAGGTTCAGTGCAAAACTAAACCTTTTCATCAATATTTTTTATATATTAGAAACGGTAACCAATTCCAAGCATCCCCCTTTCCTGTAATTTTGTTTACTTCATCTAAAAAATCACTCGTTTCTTTAACTCCGAATCTTCTAGCAAAAACTCGCCTCAAAAATTATATCTTTCTTTGCAGCCCATTTTCCCCCAAACCCAATTCCTTGATTTCAATCAAGATCAGAAAATTATTCAAAATTCATGGCCAAAGGAAGCCGGAATCTGTAGCGAACAGCTGTACCATTAATAAATGCGGGATCAAATTTGTTCGGGAGAAGATACATTGCGATTTCCGCTTGTCGGTTGAAGGTGAAATTCTCGCCTTCTGCATGTACTGAACTAATGGAGCCGTCTTTCTCCACTACAAAAACGACATTTGTTTTTAATTGCTTTTCTTGCGTGTAAACAGCGTCGGAATAAAACAAATCGGCAACCTGGCTGCGAAGATTTTCGAATCCTCCCGGATATTTTGCTTCTTTGCTGAGTTCGGTTTTTGTAGGATTTTCTAAACTGATTTGTGGCAAATTCTGGAAGTTTAGGCGGCTCAAATCTTCTCTGTTTTTTACTTTGATTAAAGCCCCAATTAAAGCGGTATTTTGAATACTGTCCATTTTTTTCATGAACTCTGAAAAATCTTTTTTAATATTGATTTTGCCGGAAACATTCGGCTCTTTATCAAATCGCTTCTTAAATTCATTATTCAGCATAAATCGTTGATAATCAAAATAGTTCTTCACCGATTTAAACTCCATATTTTGCTGTCCGAAAATTAATTTCAGACCAAAAACACAAAACATGAAAAAAAATTTTTTGCTCATGGCAAAGTTTGCTTGATGTAAATGTAAATATAAAATTTAAATCAACATTCTTCGTATTTCCAATTTCTGCCTTTTCCTTCGGAAATCCATTCGACAGCTTGTTCTAATCGCTTGTTTCTAGTGGTTTCTGTTTTAGCGTCGGTAATCCACAAAATGTATTCTTTACGGAAAGAAGGTGACGATTTCTCGAAAATTTCTTTTGCCCTTTTATTTGAATCTAATGCTTCTAGAAAATAATTTGGTGTTTCGATTTCAGTTTTTTTCGGTGGCGCTTTTTTTATGGTTATGCCCATATCGGTAAGTTCCATTGCTTCTTTAATAGCGGCTTTAAGTTGCGGTTTTGAGGGAAGGTCTGAAATTTTGGTGATTTTCCCTAAAGAGAACATGGAGTTTTTTTCGATGTTTTTGGTGAGTACCTTCATGGTCTTCATTTCTTTTTCCAGCCAAAATCCGAAAGCGCAATGGTGTTTGAATGCGGACATCGAACAGAGAATTTTACCTTTGTATATAAAGTTGGGAAAGCTCCATTTCCAACCTTCCTCAACTTCGGGGCAGGTTTCGTGGATGAGTTCTCGCAGATAAATTAAGATCGGTTTTGCGAATTCTGCGGATTTTTCGATGTAGTCATCTACTCTTTGGTCGTTTACGGGCATTTTCTGAAGTTTTGATTGAAGTAAAATTAACGATTTACCACGAATTCTCGACAACAACTATTTCCTGCTGGTAAGAGGAAAAGAAGTTTTTGTTTTAGCCCCGATGGAACGGCATGTTCGAGCTCTTTTTTCTGCGGCGGCTTCGCCGCCGCAGAAAAAAAGCGAGTAGTGACAGCGGGACCGGATTTTTAAAGAAGCGAAAACTTCGTTGCTCCTACAAAAAATTGAGATTGCTTCCTGGAATTTCACGCTCCCCGCAATAAAAAATCCCGCCAAAATAATTGACGGGACTTGGTATCGATTTCTGAATTTCTTATGCTTCAGTAGATTTTTCTTCAGTTGTTGGAACATCTGGAGATTGATCTTTTACTTCTTCTGCTTCTAATTCGTCTTCTTCATCCATTGCAGCTGCACCTCCTTTCATTGCAGTTCTAGACATCTTCACGGCAACAACTACCGCATTGTCTGGATGCATGAAGGTAAATCCATCAGCTTTGATATCACCAACATAAAGTTTGTTACCAATTTTAAGCGGCGTTACATCTACCACGATTTCATCCGGCAGGTTTGCAGGGATCGCTTTTAGTTTCAACTTTCTGAACGACTGACGAAGTGCACCACCTGCAACAACACCTTTTGCACGACCTGTAAGTCTTACCGGAACTTCCATTACCACAGCTTTGTCATCTGAAAGTTGGTAGAAATCCGCATGAAGGATTTTGTCGGTGATTGGGTGAAATTGGATGTCCTGAAGTACGGCAGGAATTGTGTTTCCGTCAACCTCAATAGATACCGTGTGTGCTTCAGGAGTGTAAACCAAACCTTTGAAAGATCTTTCTTCTGCAGAAAAATTTAAGGTTTCTTTTCCTCCGTAAACAACACAAGGAACTAATTCAGCATCACGTAAAGCTTTAGTAGACTTTTTGCCCACGCTTTCTCTTTTTGTACCTTGAATTGTAATTGATTTCATTTCAATGAATGTTTAAAAATTTAGGGTGCAAAGATATAAATTTGTTTTGTAATAAAAAAATCCTTCGCTGCGGAAGGATTTAGCTATGGACAGCATCCAAAATTAAATAATAAACTTATCGCTGATTGATTTATGCTCATGTACCATTCTCATCACGTCTGCAAAAAGCTCCGCGCAAGAAAGTACTTTTATTTTGGGGGTCAAGTCGGTTTTTACGGGAATGGTATCGGTTACAATAACTTCTGAAATTTTTGAGTTCTGTATGTTTTCATACGCTTTTCCGGAAAGAACGCCGTGAGTTGCCATCGCTCGAACAGATTTTGCTCCGTTTGCGATCAGAATATCTGCGGCTTTGCAAAGTGTTCCGGCTGTATCTATCATGTCGTCGATGAGGATCACGTTTCGGTCTTTTACGTCACCTATCAAAAACATTTCTTCCACTACGTTTGCCTTTTTTCTTTCCTTATAACAGATTACCACTTCTGCTCCAAGGTGACTTGCGTAATTTTTTGCTCTTTTTGCTCCCCCCATATCTGGAGAAGCGATGGTGAGGTTTTCTAGGTTTAAAGAAAGTATATGATCAATAAATAAAGTTGATGCATAAAGATGATCCACCGGAATTTCAAAGAAACCTTGAATTTGATCCGCGTGAAGATCCATCGTCATGATTCTAGTTGCTCCGGCTGCGGTGAGAAGATTTGCCACTAATTTTGCGCCGATTGGTGCTCTTGGCTGATCTTTTCTGTCTTGTCTTGCTAAACCGTAATAAGGAAGAACTACGGTGATACTCTTTGCGGAAGCTCTTTTTGCGGCGTCAATCATTAATAAAAGCTCCAAAAGATTGTCTGCGGGTGGAAATGTGGAACCTATTAAGAAAACCCTTCCTCCTCTTACGGATTGATCAAAAACGGGTTCAAATTCACCGTCACTAAATTCCTGTACTTTAATTTTTCCTAAGTCCTGCCCGTAATAATGGGCTATTTTTTCCGCCAAGGCTTTACTTGTTCTGGTGGAAAATAGATAACTTGCCTGTTCAGCCATTTTTACTTTTTTAGATGTACAAATTTAAAAAAATAAAACCACCCAAAAGAATTTCGAGTGGTTTTACAAACTGATTTTTAATTACAGGTTAAGGGAATGTAACTCCGCTGTACTTGTTTACATTTACTAGCGGTAATGTGGAACTATATTTTGCATTGATTGCTTTAATAAATTCGTTAGCTAAAATAGCATATCCTCTTCCTGTTGGATGAACGCCATCAAGAGAGAATGAACCTCCTGTAACAAATGTTGCAGTGTACTTCACTCCATCAAACTGGATTCCGGCCGTAGAATTGAGCTCTCCCATTTTTGTATTTGCATCTACCAAAGCAAGGGAATATGAAGAAGCTAAACCGCTGATTGCAGTGTTGTAAGCAGTAACTGCTGTTGCAATATTATTAACCTCTTTCGAAGTTAAAGAAAACTGATCAGCAAGTGGGAAAGATGCACCAATAATGAATTGTGACGTTGCAGTTGGAGCTTGACGGGTAATTGCATCTAAACCTAATTCATTGGAAGCTGTTAAAAGGATTAGTTCACCCGCTTTAGCTTGTCTAGCTTGCCCGAAAGCATTTCCTAAAAACGCAGCTTGTGTAGCTGGATAACCGTTTGCTGTTAGAACCGCTGTAAGTCCTGCTGAAACATTTGGTAAAGAGTTATCAACAATAATTACAGGGTTGTTTCCTGCAACTACCGGTACGAATCTTCCTGATTGTCCAAGATAATTTAATGCGCCAATTAATGGGTTAATTAATGATGAATTGATTGCGGCAGCTTTAGTCGCATCTAGCGCAATAGTGTTATAAGGCACTCTGTTGAAGAAAGGAATTGCTGTTACATTAGGAATATTTGCAATAACGCCTTTTGTAGAACCAACACTTTTCAATCCGTCCAAAACACTTTTAATTACGCCACCAACAACGTTTGGATCAGAGATATCATTCCCTTTATATGTTGTGGGATCCAAATTTCCTGTTTGAACAACCGCTGGAGTATAAGTGGTAACTCCGTTTACGGTGGTGGAGTTCATACCACCGTTTGTTGCATAGGAAAGAACATCATTATTTCCGATCCAAAGAGAGAAAAAGCTTGGCTTCATTTCCATCGCATCACTTAATACGGACGATGTTGCTGGGTTTTTTGCAAATCTTACGAAATAAGGATTCGCTTTTCCTAAAGGGAGATTTGCAGGATTTCCATAACCTGGAGCAACCAAATGGTAAGATTTAGCTCCCGGTACCCCCATATTATTGTAAGGTCCCGAAGCGTAAATATTAGCTAAAGTTGTAGCTCCTGTTCCAGCAGCAAAACCCAATCCCATTGTTGGAGTAAGTACTCTTTTATTGGTGAAGCCAACCGCAGGAATTCCACCCAAGTTGTCCGCCATTAAAGGCTGCTTGAATTCCCCACCTCCCGCAAGTTTCATTTGAGCTGCGATCATGGAAGGGAAAGATTCGTTTTGCCCGTCGATATATAAAGCTCCGTCTCTGTAACCAGAAGTTAGTGAGTTACCGATGGAAACGTATTTTGTGAAATCCGCGTCGCCTTTTGTAACCGTAACGCTGCTTACGTCGGTATCAAAATCTCTTTTACAGCTAACCGTAAATAATAAAGTTGATAAAGCAACTGTTGAAATTAATATTTTTTTCATGTGTAGATTCTTATTTTATTTAAAATGCGTTGTATGATAAACCTAAACCAAAGAAATATGCTTTGGCTTTCGCCTGCCCGTTAAAATTATAGAAAGAATTCTTTACCTCTCTCGGTGTTTGGAAGTTATACGCTCCGGAAAAATCAATTCCTAAACCTTTCCATTTGTAACCAATACCTCCGGTAATTACATTAGCTTCGAAAGATGGACTTTCTGCGCTGAAATCAGAATCAGCATAAGGTGATTCATCATGATAATATCCTAATCTTCCTGCTAAAGCATCTGTAAACATATACTGTGTACCCACTCTCCACGTTTTAGTGCTTTTCCAATTTTTTGGGGTAATCAAAACAGTTGGGTCACTTGCCTGGTTTCCTATTGGTGCTTTTTCAAAATCAAGTGTTAAAGCATAATACTGATCCCATCCGCTGTAATTGAAGTCTCCCGAAACTTGCCATTTTGGCGTCACTTTATAAGTTGCACCAATGGTGTATTCGTCAACCAAAGGCAAAACCGCCTTAAAATTGTCCTGTCCGCTTGAGTTAAGCCCAACCAACGGATACAAACTAGGGGAAATATTAAAAGTAGCAACACCTTTATCTGCCTTCATATCAACCGGTGAACGATAAGCGATGCTCACATCAAGTTTATCCGTCGGTCTGAAGTAGAACCCTAAACCAAATCCCTTCCCTGAAGCTTCGTCATCTTTAATATTCAAAGTTCCTCCCAATTGCGTTACCGCTTTTGTCCAATCTACCGTTCCTTTTGCATAGATGAAGCTACCTCCCAAAGAAACCCAATCAGCAAGTTTAAATGAAACCATTGGTTGGAAATAAAGAGCCTTTAATTCAATTTCCTGTACAATTTCTTTACCCGCCCAATCTGTTGGCCATTTTACAGTACTTCCATAAGGCGTTGCAAAACTGAAACCCAATGAAACATTGTCTAAAACTTTATAGGCAGCTGCGAAATAAATGGGCGTTCCCATCGGGTTGTCTGTTTTATAAGACTCCAATGTTTGCAGGTTTTGATATTCAACTTCTGCATTAATTCCAAACCCTCCCGCTGCAACACTCAGTTTATTAGGAATAAACGAAATTCCCGCAGGATTGAAAAATGCAACACTCGCATCTTCCGCATGAGCACTTGTATGAGCCATTGCCAATTGCTTTACGCCCTGTAAAGAAACTCTGAATCCTCCTGCATACACAAGAGAAGCGGCCAATAGTGCTGTAGATACAACAATTTTTTTCATAAAATTCATTATTAATGGTTACAAATATAAAATTATTTTTTTAACAGGTGTTAATAAATCTTAATTTTTTTTAAACAAATTTCAATTTCGCTATTTTGTTTAAGATTTATTTTTGCTTAAACTTAAAACAAATCCCTTATTAATAAGACATTGTTATAAATTCAAGAAAGCTGTTTACAAACCGTTTAAATTAAATCTTTTCAGTAAAACCATTATTTTTTTTAAAATTTCAATTATATGATTTGCATAATATTAAAGATATTGTTAACAAATCCGCAAGAAAAATAAATTTTCATTAAAAACTAAAGATGGTTCACAAAAAACATTCTTCCTAATATATGCAAAATAAATTTGTGCTAAATTTGCAGGAATATATAATATATCAATATGAGTTGTGGATGCAAAACATCCGGCGATTCGTCCCATTCATGCGGAACAAAATCTGCGAATGGCTGTGAAAGTGTAGATACCTGCGGAAATAGCTATAAATTAAGCGTCTTCGATTGGCTCTCGAATATCAACAATCCTTCCGAATCCAAATGTGATTTTGTGGAAGTAAGATTCAAGAACGACCGAAAACATTTTTATAAAAACGTACATCATTTACCGCTTCATATTGGGAGCGTAGTAACAGTAGAATCGAGTCCGGGTCACGATACAGGTGTGGTAAGTCTCACCGGAGAGTTGGTGAAAATTCAGATGAAAAAGAAAAATGCAACTGAAGAAAACCCTCTTAAAATTTACCGTTTAGCC
Organism: Candidatus Kaistella beijingensis; assembly: GCF_020084865.1. Lineage (NCBI taxonomy): Bacteria > Pseudomonadati > Bacteroidota > Flavobacteriia > Flavobacteriales > Weeksellaceae > Kaistella > Candidatus Kaistella beijingensis. The sequence goes on along the minus strand of NZ_CP071953.1, from coordinate 1,983,119 downwards.
AACCAAAGAGACATCGAAGTTTGGCAACAATCAAGAGAAAAAGAGGAATCGGTAAAAATTCAGGCGAGGAAAATTGCGTACGCTTTAAACCTCAACATGAAGATTACCGATGTGGAGTTTCAAGGTGACGGACAAAAAGTCACTTTTTATTACACCGCAGATAATCGCGTGGATTTCAGGCAATTAATTAAAGAATATGCCGCCGCTTTCCGTACCAAAATCGACATGAAACAAATCGGTTTCCGCCAGGAAGCTGCGAAAGTGGGCGGAATTGGTTCTTGCGGCAGAGAATTGTGCTGTTCAACTTGGTTGACTGATTTCCGTTCTGTGAATACGAATGCAGCTCGTTATCAGCAATTAAGCATCAATCCTCAAAAATTAGCAGGACAGTGCGGAAAACTTAAATGTTGTCTGAACTACGAACTCGACAGTTACCTCGATACCTTAAGTGATTTCCCTTCTTCTTCAACGACTTTAGATACGGAAAAAGGAAAGGCTTTCTGTATTAAAATCGACGTTTTCAAAAAGAGAATGTGGTTTGCTTATGTTGACCATTCCATGGCGTGGTACGATTTGGAAGTGGGTGAAGTGAAAAAATTAATCGCCCAAAACAAACGCGGCGAGAAAACTCCACCTCTTGAAGACTTAAAAGTACTCGACGTTCCTACCAAATCGGTGGATTTAATTCAGGAAAGTAATATCGAACGCTTCGACCGAAAAAATAGAAATCAGGGTAAAAATCAAAACCGCAAAAAACCGAACAACCAACAGAAACCTTCGGGAAAACAGCGACCAAACCCAAAACCTGAAAATAAAGTTTCGGAAAAGAAACCCGATGATAATCAAGGCGAAAGAAGAAAAAATTCCCCTGAAAAAGTTCAGCAGCAAAATCAGACCCAGAATGCGAAACCGCAAAATCAGCAGAAGAAAAATTTCAAGAAAAAAATTCAGCCAAAACGTGACGACAATGCATAAGATTTTCGGGTTTTTTTTCGTTGTGTTGATGCTTTCGAGTTGCAGCAATCCTTCGGAACAAGTTTATATGAAAACCCTCAACGGGGATTGGAACAAAAAAGCAGAACAGAAATTCGATTTTAAGGTAAACGACGCGCAACATCCAAAAAATATTATATTTGTTGTAAGAAACAACAATGATTATCCGTACAGTAACATTCGGTTTATCGTGAATCTTCAGGAGTTGAAGCCGAAGAAAAAAACCATCGACACTTTGAACTACATTCTCGCGAAACCAAACGGAGAATGGATCGGAAAAGGTTTCGGCGATACAAAGGAAACGTTGTTTCAATATAAATTGAATTATAAATTTCCTCAAAACGGTGATTATTCCATCGGAATTATTCAGGCGATGCGAAATGACAACCTGAAAGGAATTGAAGATATTGGTGTAAAAATAGAGACGGCAAAACCGTAGCATCATTTATGGAAAACAAACAAAATCTGGGAAACAAGCCAAAGCAAACGTTTCCCCTTCCTCCCAAAAAAGTTAAAAACCGCGGTTGGAAAAAGTGGGTAAAATTCATTTGGATAGGACTCATTGCCATTATATTAGGAATTGCAGGATTATTTTTTGCGACTTCGCAAGGTTTCCTCGGAACTATGCCCGATGTAAAGGAGCTTGAAAACCCCGACATTTATGTGGCTTCGGAAATTTATTCCTCCGACGGGAAACTTTTAGGAAAATTTGAAAAAGAAAAAACGCAGCCCGTAACTTACAAAGAATTGCCGCCGTATTTGATTTACGCACTTCAAGCAAAAGAAGACGAGCGTTTCAAGGAACACTCCGGAATTGATTTGCAGTCTATCGGAAGAGCGGTTGTTTACGGTGGTTCTCGTGGGGGTGGTTCAACGATTACGCAGCAGTTGGCAAAATTATTATTTACAGGAACCGCTTCACAAAATAAGGTTCAAAGAGCTTTCCAAAAATTAAAAGAATGGGTTGTAGCGGTAAGTCTTGAAAAACGTTATACCAAAGAAGAAATCATCACTTTATATTTTAATAAATTCGATTTCCTGTACAATGCGAACGGAATTGAAATGGCATCTCGAATCTATTTCAACAAAACGACTTCACAACTAACTTTACCTGAAGCAGCTACTTTTGTGGCAATGCTTGAAAACCCGGTGAAAAATAATCCAATGCGAAACGAGCAGCGTTCAAAAGCAAGACGCGATGTTGTTTTAGACCAAATGTTGAAAACAGGATATCTAGACCAACAAACGTATCAAAAAGCTGTTGACACGCCCATTGTACTTGATTATCATCCGGTAAAATCTATTGATGACGGTTATTCCGCTTATTACAAGTTCTATTTAAGAAAAGAAATCGACGGTTATTTAAAAGACTACGAAAAGAAAACCGGAAAGACTTTAAACTTATTTAAAGACGGTTTGAAAATCTACGTAACATTGGATTCAAAAATGCAGGTCTATGCAGAAGAGGCCATTAAAGAACACTTAACGGACCTTCAGAAAAGATTTGATGCGGAACAGCGTGGAAGAAAACAGAGACCTTTCTATTACCTTAATGACAAACAAATTGAAGGGGTAATGGTTCAAGCTATGAAGCGAACCGGGCGTTACAAGCAATTGAAAGCAGCGGGAGTTTCGGAAGATTCCATCATGCTTGATTTCAAAACTCCGACTAAAACCTCTAGATTTACTTGGAACGGCGAAGAAGAAGTAGAAATGTCACCGTGGGATTCCATCCGTTATCACAAACAAATTGCTCAAGCCGGCTTAATGTCGATGGTTCCGGGAACGGGAGAAATCAAAGCTTGGGTTGGAGGAATTAATTGGCAGCATTTTCAATATGACCACATTAAACAGGGTAAAAGACAGGTAGGTTCCACTTTTAAACCTTTCGTTTATGCGACTGCGATTATGAAATTGGGAATGACGCCTTGTTCAACCGTTTCCAACGCAACTTACAGAAAAGGAACTTGGACTGTTGAAGGTTCCGGAGGAAGTTTAACGCTTCGTGATGCACTTGCTCACTCAAAAAACCCGGTTGCAGTTCGTTTGATTGAAATGGCGACACCGAAAAGCGTGATTCAAACCGCTCGTGATTTGGGAGTAACCGAAGAAATTCCTAATGAATATGCTGTTGCACTTGGTTCTTCCGATATTACGATTTACGAAATGTTGGGAGCTTATTCCACATTCGCGAATTATGGAAATTACATTAAACCCGAAATGATTTGGCGTATTGAAGACGCAAACGGGCGTGTTATTAAAGAAGTAAAACCGGTCATGAAAGAAGTAATGAACGAGCTTTATGCCTACACGATGATTGATCTGATGAAAGGGGTGGCTGAATTCGGGACTGCTTCCGGAGAATTGGGCAGAAAAGGAGTTCCAAAAGGGGTAGAAATTGCCGGAAAAACAGGAACCACACAAAATAATTCGGATGGTTGGTTTATGGGAATTGTACCGAATCTCGCAACAGGAGTTTGGGTTGGTTGGGAAGACAGGGCAACCCACTTTTGGGGAACCGGTGAAGGTCAAGGCGCGAAAATGGCACTCCCAATTTGGGCGATTTTCATGAAGAAAGTTTGGGCAGACAAAGAACTTGGAATCACGATGGAGGATAAGTTTGTCAAACCTTCGAATTGGACGGGAAGTTGTTCCGACCTTCAAGGTTTAGGCGGTTATGGTGATGATGGCGGATTACAAACCATCGACGAAATTAAAAATCCAAAACCCGTGGAACCCGTAAACACCGGACCAAAAAAGTCCTCCGGCAAAAAAGAGGAAAACGTGAATGAAAACCTCAACACCGGTGAAGAAATTGATTTTAACAAATAAATATCAGTTATTCTTAAAGCCGATGAGAAATGTTTTTTGTATTCTGTTTTTTGTTGTGGCTCAATTTCTATTTTCACAAAAAATTGCGATTAACCCAATTAATGATACTGAAAACCTATATAAGCTAGGGTTTTCAGGAATGGTTACAGAAAATCAGTATGCACAATTTATTGCTAATTCAGATTTACACCCAATAAAAGGATTCCAGTTTAAGATTAATCCACAAAGTAAAAACTCTACTTTCTTCTTTAATATTTATACAAATGAAAATGGGAAACCAGGTAAAATTACTCACCATCTTCTCGTAGAAACAAAAAGAAATAGCAAAAGTCAAGTTATATCAATCGAATTTAACGGATTAGAATTCAATGTTCCACGTGAGGGAATATTTTGTGGTATTGAATGGATTACAACAAAGAAAAATAAAATGGTTTTTGATAAAATTTATTCAAGTGAAAAACAAGACCTTTATTATCCAATACTCTCCAATAGGAAGTCGGAAACAGATATTTTGTGGTATTTTAAAAATGATAAGTGGGAAAGGAAATTAAACGACCCCTTGGAACGCAACTCTTTAGACATGGATGTTTCAATTGAACTTGTTATGGCTTATTAATTTTGTATAACGACTGATTTCGAATACTTAATTTTCATCTTAAATAATATTTATCCTTTCAAATTTTTGGAAGGATATTTTTTTACCGACCTTTGAAATATGAATTTAGACAAAATCACGCAACAATATTTAGACAAATTTCCCGGAGACTTTTCAGGAAATCCCATGCAGCGGCAAACTCCCAAAGTTTTGTTTTCAACTACAGATATTGTTGAGTTTCAAAATACTCAACTTCTAGTCTTTAATGAAAGACTGTCGGAAGAAATCGGTTTGGGAAAAGTTGAGAATGAGGAAGATTTAAAGTTCATGAATGCCGAACGCATTCCAAAAAATTTAAAAACTTACGCCACCGCTTATGCAGGACATCAATTCGGAAATTGGGCGGGACAACTCGGCGACGGAAGAGCCATTTTTGCAGGCGAAATTGAGAATTCTAAAGGGAAAAAAACCGAACTTCAATGGAAAGGAGCGGGAGCAACTCCCTATTCCCGACATGCGGATGGAAGAGCAGTTCTTCGTTCCTCGGTTCGGGAATATTTGATGAGTGAGGCGATGCATCATTTGGGAATTCCTACAACTCGAGGTTTATCGCTTTCTTTGAGTGGTGAAAAAGTCGTGCGAGACATGATGTACGATGGAAATCCCCAATACGAAAATGGTGCAGTCATGATGCGAACTGCGGAAAGTTTTCTGCGTTTTGGGCATTTCGAACTGCTTTCTGCTCAAAATGAAATTGAAACTTTACAAAAACTTACCGATTTTACCATTGAAAATTATTTCCCTGAAATCGATTCTAAAAGCCCCGAAAAATATTCGGAATTTTTCCAAAATGTTTCGGAAAGAACCGCCAATTTAATCGTGGAATGGTATCGTGTCGGATTTGTTCACGGCGTGATGAATACTGACAACATGTCGATTTTGGGATTGACGATTGATTACGGACCGTTTTCTTTTGTCGATGAATATTCTTTGAACTTCACTCCAAACACCACCGATTTGCCGGGAAGAAGATATGCTTTCGGAAATCAGGCAAAAATTGCGCAATGGAATTTATGGCAATTGGCGAATGCGCTTTTTCCTTTAATTAAGGACGAAAAAAAATTAGAGAAAACGTTAAACGATTTCAACGAAATATTTTGGAAAAAACACGATGAAGTGATGGCGAAAAAATTTGGTTTCAATGAAGTTTTGGAAGGAGACGACCAACTATTTACCGACGCACAAAAATTGTTGGAAGACTTGAAATTAGATTACACTTTGTTTTTTAACCGTCTTGAAAAATTAGTGACAACATCAGATTTGAAGGAACTTTTCGGGGATATTTCTTATTCAATTTTAAATGAAGAACAGCTTTCAATGCTTGAAGTCTTTATTAAAAATTATCAAATCCGTTTAGAAAAAAACACGATTTCAAAAGCGGAATCCTTAGAATTGATGTCTAAAACCAATCCAAAATTCATCCTTCGAAACTATATTTTATTTGAATGCATCGAAGAATTGAAAGTTGGCAAAAAAGATTTGTTGAATAAAATTTTAGTTGCTTTAGAAAATCCTTACCAAGAAACTTACCCGGAATTTTCACAAAAGCGTCCTTCCAAATATGATGGACAAACAGGATGTTCGACGCTTTCTTGTAGTTCGTAATTTTTAAAGCCACATAGACACATAGTTGGGCAGTTTCTTTTTTTTGATTACAAGTTGTTGAAGGATTTACTTCTAAATGCCTATGTTGCGTAAAAAAATTTCATAAATCTTAAACCGTTCACTACTTTTGCCGAAAATTTAAACCATTGAACTTCAAACAAAAATTTTTCGATTTTATAAAAACAGTTTTCCCCGCTACAAAATTTGAAACGCTATTATTTCTAATTTTTTTGAGTATTTATGGAGCATTGGGTACTTACATTGCACTGAATTACCGAATTATTTTCGACAATAGAATTCCGTGGGACGCTTATTTTAGTTTTGATAACCGAGCGATTGTGATGACCGGTGGTGGTTTTGAAAGACATCCGCTTGCGAATTATTTCTTCAATTGGATTCGGGAATTTGCATTGTTGTTTTCAGATGGAAAAAAAGATGCCAATTTTCGTTTGGTTTTAGCGTGGTGCAGCAATTTTGCAGTGAGTTTGAGTTTGATTCAGATCTATAAATATTTGAAAAACATCATCCGTTTGCCTAAAAATATTTCGCTTTTAATTCTATCGTTTTTTGCGTTTTTCACGACTAATATTTTGCTTTCATTTACGCCTGAAACTTATACTTATACTTTATTTTTCCTTGTTCTCTTTAATTATTATGCGGCTTTAAAATTGAAAAAAGAAGCGATAATTCCTGCAACCGCACTCACTTTAGCAACGATTTCTATTGGTGGATTAACCGTGACGAATGCGGTGAAAGTTTTTATATCCGTACTTTTTGAGAAAAATCTTTTTCAGAATTGGAAGAAATTTGGGAATGCAGTTTTAAGGGTTTTAATGTCCATTGTGATTTTTGTTTTGCTGTTTCTTTACCGTTTAGATTTCGATTATATGCGATTTCTAAACAAATCCGGAGAACAATACGATAAGTTTTCCAAACCGAAAGTCACTCCACTTTGGGACATGATTTCTTCCTGGTTTTTTGGTGGAAATATGTTGTTCCCATCTTTCGTCATCCGTGATTATCACAATAAAAAAGGGTTTTATTACAAAGCACTTTTCATGGATGTTTACACTTCGGTGATTCCATATGTTTTTGTTGCGGCGGTTTTAATTTTAGTTTTTTGGAGTTATTTCAAGAACTTCAAAAATAAGTTGGTTCAAGTTCTAATGATTTCGTTTTTGGTGGATATTGTGATTCACTGCATCTTGAAATTCGGCCTTCACACTTCTTATATTTATGGTGGCCATTTTATTTTCGTGGTGCCGCTTCTGATTGGTTGGCTTTTTTATTCTTATAAAAACTCACCTAAAATGTTATCATTTCTTTTTGTAACAGTTGGTGTTCTGTTCTTTTATTTGGCGATGAACAATTTGTTGCGAATGGAAGAGTTTTTTGTTTTTCTTGAAAAATATTACAGATGATTGGTTGCTACGACTGCTCCAATTACATAAAAAATTGAACGCAAAAACAGATTTTTTTCTAATTTTTTTTCAAATCTTCCTTCACTTTTTCGGCTTCTTTTTCGACCTTTTCGGCTCCTTTTGATGCGGCTTCTTTCAAGTCCTCTCCTGCTTTTTCTAAATGTTCTCCTGCTTTATCAGCAGCTTCATCAATTTTTTCTCCTGCCGTATTTAATTTTTCTTTTGCCTTATCCACGGTCGCATTGATTTTTGCTGAATCAACACCAGTGGTTTTTTCAGTTTCCACAGTCGTTGTTGTAACGGATCCGTCTGGATTTTCTGAAGTTAAAACCTTTGTTTCCGATTGTTTGCAGGCAGTTAAACTTAGGGTCAAAAAACCTGCTGCTAAAAGATAATTTTTCATAATGGTAATTTTAGTGGTGTTTAGAAATTATAAGAAATTACGGGTTTGTCGCGGTTTCAGTCGGTGCAGTTTCAACTGTTTTTTTGTCTTTTTCCTTTTCTGCTTTTTCAGCATCTTCCGTTATTTTCTTTTCTTCCGCTAATTTTTTGTCGGCTTTATCTTTTTCCTCCTTCAAGATTCGTTCCTCTTCCATTTTTTTACGGACTTCTTTTATAGAATCTTGATATTGCTGTGAGGACATTCTAATTTGTCGTGCAATATCCACCGAAATTGCGCCTGCTGAAAACGAGTCCTTTGCAATGGTGTCATAAGGAGGAATAGCGCTTTCTTTCGACGAAATCACGACATCATCTTGTGTGTTTTTTCCACAGGAAAACAAAAAAAACGGGATGTTTAATAAAATTAAATTCTTCATTTTTAATTAATTTTAAATTCGGCAATTACAGGGAAATGATCAGAAACTTTCACCGAGCGGTCCACTTTATAACTTACAGGTTTTATTTCTTTAGAACAGAAAACATAATCAATCCTAATCGGGAATTTATAATCGTGAAAGCTTGTTGAACTTCCCTTTCCCACTTCCATAAAAACATCTCTTAAACCTTTCCCCAAATGATAATATTCGTAAGAATTGGGAACTGAATTGAAATCTCCCGCCAAAATCACCGGATATGGCGAATTGTCGATTGCTGTCCGGATTTCGGCAACTTCTTGCTGATGAACTTTGAAAGTAGGGAGAAGTCTTTTCACAATGAACTTTGCCTTTGCACTATTTGTTTCAAAATCTTCTCCTGGTTTTACTTGTGCTTTATCAAAAGAAAATGGATTCAAATAAACATTCACAAAACGAATTATTTTTCCATTCACATCAATGTCCGCAAAAAATGAATTTCCGTTTCCGGTCTTGGTAAGTTTTCCCTGATTTACAATTTTATATTTTGAATTTAAAGCGACAATTTCATAATCTCTAGTTCTGTTTTCAAATCCCGGAATATTAAATTCGCTTCCATATTCTTGTCCTAAAATAATATCTGCGTTTTGTTTTTCAAGATAGGTATAGTTTAATTTCACATCAACCGCTCCTCCCTTTACGTTATAGGTTACAATTTTAAGATTAGGTGATTCTGCTTTTTTAGCACTAAAATTCACCCATCTTCTTGTCGGGTTAATCAGTATTAATGAAAACATTACAAACAGAAAAGCTCTTTTCTTTCTCAAAATAATCCAGAAAAAAATCATTAAAACATTCATAATCATCAAAACTGGAAAAGCCAAGGAAAGCAAATTAAACCAGGGAAAAACCTTCGGTGGAATATAAGCATTGAGCAAAGTTCCCAACAAGAGAACAATGATGAAGAAATGAGAAACCGTTAAAACAAACCGAAAAATTTTCATTGACGTTAATCAATTCTGTACTGATTGTTCTTCCACATTTTGGCCAAAATAAATCCCACAATTGCACCACCAATGTGTGCGAAATGCGCAATTCCGCCCATTGAACCACTGAAACCTAAGTACAGTGAAATCACGATAATTCCGGGTAAAAGATATTTCGCCTTAATCGGAAACGGAATGAACATGAAAAACAATTTTGCATCAGGAAACATGGTAGAAAATGCTGCAACCACACCGAAAATTGCTCCTGAAGCTCCCATCATTGGGATGGAATATATTTCCTCCAAGCTTGCGCCTTGAGTGATTTCGAAAAAATTCCAGGCACAATTTAGAAGATAGGCTCCAATTCCGCTTAAAAAATAGAGGATAATGTATTTTTTTTCTCCTAAAACTTGCTCCAAAACCGGTCCGAAACTCATCAAAGTCAACATGTTAAAAAGAATATGCGTCAAACCAATTCCCTGTCCTAAAGGCGCATGCATAAACATGTGCGTGATGACTTGCCAAATTCTGAAAAACGGTGAGCCAATGTAATACACCGAAAAAAGTTCATAAAATTTCGGGAATGCCACGAAGTTGGAAACCAAGTAGAAAATCACATTTAAAATGATGATATTTCGGGTAATCGGAGTAAGTTTTGGAAACATAATTTTTAAAATTTATTTTTTAATTCCTCCAACGGAATTTCGATGAAGCATCTTTTTCCGGTTGGTAAATATTCCGGGAAGCCGAGTTCTGTAAAGTCTTTGATGACCTGTTCCGCATCCATTTTATAGAGGAAGTCAAAACGGGATTTACTTTGGTTTTTATTCCATTGGTTTTTGTAAAAATTCATGAATTCTTCTTCCGTTCTGTATTCCAAAATTTCAAAAAGATTTTCCATGAATTTCATGACCTGGGTTTCTTTCAAACCTTCCGGAACGGCGTCAATTCTTAAAACGTTATCATTTGCAATCACCATTTCAAAACCGAGTTCGGGAAGAAATTTCTTAATGGAACGAAACTTATTTTTCTCAATTTCATTCATGTGATATTCCAAAGAAAAAAGCAGCGTGTGTCTTTCATTGCTGATTTTTTTCTTCGCATTTCTTTCGCCCACAACCAAACGGTGCATTCTCCCCAAATCGAGCATCAACGTTTTTCCGCCTTTGTTGAAAAGCCAATAACCATTCGGAAGCCGCATTAAATCCTCATCAAAATCTTCATCTTCAAACAAATTAATTTTCGAAGGTTCTGCTTGGATATTTTGCTGATAAATTTCAGTCATCGCCACTTTTTCGCCGGTGGAAACTTCCTCACGAAACGGATTGTAATTTCTATCTACCGTAATTTCAGGTGTTTTGAAACTTCCTGCATTTACTTTTTGGTGAACAAAAGCGTCAATACTCGAATCTCTGTCGAAATCCAAACTTGGCGCGACATTGTAAATTCCCAAGGATTTTTTAATCGTCGAACGAATCAAAGCGTAAATCAAATTTTCGTCCTCAAACTTCACTTCTGTTTTTTGTGGATGAATATTCACATCAACTTTTTCGGGATCCAACTCCAAGAAAAGAAAAAATGTTGGAATATATCCCGGCAAAAGCAAACCTTCAAACGCATCCTGAACCGCTTTGTTGAAATAGGCACTTCTAAAAAACCTTCCGTTTACAAAGAAAAACTGTTCGCCACGAACTTTCTTCGCTCCTTCAGGTTTTGCGACAAATCCGTTGAGTTTCACCCAACCTAAATCTTCTTTGATGGGAACTAAAAGCGGTTGTAATTTCCGTCCGAAAATTTCAATAATTCTTTGCAGTAAACTCGATTTTCTTAAACGAAAAATAATATCGTCATTGTGGAAAAGTTCGAAATCTAAATTCTCATGAGCGAGTGCAACCCTTTGAAACTCATCAATAATGTGACGAAATTCCACATTATTATTTTTTAGGAATTTTCTTCTCGCAGGAACATTGTAAAAAAGATTTTTTACAGAAAAGTTTGAGCCTTCCGCCGTTTGAATCGGTTCCTGAAACTGAAAACCACCACCTTCAATATAAATATTTGTTCCGGTTTTCGCATCGTGGGTTTTTGTTTTTAACTCCACCTGAGCAACTGCCGCGATGGAAGCTAAAGCCTCTCCACGAAACCCTTTGGTAGAAATTTTAAAAATATCTTCGGTCGTACTGATTTTAGAAGTTGCGTGTCGCTCGAAAGCCAATCTTGCATCGGTATCGCTCATTCCGCTTCCGTTGTCAACAACCTGAATTAAATTTTTTCCGGCATCGCGAATGATGAGTTCGACTTTCGTCGCACCTGCATCAATGGAATTTTCCATCAATTCCTTCACGATGGACGCAGGTCTTTGAACCACTTCACCGGCGGCGATTTGGTTGGCTACATGATCCGGCAAAAGTTTGATGATATCTGACATTTTTTTACAATCCCACAAAAATAACGATAAGTTGCGGGGTTTTGAAAAATTGTTTTAAATAGTTATCTATAATTATTTGTATTTGATTTCGTTGATTTTTACTGAAACTTTTTTAGCGATTTTTTCTTTTAAGTTTCTTTGGTCTGCAAGATGTTTCAACTGAAAATCTCGCTTCTTTCTGATGACCATGAAATGATAATCTTCTTCTTCCCAAATTCCGTATTTCTCAAAAAACACAAGTTCCAAATTGTGTGTTTCCAAATGTTGAATTACCGGGAAAAGATGAACTTCCTGATCGATGACCTGCAAAGTTTCAGGATGGTTAATTCTCGCATAACCAATGTATTGCGGGTTCGGAATATTGATTGCGATTTTTGTTTTATCGGTTGCAATTTTTGCTAAATTTCCAAATAATTCCTCATGCTGTTCCAAGGGAATGTGTTCAATCACATCCATCAAAGTAATGAAATCGAAGTCTGAATTTTTGGGATGATATTTTACAACATCTGCAACATCGAAATGAATATTCTTTTTACTTTTCAGTTCGGTTTTCGCCACAGTGACGCTTTTTTCACTCAAATCAACGGCTTCAATAATTCCGCTTGAAACCTTCTTTGTTAAAAGTTTGGTGAAAATTCCAACACCACAACCAAGTTCCAAAACTTTTGAATCGTCTTTTAATCCTAAACCCATCAATCTTTTGTACAAAGAAATCAACCTTTCATTGGCACCGATTTTTAATTGGCGTTGAACATATTCGTCGTAGAATTCAGCAATATCTTCCTTTTTCATGTGGTAAAAATAAAGAATTTTATTCTTTCAACTTTAAATAAAGAAACTTCCCGTAAATTCAGGAAGTTTCTCAATACCATTACTTTAATCTATTTTTTCAAATTTTTGAAACCCATTTCGAATAAAGCAAAACTCAATAAATCAGCATTTTCGCCAATTACTTGATCAGTGCTTCTTCCTGCACCGTGTCCTGCATTCGTTTCAATTCTTACCAAAATTGGATTTTTACAGCTTTGCTTTTCCTGCAATTCTGCCCCAAATTTGAATGAATGAGCCGGCACAACTCGATCATCGTGATCACTAGTAATTATCATGGTTGAAGGATAGCAAACTCCTTTTTTTACATTGTGAACTGGTGAATAAGATTTCAGATATTCAAACATTTCTTTGTTGTCTTCTGCGGTTCCGTAATCGTAGCTCCATCCAGCTCCAGCTGTAAATTTATTGTAACGCAACATGTCTAAAACTCCAACTCCTGGAAAAGCAACTTTCGCCAAATCTGGACGCATGGTCATTGTTGCTCCCACTAAAAGTCCTCCGTTTGAACGACCTGAAAGCGCCATGAATTCTTTGGAAGTATAACCATTTTTCTGTAAATATTCTCCTGCAGCAATGAAGTCATCGAACACATTTTTCTTCTGCATTTTTGTTCCTGCATCGTGCCATTTTTTTCCATATTCACCTCCACCGCGAATGTTTGGAACGGCATAAACTCCGCCATTTTCCATCCAAATTGCATTGACTACAGAAAACGCAGGTTGCAGACTAATATTGAAGCCACCGTAGGAATATAGAATTGTTGGATTCTTCCCGTTTAATTTAAGTCCTTTTTTGTAGGAAATCATCATCGGAACTTTTGTTCCGTCTTTTGAAGTATAGAAAACCTGTTCTGAAACGTAATTATCTGGATTGAATTTTACCTTTGGCTTTTGGTAAACCTCGGATTTTCCGCTGTCTGCATCGAATTTGTAAATCGTTCCCGGTGTGATATAATTCGTGAAAGAATAATACATTTCCTTTTCTTTTTCTTTTCCGCCAAAACCACCTGCGGTTCCAATTCCCGGTAATTGAATGTCGCGAACTAATTTTCCATCAAAATCCATTTGCTTCACATAAGTTACCGCATCTTTCATATATTTTGCAAATAGGTAACCTCCTCCTGTTGAAACACTTAACACGTTTTCAGTTTCAGGAATCACGTCAATCCAAACATCAGGATTGTTGATGTTGAATTTCACCAAACGCATATTCGGCGCGTTTTTATCTGTTAAAGCGTAAATGAAATCGCCTTTAGAATCCACAAAATCGGTATTGTAATCATATCCTTTTTGAATCGGAATGAAATCTGAATTTTTAGTTAAATCGTTGATGTACAATTCATTTCCGTTTGTTGCTTCCGAGGCGCTTAAAATCTGATAGCGCTCATCTTCAGAAACGCCGATTCCCATGTATCTTCTCTTGAAGTTTTCGCCGCCAATAATCAACTTGTCTTCAGATTGCTTTGTTCCCAATTTGTGGAAATACACTTTGTGGGTATCTGTCTTTGCAGAAAGTTCGCTTCCTTTCGGTTTGTCATAGCTTGAGTAGAAAAATCCTTCGTCGCCCAACCAAGAGGTTCCTGAAAATTTCACATCAACCAAGGTTTCGTCGATTTTTTCTTTAGTTAAAGCATTGAGAATGATGATTTTATTCCAATCACTTCCTCCTTCTGAAATTCTGTACGCTACTAAATTTCCTTTTTTATTGAAAGAAACTCCCGCCAAAGAAGTCGTCCCTTTTTCAGAAAACTTATTCGGGTCTAGGAAAACCTCGGTCTTTCCGCTTTTGTCGGTTCTGTATAAAACCGATTGCGCCTGAAGTCCGTCGTTCTTATAAAAATAAGTGAAATCTCCTTCCTTAAAAGGTGCACCAATTTTTTCGTAGTTCCAAATATCCTTCAATTGCGAACGAATTTCTTCACGGAATGGAATCTTCGCCAAATAATCATTGGTGAATTTCACTTCACGCTGTACCCATTCTTTGGTATCTTCGGCACGGTCATCTTCCAACCAACGATAAGGGTCTTGAACTTTTGTCCCGAAATAGTCATCGGTTTGTGAAACTTTTTTGGTTTCAGGGTACTTTAAGTTTGTCATTTTCTGAGCACTGAAATAAGTTACAGCGAGAGAAGCCACTGCAACTGAAAACATTTTTATCTTCATTAGACTTTAATTTTCTCAAAAATATATATTTTAAACCATTTTATGGAATTAAGGACAAATATTAACAAACTTTAAAATTTTAGATTATTGAAAGGGAATAAATTTTGCTTAACTTGGTCGAGCAAACTATTTAATATGAAAAAAGAGACAGGAATTTTATTAGCGGGAAGCTTGGGTGTCCTCATTGGATTAGGAATTTTCGGCATCAGAAAGTTTTTATCGAAGAAACACAAAGAATATCATGATTACTATTCAGATTTTCACCTTCATTTCGACAAAAGATATAGGGACGAACATCACGGTGTGGAATTTTTAGCGATGCAATAAAACTTCACGAAAATATAACTTCATCCTGATTTCTATGATTTCAGGATTTTTTGTGGAAAAGTTACGTGTTAACGTGAATTGTTTTTTTACATAACCCAATAATTTTGCTTTCTGCTTTCTGCTTTCTGCTTTCTGCTTTCTGCTTTCTGCTTTCCGCTATCAATTATCACTCATCAATTATTAATATTACTCATCATTCATGAAAAAAGGTCAAGGCGCACAGAAAAATGAAATTAACCGCTTCGACCGATATACTTTTGAAGCGGAAGATGAAGATTTTGAAAAAGTGAAAACATCTTTCACCGAAGTTTTTCCGAAAACCATTGTGAACGAGGTGAAAAGTCCCGATTTGCGGATGGAATATTCCATGAATCCTTATCAGGGTTGTGAACACGGCTGCTCTTACTGTTTTGCAAGACCGACGCATGAATATTGGGGATTTTCTGCGGGTTTGGATTTCGAGCGGAAAATAATGGTGAAGAAAAATGCGCCGGAACTTCTCGAAAAATTTTTTCAAAAAAGAAATTACGTTCCAAAAACCATTATGCTTTCAGGCAATACCGATTGTTATCAACCTGCCGAAAGACAATTTGAAATCACCCGAAAAATTTTGAAAGTTTGTTTGGATTATCGGCATCCCATTTCTATTTTAAGTAAAAATGCTTTGGTTTTGCGGGATTTGGACCTACTAAAACCGATGGCTGAACAAAATTTGGTTTCTGTTGGTTTGAGTATTCCTACCATCAATGAAGAAATTCGCCGAAAAATGGAACCAAGAACCTCATCAACTTACAACAAATTAAAGGCGATTGAAATTCTTTCTGAAAACCAAATCCCAACAATGGCAATGGTTGCACCCGTAATTCCTGGTTTGACAAGTGATGAAAGTTTAAACATTTTGAAAACCGTTTCCGAAGCGGGAGCACAAACTTTTGGTTATAGTCTGATTCGGTTGAACGATACCGTTGAACCTGTTTTTGTGAATTGGATTAATGCTAACTTTCCTGACCGTGCGCAGAAAGTATTGAATTTAATCCGTTCGATGCGGGGCGGAAAATTAGGCGAAAAAAGATACCACGAACGATACAAAGGTGAAGGAAATATTGCGGAAATGATTCACAACACTTTCGCTTTGGGTCGAAGAAAATTTTTTGCTGATAAAGAAATGCCGAAGCTTTCCTCAGAAAATTTTACTGGAACAAAAACACAACAATTACGTTTATTTTGATTCCATAATTTGAATATGGATATTGGATGTCGCCGCTTCGCGGCTCATTTGCTTGTAATTTCTTTTCATTCAAAGGGCTTCACCCTTTGCTATTGATTCCGCCGCTTCGCGGCTCCGCAACCATTATGTTTGCGATGGTTTTCTTTTCTCGGCTTCAGACTTCCAACTTCCCGCTTTCTGAAAACAAACTTTTTAGCTACATTTACTCAAATTTTTTGAGCAAATGGTTTTAAGCAGAATTTGGAGCGCCTTTATCATCGTCGCAATTTTGGTGGCAAGTGCAAAATATTTATTCTCGGATAATTACAAGGCGATTTACAACGACATGGTAGTCGGAAAAAGTGGCGACACCGTACAAATCGCAACCAAAAATATCAACGAACTGAATCCTGAAATTAAGAATTCACTTTTATTAAAGCCAACTTTCGACGATAACCGAATTCACTACAAAACCGATTCTGCAAAATCTGTAGTGAAAGTTTATCGGGTTCAAGAAACCGACGGCGTGATTGGAACCTCCGAAACTGCGGTGAAAATCTGTTTAGGCTTGATTGGCATTATGACGCTCTTCATGGGTTTCATGGGAATCGCAGAAAAAGCGGGCGGAATCAATTTGCTTTCTCGATTTATACAACCATTTTTCTCCAGACTTTTTCCTGAAATTCCAAAAAACCATCCTTCTTTTGGTCACATGTTGCTCAACTTTTCCGCCAATCTTTTAGGTTTGGATAATGCCGCAACTCCTTTTGGTTTAAAGGCGATGGAAAGCTTGCAGACTTTAAATCCAGATAAAGACAAGGCGAGTAATTCCCAGATTATGTTTCTCTGTCTTCACGCAGGAGGATTGACTTTAATTCCTGTGTCCATCATTGCAATCCGTGCTTCGATGGGTTCTCACACACCGACCGATATTTTTCTTCCGTGCATGATTGCTACTTTTGCGGCAACAATGGCGGCAATGTTGATTGTTTCAATTTATCAGAAAATCAATTTATTTCAGCCGGTTGTCATTGCTTATTTAGGTGGAATTTCTGCCATCATCGGACTACTTGTGGTTTACCTTGTGAATTTAAGTAAAGAAGGCCTCGATGATTTCAGTAAATTATTGAGTAACGGAATCATCCTTCTCATATTTTTCGCCATCGTTCTCGGAGCGATCTATAAAAAGATTAATGTTTTCGATGCCTTTATTGAAGGTGCAAAAGAAGGTTTTTGGACCTGCGTTAAAATCATTCCCTATTTGGTCGGGATGTTGATTGCAATTTCTTTGTTGAGAACTTCAGGAGTTTTTGACGTGATTATCGATGGGATGAAATGGGTTGCAGCCGTGGTAGGTTTCGACACGAGATTTGTGGACGGACTTCCAACCGCTTTGATCAAACCTCTTTCAGGAAGTGGAGCGAGAGGAATGATGGTGGACACGATGCAGACTTTCGGCGCGGATAGTTTCCAAGGAAAATTGGCGGCGGTTTTACAGGGAAGTTCGGATACGACATTCTATGTGATCGCGGTGTATTTTGGAGCTGTTGGAATTAAAAACACGAGATACACGGTAACCGCGATGCTTTTGGCAGATTTGGTGGGAATTATTACTTCAGTGGTTTTGGCTTACGTCTTTTTTGCCTAATCTCTCGCAGATTTTGCAGGTTACTCAGATTTCTTTATAAAAAAACTTGAAACTTTGACCTTGAAATATGAAACAAAAAAATTATGATTCACGATAAAGACTACATCATCCGAATAGTAAAACAGTTCTCCGAAATGTTGGCGACTTTGCTATTAGGGAAAAACGAGGGAACGCTTCCGGAAGAACAACAACGGATTTTCGAGACGAATATGAATGATACCTTCAAAATGCCTTTCGAGGAATTGGCGTCGAAATCTTCTGATGAAATTATTGCCTTGGTTGATACAAAAGACAGTTCACACCACGTTCCCTATTTCGAACTTTTGGGACATTTGTTTTACTTTAAAAACAAGGAAAATCCAAATAAAGATTTTGCTGAAAAAGCGAAAACTTTCTACGAAACCTATCTTCACAGAAGTGGAATTTTCTCCATGCCGATTATGTCGAGAATTGGTGAATTGAAGAATTCTTTGTAACATTTTTCTGATTCCGTCGTCTAATTCATTAAAATTCTTAATGAAAAGATTTGCGGTTTTAACGTTGAGCTTGATTTCCTTTGTCGCCTTTTCGCAAAAAAAATGGTCTTTGGAAGAGTGTGTGAATTACGCCGTAGAAAACAATCTGCAGGTAATTCAAAATCAATATTCGAAAAAGAGTCAGGACAATTCTTTACAGATTGCAAAGCGCGAATATCTTCCTTCAGTTTCTGGCAATATTAATAACAATGCGACTTTCGGACAGGGAAGAGATATTTTTGGAAATTCCAATCGTAACGACAATTTCAGCAACAGCGCAAATGTGGGAGCAGATATTTTAGTCTTTAATAACGGTAGACTTGAAAAAAATATCAGAAAAACAGAGTATGATGTTCAAGCAAGTCAGTTTGATTTGGAACGAGTTAAAAATGATATTTCGCTACAAATTGCACAACAGTATTTGTCCGTCCTTCTGAATCGGGAAATCACCAAAATTTCTGAAAGCGCACTTGAAAATGCAGACAAACTTTACAAAAGAGCCAAAATAACCACAGAAGTCGGAACAACTCCCAAAACAGTTTTAGCGGAAGCGGAAGCAGCTTTGGCAAGAGAAAAACAAAACGTGAAAACCGCAGAAATCAATACCAATCGAAGTTTATTTTCTTTAGCGATGTTATTGCAACTTTCTGATTATAAAAATTTTGACATTCAAGACGTTCCTTTAAATTCTGTTTTAGATGCACCTTTATATTCTGCGGAAAACATTGTTAATCAAGCTTACGAAAATCAACCACAAATAAAGGCGGCAGAAACAAGAATCAAATCCGCTGAAGCACAAACCGAAATTACAAAAACCGCATTTTGGCCAACTGTAACGGCGAATGCGGGAATCGGAACTTCTTACTTCAATTCCTTGGTAACCAATTATGCAGGAGTTGACATCAACGGAAACCCTATTAAAGAAAGTGGTTTTTTCAAACAATACAAAGATAATTTCGGGCAGCAATTAGGTTTGTCTGCAAATATTCCCATCTTTAATAAAGGAATTACGCGGCTAAATGTTGAGCAATCAAAAATCAATGAAGAGATTGCGAAAACCACTTTGCAGCAACAGAAACAGGAGGTTTTGCAAAATGTTCAAAAAGCCCAATTTGATGCCGAAAGCAATTACGAAGCTTATCTTGCCGCGATGGAAGCCGAAAAGAGCTCAAGACTTGCTTTAGATTTTGCCGAAAAAAGTTACGAAGCCGGAAGAACCACGATTTACGATTTGAATGTAGCTAGAAATAATTACGCAAACGCTCAAGGTTCTGTTGCGCAGGCTAAGTACAACTATCTTTTCAGTATGAAGCTTTTGAATTTTTATGCAGGAATTCCCTTATCTTTATAGAAATTAATTTAGAAACACGAAAATTCCACTTCTTTGAAGGGATGTATTCTGAACAAAGTTCAGAACACGGGGTAGCTTTAGCATATGTCAGTTTCACTTTTAGAAAAATATCTTCCCGAAAAAACTTTGCCCTTTTTAAGAAAATGGTTTGGTGAACATTATATCCACATCAAAATCACAAAAGGTAGAAATTCCAAATTGGGCGATTATCGCAAAATGCCCGACAAATCTCATCAAATCACCATTAATTCTACGCTTCAACCGCAACTTTTCTTTTTTGTTTTAACGCACGAATTGGCACATCTGATTGCTTTCGAAAAATTTGGCAGACGAATTTCTCCTCATGGTTCGGAATGGAAACAGACTTTTCAGGAAATGCTTTTGGAAAGTATATCAATTTATTCCGAAGATTTAAAACCCATTATTTTAAATTTTTCAAAATCACCGAAAGCCAATTTCATGGCAAGTCCCGATCTGGTAAGATATTTCCACATTGAAGATTACGAGGATGAAAGCTCTTATATTGAAGACTTAACTATAAATGACCGTTTCATTTATCGCAAACAAACTTATATCCTGCAAGAAAAGCTTAAAAAAAACTATCTTTGTCAAAATCTCGACAACGGAAAAAAATATATTTTCAAACCTTTGGCGAGAGTAGAAATTGCAAGTTAATTATGTCTAAATCAAATTATTACTGCGTCATTATGGCAGGAGGAATCGGCAGCAGATTTTGGCCGATGAGTACCCAAAAATATCCAAAACAATTTCAGGATATTTTAGGAACGGGTCGCACGATGATTCAGCAAACCTACGACAGAATCAGTCAAATTGTTCCCAAAGAAAACATTTTCGTCATCACCAATAAGGAATATGTTTCGTTAACAGAACAACAATTACCGGAACTAAAACCTGAAAATATTGTTGGCGAACCGATGATGAAAAATACGGCAGCTTGCAATATCTACATGGCTAAAAAAATCGCCGACCTCAATCCCAGTGCAAACATGATTGTGCTTCCTGCCGATCACCTGATTTTAAAGGAAAACATTTTTTTGCGAAAAGTAGAATTGGCTTTCAACCTTGCTGAAAAAAACGACTACCTCATCACTTTAGGAATTAAGCCAACTCGTCCCGATACAGGTTATGGCTATATTCAGTTTGTCGAGAAGAAAAATTCGGAATATTTTAAGGTGAAAACGTTTACCGAAAAACCCGATTTAGAAATTGCCAAAACCTTCCTGGAAAGCGGTGATTTCCTTTGGAATGCAGGAATTTTTGTGTGGAACGTAAAATCAATTTTGGCTGCTTTCGATAAATATTTGGAAGAAATGTCGCAGCACTTTCAAAGTTGTGAATATAATTCCAAAGGCGAATCGGCATGTATCGACCTCATTTACCCGAAGGTCAACAAAATTTCCATCGACAACGGAATTCTGGAAAAAGCGAAAAATGTTTACGTGATTCCAGCCGATTTGGGGTGGAGTGATTTAGGAACCTGGACTTCAGTTTATGAAAACGCCGAAAAAGACGAAGAGAAAAACGCGATTAAATCCAAACACGTCCTCACCTACAACTCCAAAGGAAATATTGTTCGACTGAAAAATAAAAACAAAGCTGCAATTATCGATGGTTTAAAAAATTATATTATTGTGGATACCGAAAAAGCACTATTAATTTGCCCAAGAGATAATGACCAGTTGATTAAGAAATATATTCAGGATTTGAAAACGTTGAAAAAGGGCGAAAAGTTCATGTAATCTTTGACACAAAAAATAAAAATCTTTCATTAGTTTGAAAGATTTTTTAGTTATATCTTGTTGATAATCTGTTGAATATTAATTTCTTCCAAGCAAGCCCAGTCGCCGCGATAACATTCTTTGTCTCCAAAAACAGAGCAAGGTCTGCAAGTTAAATCCTTGATTTGAACCACGTCATTTTCGCTTTGTCCATAACCGAGAAATCCTGCAAAAGGATGGGTTGAACCCCAAATCGAGACGCATCTAGTTCCCATTAAACTCGCCAAATGCATATTCGCAGAATCCATGGAAATCATGAGTTCCAGTTCTGCAATTTTTTCAAGCTCCTGTTTCAAAGAAAGTTTTCCTGCAAGGTTTTCCGAATTTGGGATTTCCTTTTGCCAATTGCTCAGAATTTCTACTTCATTTTTTCCTCCGCCAAAAAAGGAGATTTTGTGTTTTGATGAAAGGATTTTTGCAACTTCAAAAGATTTTTCCAATGGAAGCATTTTCCCTTTGTGTTGTGCAAAAGGCGCAATTCCGATTCCTGACTTTTCAATATTTTTTGGTCGTAATTGATTCGAAAGTTCAACGTTAAAGCCCATTTCGCGGAAAACATCAGCATAACGTTCCGTAGTTTGTTTCAGTTGCTTTTTTTCGAGATTCCAAACGTCAGTCAGTTCCTCCTTTTCCTCTTTTCCTTTATTGATTTTAAAGACTTTAAAACCTTTTCTATTGAAGATTCTGTCTAAAATTTTTGCTCGAATAACATCGTGTAAATCAGCAATGTAAGCTGGATTAAATTCTTTGGTCAACTCATTTGCCAATCGACGCATTCCGGAAATTCCTTTGTAATCGTCAACATTGATTCCTTTGAAAATAAGGTTTGGAATTCCATCGAATAAATCTGAAAAATTTTTCCTGGAAACCATCACGATTTCAACATCAGGATTTTGCTCCAAAAACTCTGTAAAAACGGGAACGGTCATCGCAACATCCCCAAAAGCAGAAAAACGATATGCTAAAATCCGATTCATTTTTTCAGCTGAAACGCCACAGCGTAGAACTTTATTTGCTTTGTCATCGCCATTAAACCATTGGCTCTGGATGGTGACAAAAATTCCTGCAAACCGATTTCCGAAATAAAATCAAAATCGGATTCCAAAATTTCTTGGGTAGAATGTCCGCTGTAAACTGAAACCAAAAGCGAGACAATTCCTTTCGGTAAAATTCCATCTGAATCGGCGTTAAAAAACAATTTTCCGTCCTTGAAATCGGCATCAATCCACACTTTTGACTGACAACCTTTAATCAGGTTTTCCTCGGTTTTTTTGTCTTCGGGAAGACCTTTCAACTCTTTTCCGAGGTCGATAATATATTCGTATTTCTGCTCCCAATCTTCAAGAAAGGCGAATTCATCAACAAGTTCTTGCTGTTTTTCTTTGATGGTCATCTTCGAATTATGATTTTTACAAAGGTAAGAATTTCACCTTTAGAAATGTTTTTGCGTAACTTTTCTGAAAAGCGCTAAAATTTTTGGCTCTTCCTTTTCCCAACAAAGTTCGGTTGCTGCTTTATTTAAAGCATCTTCGTAGAAAATTTTTCCGCGCTCCAAAACGATGTTTACTTTTTCAGCAAGTTCGTTGTGGCTGTTTATTTTTTCACCCACCTGAAAACGGTTAATCACTTTTCCCATTTCAGGAAAATTAGATACCACAACTGGAACTCTCGACTGAATATAATCTGAAACCTTATTCGGCATGGAATAGAAATAACTCAATCCGTTGTTTTCTTCGATGCTTAAACCAACGTCTGCTTTTTTGGTGATTTCACGAAGTTTTTCGGGTAAAAGTTTTCCTAAAAAGTTTACCTTTTCTTGCAAACCAAAAGTTTTAGTTAAAGCAAGATATTCTTCTTTTTTAGGACCGTCTCCACAAATCCAAAACTCGGCATTTTCAATTTCTTCCATCGCAGGAATCATCTTGTCTAAACCGCGTGAAGGATTGATAACGCCTTGATAAAGAATGATTTTCTTTAAATTTATTTCAGAATAATTCTGCGGATTTTCAATTTTAACGGGAAAGTTTTGAACAACCGTTGGTCTTTCAATTCCGTAAGTTTTGGCAAACCAATCGGCGTAGCTTTCACTTGCGGTCATCACGAATTTCAGTTTGGGAACGATGAATTTCTCTAAAATCCTCCAAATTTTTTGCGTAAACCTCCCGTTGATTGCGGGCATTTCCGTAAAAATCTCGTGACTGTCGAAAACTAAGGGAATTCTTAATTTTTTTGAAACCAAATAGTTCGCTAAAAGCGTGTCCAAATCGTTGGAAAGAAGAATCGTGTTTTTATCGGCTTTTTTCAGAAGCTCTTGATACAATTTCCAATTAAATTCGGGATAGGCAAGTTTTAAAGATTTTGATTTTAAAGAAATTCTTGAAAAAGGATATGGCCGCTGCATTTCCGGAAGTCCGCCCCAATTATTTCCGATAAGTTCAATATCGTAACCCGCTTCGGATAAAGTTCTGCAAACCTTTTCTACACGTTGGTCTGTATATAAATTATTGAAAACGCTTACTAAAACTTTCATTGCCGAAATTTAGATAAAATAATTGTAAATGAAAGATTTTTGGTGATGGGTTCATCGCCAAAGCTGATTGATGAAAGCTGAAATCTATTCCCCTTTCTTCAACAAATGATAAGCCTGAATCACGCACAGAATCGCATTCGGAATAATAATCGGCCACAAATAATTGCTGAAAACCCCGTAAATCACAAAAAGAATACAGCCCACTAAATTGACGATTCGGATTTTTTTGATGTCTTTAAGAACAAAACTCAAAACCACGAAAAAAGACGCGCCGTAACCGATAAAATTGGTAATTTCAGGACTCATAAAAATTATTTTTGGGGTGACAAACCTAATCATTTTCAGTGAAATGAGGAAATCTTTTCTGCCATAAAGTCATTATTAGTTTTTGGTAAAGTATTTGTAACTTTGGTATGGACTTTAAAGATTTTTTCTATCTTTAATAAATAGATTGAGACAAAATATTATGGATCATAAATTTTCTAACGGTTTGGACCAAGTGTTCAAACACAGCAAAAACGAAGCAAGACGTTTACAGAGCGAATTTTTGAACACGGAACATTTCCTTTTGGGAATGATTAAAACAGAAAATTCGGCCAAAGAAATCTTGCAAAACTTAGGGGCAGATTTAACCCAAATCAGAAGAAAAATTGAAACCATGGCGGTTTCAAGCATGAATCCGTTTTCAGCTGAAAGCGACAAGATTTCTTTTACCAAAATGGCGGATCAATCCGTGAAACGTTCGGAATTGGAATGCAGACAATATCAAAGTTCAGAAATCAACACCGTGCATCTTCTTTTGGGAATCCTTTATAAATCTGAAGATCCCACCACAAACATTTTAAGTTCGTACGACATCGACTACGAAAGTGTTTCTCGTGAATATCAAACGATGCTGAAAAACTCGGGAGAAAACCCAAAAATGAGTGCTTATGACGATGATGAAGAAAGAGAAGACTTCGGGCAGCAGATGAGAAAACCAACAGGAAATATCGGTACAGGGAAAAGCAAAACTCCTACTTTGGATAATTTCGGAAGGGATTTAACTTCACTCGCAAGAGATGGAAAACTCGATCCGGTAATTGGCCGTGAAAAGGAAATTGAAAGAGTTTCTCAAATTCTATCCCGAAGAAAAAAGAACAATCCTTTATTGATTGGTGAACCGGGAGTTGGTAAATCGGCGATTGCAGAAGGTTTGGCTTTAAGAATTCAACAAAAAAAAGTATCAAGAGTTCTTTTCGGAAAAAGAGTGATTACGCTTGATTTGGCGAGTTTGGTTGCGGGAACAAAATACCGTGGTCAATTCGAGGAAAGAATGAAGGCCATTATGACCGAGTTGGAAAAAAACCGCGACGTGATTCTCTTCATTGATGAATTACATACCATTGTTGGTGCAGGAAGTTCTACAGGAAGTTTAGATGCTTCCAATATGTTCAAACCTGCTTTGGCAAGAGGTGAAATTCAATGCATTGGTGCAACGACTTTGGACGAATATCGTCAATACATTGAAAAAGATGGTGCGCTTGAAAGACGTTTCCAAAAAGTAATGGTAGAACCGACTACGATTGAGGAAACCGTTCAGATTTTAAATCAAATCAAAGATAAATACGAAGATCATCACAATGTAACTTATACTGATGAAGCCATTCATGCTTGTGTAAATTTAACGTCGAGATATATTACCGACCGTTTTTTGCCAGACAAAGCGATTGATGCTTTAGATGAAGCGGGTTCAAGAGTGTATATCAAAAACATGAAAGTTCCGACTGAAATCATCGATCACGAAAAGAAAATCGAGGAAATCAAGGATCAAAAACAGAAAGCGGTAAAAGCACAAGATTACCTTGAAGCAAGAAAATTAAAAGACGAGGAAGAAAGATTGCAGATTGAACTGAATTTGGCTCAAGAAGCTTGGGATAAAAACGTTAAGGAAAAGAAAGAAGTTGTAACCGAAGAAAACGTGGCAGAAGTCGTTTCCATGATGAGTGGAATTCCTGTAACGAAAGTCGGCAAAAACGAACTCGACAAGTTGGCGCAAATGGACAATATGTTGAACGGAAAAGTGATCGGACAGGAAGATGCGGTGAAAAAAGTCGTAAAAGCCATCCAAAGAAACAGAGCCGGTTTGAAAGACCCGAACCGACCAATCGGAACATTTATTTTCCTTGGAACAACAGGTGTCGGAAAAACCGAATTGGCAAAAGTAATGGCGAGAGAGCTTTTCGATTCAGACGATGCTTTAATCCGAATCGATATGAGTGAATACATGGAAAAATTCGCTGTTTCGAGATTGGTTGGAGCTCCTCCAGGATATGTTGGTTACGAAGAAGGAGGTCAATTGACGGAAGCGGTTCGCAGAAAACCTTATGCCGTTGTACTTTTAGACGAAATCGAAAAAGCTCACCCTGATGTTTTCAATATCTTATTGCAGATTTTGGATGAAGGTTTTGTGACCGATTCTTTAGGTAGAAAAATCGACTTTAGAAATACGATTGTGATTTTAACCTCCAATATTGGAACGAGAGATTTGAAAGATTTTGGCGACGGTGTTGGTTTCGGAACTAATGCGAAGAAGTCAACTTCCGATGCAAGAGCAAGAAGTACGATTGAAAATGCTTTGAAAAAAGCTTTCGCTCCGGAATTCTTGAACAGGATTGACGACATAGTGATTTTTAACAGTTTGGAAAAAGAAGATATCTCAAGAATCATCGATTTGGAATTGAACAAACTGTACAAACGTCTTGAAAAACTCAATTATAAAGTTGAATTGACTGACGACGCAAAAGCATTTATTGCTGAAAAAGGTTGGGACAAAGATTTTGGAGCAAGACCGCTGAAACGTGCCATCCAGAAATACATCGAAGATTTGTTGGCGGAAATGTTGGTGAACAAACAGCTTTCAGAAGGTGAAATCATTCTTCTACAGTTGAATGAAGCAAAAGACGGTCTAGAAGGACAACCAGCAAAAGAAAAAGAAACGGCTAAATCAAAATAAATTTCTGTTTTTATTAAATAAAACCCTTGTCCATTGACAAGGGTTTTTCGTTGGAAGGCTGTGCAAAAAATTTTTTAAATTCTAACTCCCAAAAACTTCATTATGCTGTTCTTGTACTCTTATAAAAGTCGTTCTTTTTGAAAGCTCCCGCAATTCCGCTGCACCCACATAAGTACAGGTGGAGCGAACGCCACCCAAAATATCTTTTACGGTTTCCGAGACAGGACCTTTATAGGGAACTTTGACGGTTTTACCTTCCGAAGCTCTATATTCTGCAACGCCACCTGAATGTTTGTCCATCGCAGTTTGTGAGCTCATTCCATAAAAAAGACGAAATTTTTTACCATTTTCTTCCATGATTTCTCCGCCGCTTTCGTCGTGTCCCGCAAACATTCCGCCCAACATCACGAAATCTGCACCACCACCAAAAGCTTTCGCCACATCTCCCGGAATTTTACAGCCGCCATCGGAAATGATATGTCCACCAAGTCCATGAGCTGCATCTGCACATTCTATAATTGCAGAAAGTTGCGGATAACCGACGCCGGTCTTAATCCTTGTCGTGCAAACAGAACCAGGACCAATTCCAACTTTGATGATGTCTGCTCCTGCAAGAATGAGTTCTTCTACCATTTCTCCGGTCACTACATTCCCTGCAATAATGGTTTTATCGGGAAAATTTTTTCTTGCCCTTTGCACAAATTCGACGAAATATTCTGAATATCCATTGGCCACATCGATGCATAGAAATTGAATTTTAGGATGTTTTTCAATTATGGCTTTGATTTTTTCCTCGTCCGCTTTTCCTGTTCCAGTACTTAATGCGATGTATTCGTAAATAGAATCGGATTGTTTTTTCAGGAAATTGTCCCACTCTTCCAATGAATAATGTTTGTGAATTGCGGACATAATTTTTTCTTTCGAAAGCGCTTCTGCCATTTCAAAAGTTCCGACTGTATCCATATTTGCGGCAATAATTGGAACGCCACTCCATTTTTTCTTTGAGTTTCTAAAGGTAAAAGTTCGCTCCAAACTTACTTGCGCTCTCGATTTTAAAGTAGAACGTTTCGGACGGATCATTACGTCTTTAAATCCTAGTTTGAGCTCGGTTTCTATTCTCATTTTTATAATTATTAAAAATTAAAACTGCATCACTTCTTCCAACTCCTTCAAATATTCATGCGCAGTCAAATCAAATTTTACGGGAACGATGGAAATGTAACCTTGGGCAAGTGCGGTTTCATCGGCATCTTCACTTTTATCCATATTGTTGAAATAACCGGTGAGCCAATAATATTTTTTTCCGTGAGGGTTGATTCTTTCGTCGAAATTTTCTTCCCATTTTGCGTTGGCTTGCTTGCAAACTTTGATGCCTTTTATCTCGTCTTTCGGAAGTTTGGGAATATTTACATTTAATACAACACCTTTCGGTAAAGGATTTTCAAGAACTTTTTTTACGATATTTTGAATGTATTCTTTGGCTTGAGAAAAATCGGCATCCCAAGAAAAATCGAGCAGGGAAAAGCCAATCGCCTGAAGTCCTTCCACGCCCGCTTCAACCGCCGCACTCATCGTTCCCGAATAAATAACGTTGATGGAAGAATTCGCGCCGTGATTGATTCCTGAAACTACAATATCGGGTTTTCTGTCGAGGATTTTATCTAAGGCGAATTTCACGCAATCAACAGGAGTTCCGCTTAAAGAGTAGTCGGTTTGTGGTCCTTCAAGGGAAATTTCTTCAAAAGTTAAAGTTTGGTTGATGGTGATTGCATGACCTTTTCCAGATTGTGGCGAGTTGGGCGCTACGACTACCACTTCGCCGAGTTCATTCATAAATTCCACCAAATTTCTAATTCCAGGTGCGGTAATTCCGTCATCATTGGTTACCAATATCAAAGGTTTTTGCATTTAATTTTTATTTTTAAAAGATTTAATGGAATAAAAAATATTCCGTTTCCCACAAAAATACTTAAAAATATAGTGTTCAAATATAAATAAGGTATTAATTTTGATACTTTGTAAAATCCTGTAACGAAACGGGAAAAATTTCAACAAATTAGCAATTACAAACGATTTATGTTCAAAAAATTTAAATTCAATACGTTACTTCTTTTCATTCCGTTGACGAGTTTGGTGTTCTGCTTTAATTCACCCAAAAACGATGATGAAAAAATGTCAACGATTATGGTGAGTGTAAAAAATACGCTTTCCTATCTTCACTACTCGCCAAAACCTATTAATGATGCCTATTCGCAGGAAGTTTACAAGCATTATTTTGAAATGATTGATGCTTCGAAAAGGTATTTTATGCAATCCGATATGGATGAATTTTCGAAACATAAAACTAAATTGGATGATTATCTGAATCAGGGAAACCTAACTTTTTATAAATTGACGATAGACCGACTTTACCAAAGAGTCGATGAAATCGATAAAATCACGCAAGATATTTTAGCGAAACCGATTAATTTGGACGAGGATGAAACGTTGATTCTTGAGCCGAAATTAAGGAAAAACGCCACCAACAAAAATGAATTGGCGGCTGAATGGAAAAAGTACATCAAATACAATATCCTGCAAGAAATGGAATCTCTGAAAGCGAAAGAGGAAACGCAGAAAGAGAAGAAAGATTCGGTTCAGAAATTCAAATTAAAAGACACCATTAAGCTTGAAATTTTAAGTCCTGAACAAAGACGAGTTAAAGCGACAACTGAAGTGAAAGACCTTATTACAGACACTTTCAGAAGATTCAAGAAAAGAAATAAAATGGATTGGTTCACGGTTCACATGAATGCGTACACCGAGGTTTTCGACCCACACACGAATTATTATTCACCAAAAAACAAGGAAGATTTCGATACTCAATTCAAAGGAAAAGTCATTGGAATTGGTGCGATTATTCAGGAAAAAAGAGGCTATCTTTATTTGGGTCCTTTAACAATTGGCGCTCCCGCTTGGAAATCAAAACAACTTTCAGAAGGCGATAAAATTTTAAAGGTAAAGTCAAAACCAAACGAGGATGCCGTAAATGTGGTGGGAATGCTTTCTGATGAAGCGGTTCGCTTAATTCGTGGAGAAAAAGGAACGAAAGTAACTTTAACCGTGGAGAAAAAAGACAAATCCATCAAAGAAGTGACGATGATTCGTGAAGAAGTGGCTATTGAAGATACTTTCGCAAGAAGCATCATCGTAAATTCTGCGGACGGAAAAAAATATGGTTTAATTAGTTTGCCAAGTTTTAACGCAGACTTTGAAGATGCAAAAGGAAGAAATGCTTCGGACGATATTAAGAACGAAATCCTGAAACTGAAACCGCAAGGAGTTCAGGGAATTATCTTGGACTTAAGAAATAATGGTGGCGGAAGTTTGACCGAAGTTGGCGACATCATGGGACTGTTCATGAATGCAGGACCTTTCGTTCAGGTGAAAGATGGGAATGGTAAAATTCAAACGTTGAAAAACAAGACCAATTCCCCAATTTGGACAGGTCCCGTTGTGATTATGCAGAACGAACTTTCAGCATCGGCTTCTGAAATTTTAGCAGGAGCAATGCAGGATTACGGAAGAGGAATCGTTCTCGGTTCACCCCAATCTTTTGGGAAGGGAACGGTGCAAACTTTTGTGGATTTGAACAGATTTTTAAATACCAACGACGATTTTGGCTCCCTGAAACTCACGATTCAGAAATTCTACAGAGTGACAGGTGAATCAACGCAGCGAAAAGGAATTCAGTCGGATATTCAGATGAAAGATTTTTTCACCTATGCTGAAGTTGGAGAGCGTTATGATGATTTCGCTTTAGCATGGGATAAAATTCCTGCCGTTGCTTACCAACCGATGAATTATTTCTCAATTCAGGCGTTGCAAAAAGCATCGGAAGCAAGACTTCAAAACAACAAAAACTATCAGTTGATTCAGGAATCTGCACAATGGAAAGAAAAACTTGACAAAGAGGAATCCATTTCCTTGAAAGAATCGAAGTTTGATGAGGTGATGAAGAAAAGAAAGGCGCAGATTGAAAAGTTCAAAGTGTTGGATAAATTCAATAACGGATTAAAATTCACCTTAAATCCTGATGAAATGGTACGTGAGAAAAGCGATGAAGCTTTTACTAAAAAGACTCAAAATTGGACCAAAAACCTTCAAAGAGATCTGTATCTGCAGGAAGCGGTGAATGTAATTTCAGGGATGAAATAATTGCAGATAATTAAAACTTTATAGAAACCATCGGAATTTTTCGGTGGTTTTTCTTTGTGATGGATCGTACAAATTCACCATTCAAAGCGAAGCGAATTCACTATTCACTCAAAACATACCGTTCAGTTTCAAAAAATCACCCTTCGGAAATAAATAATTTGAAAAATATTTCCACCGATATACTTTTACACCATCAAAATCACCAATATTAATTTTAAACTTCAAAAAATGGAAACTTACAGCTACAACACCACAGAAAACACAAGACTTTTGGAGGCACAAAAAAAAGTAAAAAGAATTAAAGGATTTTACATTCATGCCATCGTTTATGTATGCGTGAATGTACTCATCATCTTCGGAAACTATTATGAGAGCGGCAGAAACTTGTTCCATTTCGACACTTATGCGACAGCATTCTTTTGGGGAATCGGACTTCTTGCTCACGGACTTTCCGTTTTCGGTGCAGACTGGATTTTCGGGAAAGATTGGGAAGAAAGAAAAATTCAGGAATATTTGAAAAAATAACCGTCCAAATTGCTAAATTTCCTTAATTTCATAATATGAACCGCAAATCATTTACCAACCTTGTTTGGGTCGCATTTTTCATTAGCATCACTATTTTCATTTTTTTCAATGAAGACTGGTCGCCTTTGAACGCGTTACTCACTTTCGCCATTAGTTTAATGTATTCGTTAATAATCGGTTTGGGAAATGGTTTTGTCAACGATTTTCTTACCAGAAGATTTTCCTGGGTAGAGCAAACCAAAACCCGCGTTATCCTTGGAATTATTGCCACGTTTTTGGTGAATGTGATTCTGGTTTTACTTTGTAACTACGTTACCTATATTCTTATCTTAAAGAAAAATGCAACTGATTTTTTTACAGGAAATATGGGGATTTCAAATTGGATTACCATAAACATTGCACTTTTGGTTTCGGCGATTCTACATGCCAAAAGCTTCATGGAAGAATGGAAAAAATCTACCCGAAAAGAAGTTGTTGAACAAAAAATCATCGCCAAATCTGCAAACGCACAATTCGAATCTCTAAAGAACCAACTCGACCCACATTTTCTTTTTAATTCCTTGAATGTTTTAAGTTCTTTGATTGATGAAAATCCAAATTTGGCACAACGGTTTACTTCCTCAATGTCAAAGATTTACAGATACGTTTTGGAGCAAAAGGATAAGGAATTAGTGACCGTTGAAGAAGAGTTGGATTTTGCAAAAACCTACTGCGAATTGCTGAAAACAAGATTTGAAGACAGCGTCAATTTTGAAGTTGAGGTTAAGGATAAGAAGGGTTTTGTTGTTCCACTATCGCTGCAACTTCTCTTGGAGAATTGCATTAAACACAATTTCGCGACTTCTGCAAAACCTTTAATTATTAAAATCTATTCCGAAAATGGAAATCTGATTGTTGAAAACAACCTTCAAGCAAGAGAACAGGTAAAAGAAAGAGAGGGAATCGGACTTTCCAATATCGTACAACGATACTCATTAATCACCAACAGGAATGTTTTTATCGAAAAATCTGAAGATTATTTCAAGGTGAAACTACCTATTTTAACCCAAAAAATTTCAGCGATGAATACAAATAATTCTAACGAGCAAATTGCTTATCAAAAAGCCGCAAAAAGAGTGGAAGAGTTAAAAGGATTTTACGGAAACCTCATCTCTTACTGCATTTTCATACCATTTTTATTCTTGATTAATTGGAAAACCTCCCCGAATTATTATTGGGCATTTTGGCCGATGTTCGGTTGGGGAATTGGTGTGATTGCACACGGAATCCAAGTTTTCGGAATCGGAAGAGATTGGGAGGAAAAACAGATTAAAAAATTCATGCAAAAAGAAGAATCAAAAGAATGGAAATAATGGAAAATTTAGATAAAAACAAAGAAATCGCCTATAAAAAGGCAGAAAACCGAGTGCAAAGCATCAAAACTTTCTACTTGATGATTTTAGGATTTATACTTGTAGGCGGCGTTTTGGTGTACAGCAATTACGAAGCAAACCTTATGGATTTAGGGCAATCTCACACACTTTGGATGGTGATTTGTTGGGCAATGTTCCTTGTCATCTACGGAATTTATCTTTTCGTTCCTTTTTTCCAAAATTGGGAATCGAGGAAAACGGATGAACTCGCAAAAAAATACAAACAAAACAACTAAAAATCATGGAAGAAAGAGACGAAATCAGATATCAACAGGCGAAAAAAAGAGTGAAACAACTCAAAGGATTTTATGTTCATTTGTTGGTTTACGTTTTGGTAAATGCAATTATTATTTTCTTGAGGTTTCAAAAAAGCGGAGAAATTAAGTT
This sequence comes from Candidatus Kaistella beijingensis, assembly GCF_020084865.1. NCBI lineage: Bacteria > Pseudomonadati > Bacteroidota > Flavobacteriia > Flavobacteriales > Weeksellaceae > Kaistella > Candidatus Kaistella beijingensis. The sequence continues at coordinate 1,949,519 of NZ_CP071953.1, read as the reverse complement.
TTTCGATTGGGGATTCGGTTTGTGGGGAATAGGTCTTGCCATCCACGGACTAACGGTTTTTCTGCCTAATTTTATTCTCGGAAGAAATTGGGAAGAGAGAAAAATCCGAAAGTTAATGGACAAGTATAAATAGTAGCGTTGTTAGCGCTTAAAGCGCTAACAACGCTCATTAAAAAAATGTTATGATAAAAACCGTAATCATTGAAGACGAAAAACCCGCTGCAAGAAAATTAGAACGTTTATTGGGTTTATTTCCTGATTTAGAATTAGTTGCAACGCTCAATTCTGTGGAAGAAGGAATTGCATGGTTTTCTGAAAACAAACATCCCGATTTAATTTTTTCCGACATTGTTTTGGGGGATGGATTGTCTTTTGACATTTTCGAAAAGATTCCCACCAAAAGTTTCATGATTTATACGACCGCTTTTGACCAATACACTTTGAAGGCGTTTAAACTCAATTCCATTGACTATCTTTTGAAACCAATAATGGAAGAAGACTTAGAAAAAGCTATTGAAAAATATAAAAATTTCTTACCAACTGAACGCTCTCATAACTCACAGGAAATCAAATCTTTAATTAAAGAAGAAAAGCAGAAATTATCAAGAATCTTGGTTAAAATTGGTTACAATTTGAAAATTGTGCAAACCGATGAGGTTTCCTGCTTTTTTAGCGAAAATAAAATCGTTTACCTCCAAACCAAAGAACGTACTTTCCCAACGGATTTTACTTTGGATGAGCTTCAGGAAGTTTTGGATGAAAAGAAGTTTTTCCGTGTGAACCGACAGTTTATCATCAATTCAGAATATATTAAAAACATCCACACTTCACCGTATTACAAAGTCGATTTAGAATTTCAGCCCGAAGAAGAAATTTCTGTAAGCCGCGATCGAGTAAAAGATTTTAAGGATTGGTTGAGTAAATAGTTGCTCACGGAATCACAGATTTACATGGATGTTGCTCTTAATTATCTGTGAAAATCTGTGAAATCCATGAGAAATATTAAGAAATCACCCCGCTTCCAATCAATTCCTCTTCCAAATACCACGCTGCAAACTGTCCTTCCGCAATCGCCGATTGCGGATTCTCGAATTCAATGTAGAATCCTTCCTCGAATTGATATAAAGTTGCGTTTTCCAAAGGCTGTCTGTAACGAATTCTTGCTTTTACCTTCATCGAATCGCCATTCTGAAGTTTTAAATCTTCACGAACCCAATGAACTTCTGCGTTTTCAATTTTCAAAGCTTTTCTGAAAAGTCCTGGGAAATTTTTTCCTTCACCCACGAAAAGCAAATTGTTTTCCATATCGCGGTGAATAATGAAGCAAGATTCTTTATGTCCGCCAATTCCCAAACCTTTGCTTTGACCAATGGTGAAATAATGTGCACCTTGATGTTTTCCGATAACTTTTCCGTCGGTTTTTCGGTAATCAATTTTTTTTGAAAGAAATTGTAATTCTTCTAATTTTGATGTAAATTGAGGGTCTTTTTGATGAAATTCAAACAAATTATCAAAAATTTCCACGATTTCGCCTTCTTTTGGTTGAAGCTGCTGTTGAAGAAAAGTGGGCAAACTTACCTTTCCGATGAAGCACAAACCTTGAGAATCTTTCTTTTCCGCGGTAACCAAACCGATTTCTTTTGCGATTTCCCGAACTTCAGGTTTCGTTAATTCTCCGATGGGAAACAGCGATTTCGACAATTGTTCCTGATTCAGTTGACAAAGAAAATATGATTGGTCTTTGTTGTTGTCTTTTCCTGCAAGAAGATGAAAAATTTCTTTTCCACTTTCATCAAAAGTAGAATTTACTCTCGCATAATGTCCTGTCGCCACTTTATCTGCTCCCAAAGAAAGCGCGGTTTTCAAGAAGACATCAAATTTCACTTCACGGTTACACAAAACATCAGGATTTGGAGTTCGACCTTTTTCGTATTCGGCGAACATATAATCCACGATTTTTTCTTTGTATAAATCACTCATATCAATGACTTGGAAAGGAATTCCCAATTTTTGAGCAACCATCAAAGCATCGTTGCTGTCTTCAATCCACGGACATTCATCTTCCAAAGTTACAGAAGCGTCGTTCCAATTCCGCATGAAAAGCGCAATCACTTCATGTCCCTGTTTTTGCAACAAATACGCTGCAACACTAGAATCTACACCTCCCGATAAACCGACAACAATTTTCATAACTGATAAATGATGATTGATAAATAATTAATAAAACCGCTAAAATAACGGACTGCAAAATTACAACTTTAAATACGGTTTGAAATTTTTTAAAATAAATGGTATAAATTTGTTAGATAGAAATTTTAATATTCGACACTTTAATAATGAAAAAAATACTTTTACTTTCAATGATCATTTCGGGATTTTTCCTGAATGCACAAATCGGAACTTCCACCCAAATCGGCGGTGAAAACTCTAAATGGACTTTCGGCGGTTACGCAGGTTTAGGCGGAGCTTTCGGAAATGGAGGCGGAGTTTCGCTTTATGTCACGCCAAGAGTGGGCTATAAAGTCACTGAAAATTTAGAGGCTGGTCTTGCTTCTAATTTAACCTGGTCAAACTCAAAATATTATTCTTCCACGATGATTGGAGTGGGTCCGTTTCTGAACTATTATTTCTCGCGAAATTTCTATTTGAGCGGGATGTTTCAGGAGTATTTTATTAATCAAAAAGACAAAGTCAACAATTTGAAATATTCTGCCGACGAAGCAGCTCTTTACCTCGGTGGCGGTTACATGCAGCGACTTGGTAACAGAACTTATATGCAGATTGGCGGAATGTATAATGTTCTTTATAAAAAAGACAAATCCGTTTTCGGAGGCGGTTTTATACCAAGTGTGGGAATTGTTTACGGACTTTAGATAGCAAAAATCTCTCAAAATTTTGAGAGATTTTTTTTGGTTAGATTCAGGAGTTAAATTCTCAAATCTGCGCAATCTGCTAAATCTGCGAGAAATAAATTACGGTTTATTTGCCAAGAAATATTCCGCTTCCCCTTTTCCCCAACTTGGATCTAAAGCAGTTTTCGGTTTATACACTTTAAATTGATCTAAAGATTTTTGGAACAGTTCCAAGCCTTTTGCTTTGCTTCCACCGAATTGTTCTGGGGTAAAATACGTGTCTTCCGCTTTCATTAATGTGATTCTAGGATTTTCCGCGTCCAATTTTTCGGCCTTACTTAAAGCTTCTGCAGCCAACATTCCTTCGCTCATAAAGCGTTGTTGCGGATTCACCATCATTTTCAAACCGTGAATCATTTTTTGCAGAATCAAGATTTCAGCATTGTCTTTATTTAATTCAGACGCTTTGTCTAAAGATTTTTGAGCTTCGTCTGCAATGGGGTCTAATTCAGAGGTTTTGCCTTCTCTCATTGCAACCCTACCTTTTTGAATGGTTGCGAAAGCAGCGTAATAATAAGGAAGCCACTGCGATTTCTCCTTGTCACCGATTCGTGTGAAATCGTTTGAAAGTGCAGTAAGTTCATCTGCCGAATGCAGCTTTTCTATTTTTGCTAATTTTTCGGTCATTACTTTTTCGTAAGCGGTTTGTGCAAATACAATACTACTGATGAACATTGCGATTGCGAAAATAATTCTTGCCATGATATTGAATTTTTGTTTGTGATTTCTATTTTGATGAATCAAAGGTATTTTAAAAATGTTCTGTTGAAAATTATTTTTTTCTGAAAGGTTGAAAATGCAATCTGAACTGTAATTTTGTTTCTTGTTTCTTGTTTATCGTTTTGCGCTCCAATTGTAAACTTTCATCTTCCATCGCCAATTTTCCCGCTATAAATTATTGTTAATCGCATCATTCGTTTTATCCACTCCGAAACTGATAAATGCACCGATGAACACAAAGGTATTCACAGGCGGAACAACCGCAGAACTTCTCATCCCGTCTTTGGAAAAGTTGTAACCATACACATTTTTGTTGCCTAAAATATTCGATACGCTTAAAACCAAAACGGTAAATGCTTTGGCATCTTTTTTACCCAAATTCGGAAGATAATTCACGCTGAAATTGAGTCCGCTGTAATCTTTCAATGTTCCTTCGTGCCTTAAAATATTTGTTCCACTTTGTGAAACGATGTCGTAATAAGGTCTTCCAGAAGCATAGGTATATGAAAGGTTAAATCCTGTTTTCAAATCGGTTACAAATTTTTTTGCCACAACTGAAAGCGTGTGTTTCGCCGCAAAACTTGGAACAAGTGAAATTGGATAATTCATAAAATCTCGTTTGGTGTCTAAAAAGGAATAGGAAACCCAATAATCGATATTTTTAAAGGTTTTTTTGTCGCGCCAAAAGATTTCTGCACCTTTTGCTGTTCCATTTCCATCGTTATTGATGGCGGTTTGAAGATATTGGTCGCCAAAAGTTTTCACCAATTTCTGATAATCTTTGTAAAATGCTTCCAATCTGAAACTTCTACCTTCCGAAGATTTTTGAACCTGCAAAATATAATGTTCCGCTTTTTGGAAAGTCAACGGTGTGTTGGAATTCAAATATTTACTTTCAGGATTTTGATAGAAAATCCCGTAAGCGAAAGAGGAAGTCCAATCTTTTGAAAGTCGATAAGCCAACGCAAACCTTGGAGCGACGTTGGTTTTATCCAAGTAGGAAGAATTTTCCGCTCTGACTCCAACTTTTGCGGACAGATTGTTGCTGAATCCCAAATCGGTTTCCGCAAATACCGATGAAAGTAAATCGGTGTAGGTTTTATTAAAATTATTGGTTTCATGAGCATTATTAAACTCAACTCCACCACGAATCGCACTGATTTTGTTGATCTTTCTTTCTAAAACCGTTTTAAAATTGAAATAATTATCCTTGTTATTAAAAGCGGTTTGCGGTGTTTCAACGTCATTTTTTAAAGTGGCAAAATTCAGTTTAGCATCATTGTAAGAATAAGAAGCTCCCGCATTCAATAAATATTTTCCAAATTTTTGCTTGAAAGAAAGATTGTGATACATGTTTGCGGAATTTAAATCCACTTTTGTTTGGTCATATTCCGGTTCAAGACTTGTAGATTTCACCGCCATTTGATTGGTATCGAAACTTCCGTAATATTTAAACATTCCGCCGGATTTCGTTTTAATTCTGAAGTTTGCATCGCCGCCAAAACCCTGTGCAGGCTTGCTGAAATCGGTATTGTATTTAAAAATTTGCTGTACCAAACCAAGGTTAAAGTAAATTAAACTCGTCCCAAAAGAATAAGTCCTGTCCTTTGATAATTTCTGAAAACTGCCACTCGCGAAAATGGGTGAAATTCCGAAATCGAAGGAAGTTGTGTCCGGTAGATCTACACTTTCCAAAATAAGCACTCCGGAAAGAGCCTGTCCGTAAAGTGCAGAATAACCGCCGCTAGAAAAAATATTTCCTTTAAACAATGAAGTGTTGAAGCGGTCTCGCCCTGCAATTCCGGGAACGGAATTGGAAAAATAGTTGTTGATTAAACTTCCATCCATGAAGATTTTGGTTTCCGATCCAGTTCCACCACGAACGAAAAGGCCTTCACTTTCACCTACTTTTTGAACGCCGGGAAGATAATTTAGCGCCGAAGAAATTTGTCCGTCCGCTCCGGCTGTGGTATAAATGTCGATTGGTGTGAGAAGCGCAGTCGCTCTTTTTTTGTCGCTTGCTTCGATAGAACCCGCGGAAATGACAACGGCATCAATTTCAGAAATTTGTTCTTTAAGCTCAGAATTTATTGTAATATTTTGGTTTTCAATAAGAATTGGTTTCTCAACTTCTACAAATTTTGGATTGGTAAACACCAAAATTTGATTTCCTTTTTCAGAAGTTTGAAAAGAATAATGACCATTTTCATCAGTGGTTGCCCCGTCGTAAGTATCTTTCAACGTAACGGAAATGTCTTTTACTCCTTTATTTTTAAAAGAAATTTTTCCTGAAATTGTAATTTGTGCATGAAGAACCACACTAAAAGCCGTAAAAAGTACGATGGTAAGATTTTTGATGGATTGAATTTTCATGGGATTGAAATTTTTTACTTCAAAAGTAAAGTCAAAATAGTTTCTGTAAAATTAATTTTTTCTGAACGGTAAAAAACAACGACTGATTTGTTTTTTTGATTGCCCGAAAATTTTTGGAAAATATAAACATTAAAAAATATCATTATGAACGCTACAAAATTATCTTTGCTTGCTTGCAGCGCAATTTTAGCTGTATCTTGCACAACGACAAAAAATTACACCATCAATTCTAAAAGTGGTACCGAAACTCAAGGTACGGCAAAATTTGTTCAGACAGGAAAAAACGTGGAGATGGATTTGAATGTTTACAAATTAACTCCCGGAATTCATGCGGTTCACATTCACGAAAAAGGAGATTGCTCATCAACTGATGGAAGTTCTGCAGGTGGACACTGGAATCCAACCAATCACGATCACGGAAAATTTGGTTCTGAGACTTTCCACATGGGAGACATTGGAAACTTGAATGCCGATAAAGAGGGAACCGCTAGATTGTTATTCAAGACCGATAAATGGTGCATTGGTTGTAAAGACGAAACCAAAAATATCATAGGAAAATCATTAATCATTCACGCAGGTCGAGACGATTTCAAAACCCAACCCACTGGAAATGCAGGTGGAAGAGTGGGCTGCATAGAAATAAAATAGAAATTTTTTGCCAGCAAAGATTTGAAAAGTCTTTCGAAAAATAAAAAAAATCCTTCAAGTTAAAGTTTGGACTGCCCCCAAAAAGTTAGACACTTTTTAGGGGCATTTTTATTATGGGAGAATCAAAGTATAGTTTAGAATTTAAGGTGAGTTGTGTGGAGAAGATTAAGAAAAATGATCTGTCGATCCACTCTTTGGCACAGGAAGTAGGTTTGGATGCGACGGTTGTTCGCAAATGGAAAAGGTTTTATGATTTGTACGGAATTGAAGGACTGCAACGCAGAAGCAATCGCCGTTATGACGTAAAATTTAAGTTAAGAGTTTTGGAAACGATCAAGGCACAAGACTTATCTCTAAAGCAAGCTGCTGCACGGTTTAATATCGCTGCAGAATCCAGCATCACCAATTGGCGGAGCGCTTACGAAAAAAGTGGTATTTTAGGGTTACAGAATAAACCCAAAGGAAGACCAGCAATTATGAGCGATTACCAACGTAAAAAGAAAAAGTCTGGCAAACCATTGACCAGGGAAGAAGAATTGTTACTGGAAAATGAAAGACTGCGAGCCGAAATCGATTTTCTAAAAAAGTTAGACGCCTTAACTCTCAAAAAGAACAAGCAAAAGCCATCGAAGAGTTAAGGCCTAAATACAATCTGTCCGTATTATTGGATTGTACCGGGATGGCGAGAAGCAGTTTCTATTATCATCAAAACAAGGCTCAAACCGACAAATATTCGGACGTAAAAACAATGATAAAACAGATTTATCATCAACACAAAGGAAGGTTTGGATACCGGCGTATTACTTTGACAATGAGAGATAAAGGAATTATTATCAATCATAAAACAGTATTGAGATTAATGAAATCGCTAGGACTGAAAAGCATTATACGGGTAAAGAAATACAAATCTTACCGTGGAGAACAAGGAAAAATAGCACCCAATATTTTGAAAAGAAATTTCAAAGCCGACCAGCCGAACACGAAGTGGGCAACCGATGTAACGGAATTTAATGTCTCGGGAAATAAGCTCTATTTATCTCCGATAATCGATTTATTCAACGGTGAAATCATCAGCTATAATCTCTCAGAAAGGCCTGTCTTTGCACAGATTACAGATATGCTGAAAAAGGGTTTAAAGAAAATTAAAAATACAGAAAACATCATTTTACATTCAGACCAAGGTTGGCAATATCAAATGAAAGCTTATCAAAATATATTAAAAGAAAAAGGAATTGTTCAAAGTATGTCCCGAAAAGGGAACTGTCTGGACAATGCCATAATCGAAAATTTCTTCGGAACATTGAAGTCTGAAATGTTTTATACCAAAAAGTTTGGTTCTATCGACGAACTCAGGAAAGAAATAAAAGAATACATTGATTATTACAACAACGACAGAATAAGGCTTAATTTAAAAGGAAAGAGCCCGGTACAGTACCGAACTCTTTCCTTTAATAATATTGTTTAATTTTGTCTAAACTTTTGGGTGCAGTCTAGTTCTTGAAGGATTTTTATAATTTATGTCAACATTCCGCCATCAACATTTAAAACTTGTCCTGTAATATAACTCGACATCTCTGAACCTAGAAAAACACAAGCGTTTGCAACATCTTCAGGTTGACCGCCACGTTTTAACGGAATTCCTTCTCGCCATCCTTGAACCGTTTTTTCATCCAAAGCCGCGGTCATTTCTGTTTCAATAAAACCAGGAGCAATCGCATTGCAACGGATATTTCTGGAACCTAATTCCAAAGCAATAGATTTAGAGAAGCCGATTACACCTGCTTTTGACGCAGCGTAATTGGCTTGTCCCGCATTTCCTTTAACTCCAACAACCGAAGTCATATTGATAATGGAGCCTGATTTTGCCTTCATCATTGGTTTGATTACGGCTTTCGTTAAATTAAAAACCGAATCAAGATTTACTTTAATGATGGTGTCCCAATCTTCTTTTGACATTCTCAACATTAAATTATCGCGAGTAATTCCTGCATTATTCACCAAAATATCGATTTGCCCAAATTCTGCCAAAACATCTTCGACTAATTTTTGAGCCGCATCATAATCGGAAGCATCTGATTGATAGCTTTTTACTGTCGTAATTTTTGAAAGTTCTTCTTCCAATGCTTTTGCTTTATCCACAGAACCGGCGTAAGTGAAAGCGACTTTTGCGCCTTCTTTGGCAAAAACTTCAGCGATTCCTTTTCCGATTCCTCTTGTTGCGCCTGTAATGAGGGCAACTTTTCCTTCTAATAGTCCCATATTTTATTTGAGTTTTATCTGAATTATTATGTTCAAAGATAGTTAAATTGAATTATTGATAATCAAAACGATCTCTCCTTTCAAAGTCTTACTTTTTGAAAAGGCAATGAGTTCATCAATCGTTCCGCGTTTAGTTTCTTCAAATTTTTTGGAGATTTCCCGGCTTAAACTCACTTTAGTTTCATCGCCAAAAAACTCTTTGATTTGCTCTAAAGTCGTGTTGATTTTATGCGGACTTTCATACAAGACTATCGTCTTTTTTTCTTCTGCAAGTTGTTTTAGCTTGGTTTGTCTGCCTTTTTTCTGTGGTAAAAAACCAGCAAAATAAAAATCATGATTGGGCAAACCTGAAACCACCAAAGCCGGAACAAAAGCTGTTGCGCCGGGAAGACAAATCATTTCCAGATTTTCATCCGCACAAGCTTTGGCTAAAAGATAACCGGGATCTGAAATTCCCGGCGTTCCTGCATCGGTGATGATGGCGATATTTTGTCCGTTTTTTAAATCTTCAATTACTTTTTGTGTACTGTGATGTTCGTTATGTAAGTGATACGATTTCAATGGTTTAGCTATTTCATAATGTTTTAGCAAAACTCCCGAAGTTCTTGTGTCTTCACATAATATATAATCGACTTCTTTCAAAACTTTTATTGCTCTGAAAGTCATGTCTTCTAGATTTCCAATCGGGGTTGGAACGAAGTATAGGATTCCACTCATTGATTTCTCACAGCTATCACAGATTTACACAGAAGATACTTAAAGTTTATTATACAGATCTTTACAAAACTCCTCCAAACTCGGATCTCTCGCTCCCATTAAAAGAAGAACCGTTCCCTCTTTCAATTCAGGGCGCAATTGTTCGAGCAAATCGTTTCTGTTTTCTACAAAATGGGCGTTTTTTCCTTTTGCTTTGATGTCTTCAACCAAATCATTTGCGGAGATGTCTTTTTCGGCAGTTCCACCTGCATAGAAAATTTCGCTCATCCAAATCTCATCTTGCGGGCGCAAAATTCTGGAAATTTCCTCCACAAAATCTTTTCGTAAAAATTTGGTCGGTTTATAACCGTGCGGTTGAAACCATGCGATAACCTTTTCCGCCAAAGGTTGACAAGCATTGATACTTGCAGCACATTTTGCAGGATTATGTGCATAATCGTCGATTACCCAAACTCCATTTTTTTGTCCTAGAATTTGGTGACGGCGATAAATTCCTTCGTAATGTTCCAAGCTTTCGGCGCAAACCTCCAAATCTACTCCTATTTGATTGGCTACTGCAATCGCAGCTGCAGCATTTTCGGCGCTGTGCTTTCCAAGGGAATGCATCATCACCGATTGTCCCAAAATTCTAAAGGATAATTCAAATCCATTTTGTTTGAAATCGGTCACTGTATATCGAGCATTTTCATCCTCAAAACCAAAATCTTGTTGAAAATCAGCCGACAATGTTTTTGCCAATGCATTTGATTGATTTACAATAAATAAACCCTTTGTATTGTTTTTAAAAATAGTAAATAAATCGATTAATTCATCAATTTCTTGATGGTCTTTATCAATGTTTAAAAGCAAACCGATTTCAGGTTCATATTGCACCACAGAACCATCACTTTCATCAGCTTCAATAATGAGCCATTCTCCTTTTCCGATGGCTGCGTTTCCGATTTTTCCTTCTTTAATAATGGAAGTTAAACCTGCTCCTGAAATTATACTCGGTTCTAATTTCGCATCCAACAAAATTTGGTAAAGCATCGCGGAAGTTGTTGACTTTCCTGATGTTCCAGCAACTGCAATTGTTTTTTTACTTTTGGCGATGATGGACAAAAGTTCACTTCGTCTGATAATTGGAATTCCCAATTCTTTTGCTTTCTGAACTTCATAAACCGTATCTTCAATTGCGGTGGAAACTACGATTAAGTCCGTATTTTCAGTAATTCCGCTTCCGTCCTGAAGAAAACATTTAATTCCTTCTGCTTCCAGTTGTTCTTTGGTTTTGTTGTATTCGTTCGGATGAAAATAACGGTCGCTTCCCGAAACGTTTTTTCCGATTCCCTGTAAATATTGTGCAATTGCACTCATTCCAACTCCTGCAACTCCGATGAAGAAGACGTTTTGGAACTGTTCAATTTTGTTTATCATAATTCTTTGGTCGGAAGACGGCAGTCCGAAGTCCGTAGATTTACTTGTTTATAAAAGATTTTCGTGGGTTCAGAATTTTTCTTCCGAAATCCGACTTCGGTCTCCGATCTTTAAAGAAACTTATTTTCTACCAAACTCCACAGTCTTTGTGCGTATTCATCAGATTTTCCCCAATCTTTTAAGTAGTAGATTTCGCTTAAATATTGTCTCGCGTCTTCCAAATCTTTGAAGGAATTCAGCTTATCGATGGTGAATTTTAATTCTTCTTCATTTCCTTTAAAAAGTAATTTCGTAAAAGCAACTTTGTCGTTCAAATCAAGTTTGAATTCTGGTTTGCGCTTTTCCGCCTCCATGAAATCAGTTGGAATATTGGTTTTTAATAAACTTCCTGAATCGTCTTTTACAGCATGTTTTACCGAAACATCTTCACCATTTTCAAGTGGGTCGTCGTCAAATAAATTCTGAACGGCTTTTAAACCTTTGATATTCGCCAACTTAAATTTTTTCTCAGCGTGATGTTGCTGGGTTTTATTTTCTTGAAACACTTCTTCTTTTGGTGGATGAACAACATCTTCTTTGTTGAATTCCACAATTTTTCTACGTCGTTCTTCTGATTCTAAAAATTCTCGCTCTCTCTGTGCAACTTTTTCATGGTAATCAGACTGTTCCTGTTCTACAATTAAAGGAATTTCCTTATCAGGTTCTTGCAAGGATAAATCTGAAACCTCTCCTTCAGACAATTTTGCTACGATAGGCGCTTCTAATTGTTCTCCTGAAATTGATATTTCTGGTAATTCTTCGGCATCAATATCGTTCAGCTCATTGGTAAAAATTACTTCTTCCTCGATTACATCTTCTTCGTAAGGAGCATCGTCAAAATATTCCTCATTTTTCGGAGCATGTTCTTTGTTTAAATCTAAGTCTGTCTCTTGATTATCAATGATTTGCAAAGGTGTTTCAACAACAAAACTATCTCTGTTTTTTTCTAAAATCCGAAGGAAGGCAATTCTGTCTGTAACCTCTGAAAACAGATCCTGCTTTGCTAATAATTCGTCTTTCGAATTAATTTTTGAAAGGGTTTCGAGAATATTTTTCGCCTCAAAAAAAATCTTTTCCTGTATATCCTGAAGGTTTTGCATGATGGTTTCTTATTAAATTTCCTTAATTTTGATATCTTAAATATTACGGCTAATTTAACAAATGTTTTTAGAAAATACAATAAATCACGCCAAACAAAGCGGTTGGATGGAAGTAATCTGCGGCTCGATGTTCTCGGGAAAAACCGAGGAATTGATTCGCAGACTTCGGCGTGCGGAAATGGCGGGACAAAATGTGGAGATTTTTAAACCAAAACTCGACACAAGATATGCAGAAGAAGAGGTAGTTTCCCACAATCAGAACAAAATCCGAAGTACGCCCGTTGAAAGTCCGAACGAGATTTTGCTACTCGGTTCAACTTGCGATGTGGTGGGAATCGACGAGGCGCAATTTTTTGACGAAAGCATTGTAGATGTAGCCAACCAATTGGCAAATGCGGGGATTCGTGTGGTGATTGCAGGTTTGGACATGGATTTCATGGGACGTCCGTTTGGGCCGATGCCGAATTTGATGGCAACGGCGGAATATGTGACGAAAGTTCACGCGATTTGTAAAAGAACGGGAAATCTTGCTAATCATTCGATGCGAACTTCTGAAAATACCGATTTGGTGCAACTGGGTGAAACCGACAGTTACGAAGCGGTGAGTAGAAAAGTTTTTAATGAAGAAATGTCGAAGCGGAAATAGATGAATTACACCACCAAACAACTCGCAGAAATCACGAATTCGCAATTAATCGGGGATGAAAATCTTCACATTAAAAATATTGCGTTTGACAGTCGAAATATTTTCTCTGTTCTAAACACGTTTTTTCTAGCCATCAATACTTCAAAAAATTCGGGCGAAAAATATATTTATTCCGCGGTTGAAAAAGGAGTTTCAGTCATTATTTCTGAACGTCAAGTACTTGAAATTGAAAATGTTACATGGATTATTGTAGAAGATTCGGTGAAATTTTTGCAGGATTTGGCAAAATATCATTTGCATAAATTTGACTTAAAAACCATTGGAATCACGGGAAGCAATGGGAAAACCATCGTGAAAGAATGGCTTTATCAAAGTCTTTTCGACGAGTTCATTACCGTGAAAAGTCCGAAAAGTTTTAATTCTCAAATTGGGCTTCCTATTTCTCTTCTCGAAATCAATAATAAACATCAACTCGGAATTTTTGAAGTCGGAATTTCTAAACCAAACGAAATGGAAATTTTGGAAGATATTTTTCCTCCTCAAATTGGAATTTTAACACATATCGGCTCTGCTCATTCTTCAAACTTTAAAGATGAAGAGCAACTTATTGATGAGAAAATTTTACTATTTAAAAATTCTGAAATTATCATTTTTAATGGCGATAACGAATTGGTTGTCAATAAAATTAATGACCTTTACTTAAGTAAAAAATTAATTTCTTTCGGTCTAAAACATTCAAACAATATCTATATTAAAAACGATTGGAAGAATAAAAATGAAGACCTCAAAATTCGATATTTCGATGAGGATTTTTCGGTTCCTGTACAACAAAGAGATGAAGCCACTTTAATCAATGTTTTGTGTGTGATTGCGGTCTTAAAAGAATTTGGTTTTTCCAATTCGAAGATTATTGAAAAACTGAATGCTCTAAAATCCATCGAAATGCGTTTGGAGAGTGTAAACGGACTTCGCAACAATTTGATAATCAACGATTCTTTTAATTTGGATTTGGATTCTTTGAAGATTGCTTTTCAGTTTATCAATGAATATAATAAGCCACTAAAAACACTAATTATCACGGATTTTGTGGAAGGAAAAAATTCTGACCAACTTTATCATGAAGTTGCAGAGTTGACCAATCACCAAAATTTCGGCAAAGTTTTTCTAATCGGAAACGAGATTTCGAAATTTAATAAGCTTTTCAGAGCTGAAACTTACACTTTTAATAATACCAGTGAATTAATTGAAAATCATTTATTTAATCAAATCGAAAATGAAATAATTCTATTAAAAGGAGCAAGAAAATTTGAAATTGAAAGGGTGAAAAATCATCTCGAACTTCAAAAACACGACACCGTTTTGGAGGTGAATTTGAATGCGATTCTTCACAACATCAATGTTCATAAATCTTTGCTGAAACCTGAAACCAAAATGATGGCGATGGTAAAAGCGTATTCTTACGGTTTAGGCGGCTATGAAGTTGCTGAATTTTTACAGCATCATCACATTGATTATCTTGGAGTTGCGTATGCAGATGAAGGCGTTGATTTGCGAAAAAATGGAATTACTACGCCGATTATGGTGATGAATCCTGAACAGCATAGTTATGACATCATCATTGATTTCAATTTGGAACCCGAAATTTATAGTTTTCGCGTTTTGGAACTGTTTAACCAGCAATTGATTAGAAAAGGCATTCAGCAGAAATATCCAATCCACATCAAGTTGGAAACAGGAATGCATCGACTTGGTTTTAAGGAAGATGAATTGGGTGAACTCATTGAAAAGTTGAACTCGATGAATGTGAAGGTGGAGAGTATATTTAGCCATCTTTCTTCTTCTGATGATTTCAATGAAAAGGAATATACACTTGAACAGATTGAGGTTTTCAAGAAAAATTCAGAGAAATTAATTTCAGGGTTAAATTACACTCCACTTCGACATATTTTAAATACTTCGGGAATAGTGAATTACTCTGAATATCAATTCGATATGGTAAGAATTGGAATTGGAATGGCCGGAATTTCCTCAAATACTGAAATAAAAAAACAATTACAGAGCGCGGTAAGTTTTAAAACCGTAATTTCACAAATCTCGGAAGTAAATCAAGGAGATTCAATTGGTTACAGTAGAAAATATCGAGCGGAAAGCGGTACAAGAATTGCCACGATTCCCGTTGGTTACGCAGACGGAATTCCACGGCTGATTGGAAACAAAGCCGGAAATGTTGGAATTGGAGGAATTATTTTCCCTATTGTGGGCAACGTTTGCATGGATATGATGATGATTAAAATCGATGATTTCGCTGCAAAAGAAGGAGATGAAGTCATTATTTTTAACTCAAAACCAAGTTTGGAAGAATTTGCAGATTATTGTAAAACAATACCTTATGAAGTTTTAACCTCGATTTCTCGACGTGTAAAAAGAATTTATATCAAAGATTAATGAAAAAATTTCTGTTGTTCATTCTCATGATTTTCGCCAACTTTTACCATTCGCAGGTAAGAGAAGGATTTACGATTCCCAAAAATCCAAAAATCGGTTTGGCACTTTCGGGAGGTGGAGCAAAAGGTTTCGCACACATCGGAGTTTTAAAAGTGCTTGATTCTCTAGGAGTTAAGGTTGACTATATTTCCGGAACAAGTATGGGTTCCATTGTTGGCGGACTTTACGCTTCGGGTTATACTGGGAAAGAAATTGAGAAGATCGTAATGGATACCGATTTCTATACGATTATCGCAAACGAAAAAACAAGGCAGGAAACTACTTTTTTCAACAAATCAGTCGATAAATATCTCTTGACAATTCCTATAACAAACGGAAAGGTGAATGTTTTACCAAAAGCAATTTCCACAGGTCAAAAAAATATTTACCTATTGAAAGAGCTCTTTAAAAGTGTCTCCAATATTGATGATTTTTCAAAACTGCCAATTCCTTTCATGTGTATTGCAACCAACCTCGAAAGTGGAAAAATGGAGGTTTTTGAAAAGGGAGATTTGGTGAGTTCCATTATGGCGAGTTCCGCTTTTCCAGGATTGATGGATCCCGTGAAGATTGGAGATTCCATTTATATTGACGGAGCAATGACAGTGAATTATCCTTCCAAACCATTAAAAGACAAAGGAATAGATGTGGTAATTGGCGTAGATTTAAGTCAACCTTTAGCGAGCAGAAAAGATTTACAATCTGCAATTGCGATTCTCAATCAGGTCATTGATTTTGGGATTCAAAAGGAAACAAAAAACCAATACAAATACACCGATATCAACATTCATCCCGATTTGAAGGGAATGAGCGCGACAAGTTACGATGCAAAAAAAATTATTCTTGATTCTGGTTATGTGGCAGCTCAGAAACTTGTGGAAACCCTTTCTTTACTCCCAAAAAAGCAGCAAAATATGCTTCGCGCACCTTTAAGTTCCATTTATTCAAATGTTTACAAAATTGACAGTCTTGCGGTAGAAAATAACCACATTTTTAGAAAGAATTACATTTTGGGTAAGATGAATCTTAAGCTTCCATCGATGCAAACCTATGGAACCCTCAATAAGATGATTGATAAACTTTATGCAACCAATAATTACAAACTCATTAACTACGATGTGATCACTGAAGATAACAAAAACTATCTCAAACTATTTGTTACTGAAGACGATACGCGATTCTTTCTGAAGTTTGGTTTGCATTATGATGAAATTTTCAAAACGGGCATGCTTCTAAACGCAACGGCTAAAAGGCTTTTATTCAGGAATTCTATTATTTCATTGGATGTAGTTATAGGTGATAAACCTAGATACTATTTTAATTATTTTATCGATAATGGATATATTCCAGGATTCGGCGTATATGCTTCGGGAATGACACTTGATCTGAAGAATGTAGACTCCAATATTTATCAAAGGTGGAATTGGTTCAGAAATGACGTTTTTATACAATCTGTTTGGCGAGACAAGTTTGCAATTGGAGGAGGATTAAGTCATGATTATTTTGAATCGAAAACTGTAGGAAGTGCCGTTTTTTCGGATGGTAGAAACTTTTTGAATCCCTATGTTTTTATCAGGAGCGACACGCAAGACGACAAAGGATTTCCAACAAGAGGATTTACATTGAATGCCGAAAGTAAACTTCTTGATTTGCTTGTAAATGACGAAAAGGGAAGCACAATACAGACAAAAATCACTACACAAATCAACTTCCCTTTCACGGATTGGTTTACTTATAGATTAGGTCTTTTTGGTGGATTCACAGTAGGTGAAGTGTTAAACGATTACTATTTATTTAGAATTGGCGGAATTTTTGATCAAAATCTAGGAAATTTTACGCGGTTTTCGGGATATGAATTCGGCCAGTTGGGAGCAAAAAATATGTTGACCAATATCAACACATTTCAGTTCAAGGTTTATAAAAATTACTTTTTAAACGCAGACTTTAGCATTGCTAATCTATTCAACGATTTAAAAGTGGATGATTTGATTCATATCTCCGAATCTTCAGCAGGTTTAACAGCTGGATATAAATCCCCATTCGGTCAGGTTAAACTCAATTACAGCAGGTCCTTCACCAACAAGAATAATATATTCAGCGTCATTCTCGGTCATTGGTTTTAATAATATGATACAGTTCTTTTTCGAAAATATTGATGAAATCCCTATTTCTACAGCAACCATTTCGTGGTTAGAAGACGTCATCAAAACAGAAAACAAAAAACTAGGAGAAATCAATTACA
The DNA here is from genome assembly GCF_020084865.1 of Candidatus Kaistella beijingensis. Taxonomy (NCBI): domain Bacteria; kingdom Pseudomonadati; phylum Bacteroidota; class Flavobacteriia; order Flavobacteriales; family Weeksellaceae; genus Kaistella; species Candidatus Kaistella beijingensis. The sequence goes on along the minus strand of NZ_CP071953.1, from coordinate 1,931,963 downwards.
TTTTTTGCGATGATGAATATCTCTTAAAAGTAAATCAAGATTTCTTAGACCACGATTATTACACCGACATCATCACTTTTGATTATGTTAAAGGAAAAACTATTTCGGGAGATATTTTCGTATCTTTGCCGCGCATTTCTGATAATGCCAAAACTTTGGTAAGAGACTTTAATTCAGAGTTTCACAGGGTTTTAGCACACGGAATTCTTCACTTAATGGGTTACAAAGACAAGACGGAAGAAGAAATTACAGTAATGCGACAAAAAGAAGATTTTTATTTGAATGTCTTTGCGAACGATATGTAATGAAGTGATGCAATCTCTAATATTTTTATTAAGAGCTATTTCCAGCTTTCCGCTATATCTTTAGTTCCGCTTCGCTGCACAAAAGGATGCCGCTTCAATCGGGGCTAGTTTTGAGCAGAACTTCTAATTAAATCTTCACAATGTTTCACGTGAAACATTTCTTTGTCAAACTTCTAATTTTTTGACAAAGTTTATAATTTGAAAAAAATATGATTAACGAAATATACGACGTCATCGTTGTTGGAGCAGGACACGCCGGTTGCGAAGCAGCAGCTGCAGCAGCAAATTTAGGTTCAAAAACTTTGCTTGTCACCATGAATATGCAAACCATTGGACAAATGAGCTGCAATCCTGCAATGGGCGGAATCGCAAAAGGACAAATTGTTCGAGAAATCGATGCAATGGGAGGTTATTCAGGAATTGTTGCGGACAAATCTGCAATCCAGTTCAAAATGTTGAACCTTTCCAAAGGACCTGCGATGTGGTCTCCAAGAACGCAAAATGACAGAATGATGTTCGCAGAAGAATGGAGAATTGCTCTTGAAAATACACCAAATCTGGATTTTTTCCAAGATATGGTGAAAAGTTTAATCATTGAAAATAATAAAGTTGCAGGAGTTGTTACCTCTTTGGGAATACAAATCAAAGCAAAATCTGTAGTTCTTACCAACGGAACATTTCTAAACGGCTTAATTCACGTTGGAGACAAACAATTAGGTGGTGGAAGAATGGGTGAACCCAGAGCTTTTGGAATTACCGAACAATTGGTTTCATTAGGTTTTGAAGCAGGAAGAATGAAAACCGGGACTCCACCAAGAGTCGACGGAAGAAGCCTGGATTACTCCAAAATGGAAGAACAGAAAGGCGACGAAAATCCTGGTAAATTTTCATATTTAGATTCTCCGAAACTTCAAAAACAATTAAGTTGTCACATTGTTTACACCAACGAGACAGTCCATGAAGTTTTACGTGAAGGATTCGATAGAAGTCCGATGTTTAATGGAACCATTCAAAGTTTAGGTCCAAGATATTGTCCAAGTATTGAAGATAAAATTAACCGTTTTGCTGAGAGAAACCGCCATCAATTGTTCGTAGAACCTGAAGGTTGGAGAACGGTAGAAATTTACGTCAACGGATTCAGCTCATCTCTCCCGGAGGAAGTTCAAGTTAAAGCGATGAAACATATTCCAGGCTTTGAAAATGTTAAAGTTTTTCGACCAGGTTATGCCATTGAATATGACTACTTCCCTCCTACTCAATTGAATCACACTTTAGAAACCAAATTGATTGAAAACCTCTATTTTGCAGGACAAATCAATGGAACTACAGGGTACGAAGAAGCTGCAGGACAAGGTTTAATTGCAGGAATTAATGCCCATAATAAAGTTCACGGAAAAGAAGAATTCATCCTTAATCGTGATGAAGCATATATCGGAGTTTTAATTGATGATTTAATTACCAAAGGAACGGAAGAACCTTACAGAATGTTTACTTCCCGTGCTGAATATCGCTTACTTTTACGGCAAGATAATGCAGATATTCGTTTGACTGAAAAAGCGTACAATCTAGGTTTAGCCAAAGAAGAACGTTTAAGAAAAGTGGAAGAAAAAATTGCAAAAAGTAACGAACTGGAAGCTTTCTTGAGAGATACTTCCTTAAAACCAGGAGTCATCAATCCAGTCCTTGAAAGTATTGAATCCTCTCCTGTTGACCAAGCTTATCGTGCAGCTCAGATATTAACTAGACCAAACATGACTTTAGAGAAATTGGAAGAAATTGATTTCATCAAAGTAGGAACAGAAAACTATTCTGACGAAGTAAAAGAACAGGCAGAAATCAACGTAAAATATCGTGGCTATATCGAAAAAGAAAAAGAAAACGTTTCCAAGCTACTCCGTTTAGAAACCATTCAAATCCCTGAAGATTTTGATTATAATACATTGAAATCATTATCAGCAGAAGCAAAACAGAAGTTCATGAAAATTCGTCCTAAAACCATCGCACAGGCAGGAAGAATCAGTGGAGTTTCTCCTGCGGATATTAATGTTTTATTAATTTATTTAAAGTAATGTTTCACGTGAAACAATCTTTAGTTTGAAATTATTTATTTGAAATTCCAAAAGCAGTCAATTTCAAATTTCAAACCTCAAATCTCAAATCAATAATGAGAATAAAAGACCACTTTCTTACCCAGGAAGATTTCGAAATTATAGAAACTGAAACGAAGGGAATTTTCAGAACGGTTCCACTTCCTGCAAATCTTGACAAATATTACGAGAGTCAAGATTATATTTCGCATCATCAAGATTCGGGTTCTTTGAAAGAAAAACTTTACAAATTTTTACAAGTCTTTAATTTAAGCTATAAAAAAAATATTCTAAAAGATCTCATTGGAACCGAAAAAAAGGTTCTTGATTACGGATGCGGCGCAGGGGAATTTGTAAAATATATTGAAAAAGATTTTCACACTTTCGGATTTGAGCCAAACGAATCAGCAAGAAATGCCGCTTTAAAAAAAGTTTCAAAAACCAAAATTGTTGTAGATACTTCTGAAATAGAGAACAACAGTTTAGATGCGATTACTTTATGGCATGTCTTTGAACATATTGATAATCAAGAAGATATCTTAAATATTTTTTATAATAAATTGAAAACCAACGGTTTATTGATTATTGCTGTTCCCAATCACACTTCAGATGATGCAAAACGCTATAACGAATTTTGGGCAGCATACGATGTTCCACGTCATGTTTATCATTTTTCAAAAGCGGGTATGGAAAAATTAATGAACAATGAAAAATGGCAACTCAAAAAAATCAAACCACTCCTACTCGATTCGTTCTATATTTCTATGTTGAGCGAAAAGTATAAAAAATCAACCCTATTTTGGCTTAAAGGAATGATTTACGGACTAATTTCAAACATAAAGGCCTTAAAAAACGACGAATTTTCTAGTTTGATATACATTATCGAAAAAAAATAGTTTTTGAATTTTTGGGCAGTTTCTGAAGGTCAAATTTTGATCAAAAATCCCAAATTTTTAATTTTTTTGTATTTCAAATTTTTAAATATTAAAAAGAATTCCTTCTTTTTCAAAAATTTCACCTCAAAAATAATTTACTATCAAATTTCCTGATCTTCTTAATAAAAAAGGTTTCCAAAATATTGGAAACTTTTTATCTAAACTAAAGTTTTAGTTTTACTTAATTATTTATGGCCGCAACTCCCGGAAGTTCCATTCCTTCGAGGCTTTCAAGCATTGCGCCACCCCCTGTAGAAACATAACTTACCTTATCATCATAACCAAACTGCTTCACGAACGCAACAGAATCACCTCCCCCAACAAGAGAAAATGCTCCTAATTTGGTAGCTTCGGCAATACTGTCACCTAAAGCAACAGTTCCTGCAGAGAAATTCGGCATTTCAAAAACACCAATTGGCCCGTTCCACAAAATGGTTCGCGAATTCAAAATCACATCATTGAACAAATCTCTTGATTTTGGACCTGCATCCATTCCCATCCAACCTTCAGGAATATCATAAATATCCGCCTCTCTCCTATCTGCATCATTGTTGAATTCATCTGCAATGATAGTATCTACAGGCAAATAAACTTTTACATTTTGAGCTTTAGCTTTCTCCAAAATTTCCAAAGCAAGATTTTGTTTATCTTCTTCCAAAAGCGAATTCCCAATTTGTCCGCCTAAAGCTTTAATAAAGGTAAACGCCATTCCTCCACCGATAATCAAATTATCAATCGCAGGTAGAATATTTTCAATAATGGTAATCTTTGTAGAAACTTTAGAACCTCCAAGAATCGCAGTGACAGGTTTTTCACCACTTTTCAAGACTTTGTCAATTGCTTCCAATTCTTTCGCCATCAATAAACCGAAAAACTTAGTTGATGGAAAAAATTGTGCAATAACAGCTGTTGAAGCATGTTCTCTATGCGCTGTTCCAAATGCGTCGTTCACATAAGCATCCGCATATTTTGAAAGTTTTTCTGCAAAATCTTTATCGCCTGCTTCTTCTTCATTATAAAATCTTAAATTTTCCAACAGAAGAATTTCTCCGGGTTTTAGATTTCCCGTCATGTTCAAGGCATCTTCTCCCATGCAATCAGGGCAGAATTTCACTTCGCTACCCAGAACTTTTTCAATTTCAGGAACAATATTCTTCAGAGAAAATTCTTCCGACACCTTCCCTTTTGGTCTTCCCAAATGCGTCATTAAAATCACAGAACCTCCATCATTCAAAATCTTATCAACGGTAGGTTTCACTGCCTGAATTCGAGTATTGTCGGTCACTTTCAAGTCTGCACTTTGCGGCACATTGAAGTCCACACGAACTAAAGCCTTTTTATCTTTAAAGTCAAAATCCTTAATAGTTTTCATAAAAAAATCACTGTTTTTAAGTTTCACAAATTTAAGATTAAATCGCACGATTAAAAATTAATTTTCATTTAAAATTCCACAAACTGCCGAAACTCATTTTCTCAACACTATTTTCTTTCTTTAAAAAAATAAAAATGAATAGTGTTGTTGTAGCACCCGTTTTTGTGGAGAACTAAATTGCTTTATTTCGTCACATTTAGTTCAAACAAAGTTCATAGGTAATTCACATTTTAAAACGTTGATTCTTAATCTACTTTAACATTTATCAACAATTGTCAATAACTCTTGTGCAATACATTTATTGAGAAACCGACTATGAAGAACTTCATCATTTCGACACCACAACTTGCAAAAAATATTTGCAAGAAAATCCAAAAACAATTTCCAATATGAATTTAATATGAATAAAAAAAGAGAATCTTTCACAAACTTATCCACACCATTTCGGGGTTATCTTCACAAGTATTGTTCAAAATTTTTTGGGCGTGTCCCTCTCCTAGCTAAACCTTAAAGGTTTGATCAACCTATAAGGTTTCGCCACTTCTCGGGTCGGGCTTTTCACTGCAATTCCTCGCTCCATCGCTGAATCCAACGCTTGCTGTGGGATTTCCGTTGCAATCCCTCACGTGAATTACGTTCCCAAAATTAAAATATCGCTACAAATTTGAGATTTAAGATTTAATCAAACAATTTTTATTTTAATAATCCTAAATTTGTGAGAGTTCAAAAATCAAATCTAATAGTAAAAAATGAAAAAAATAGCCATTGCTTGCGACCATGCGGGATTCGAGTACAAAGAATATCTTAAAAAGCAGCTTTCTGAAAAATACGAAATCACCGATTACGGAACCAATTCTCCCGATTCTGTTGATTATCCCGATTTCGTACATCCTGCCGCAACTTCCGTAGAAAACGGAGAAAACGAAATGGGAATCCTTATTTGCGGAAGCGGACAAGGCGTTCAATTATCCGCCAACAAACATCAGAAAATCCGTTGCGCTCTTGTTTGGATGCCTGAATTGGCAGAACTTTCAAGACAGCACAATAATTGCAATATGGTAGCAATTCCTGCAAGATTCATCGCCAAAGAACTCGCCCTGGAAATTGTAGAAAAATTTTTAGAAACCGCTTTCGAAGGCGGAAGACACGAAAAAAGGGTGGAGAAAATTTCTTTTTGCTAGAATTTTCCAAAATTAATAGAAATCTTCCTTTGCCTAAATAACAAATAAATCGCATAGAACTTTTGTGACTTTTGCGGTTAAAAAATCAAAATAGTATATGCCAAGAAAATCAAAATTCATATCTCATAAAAACAATCACAAACTCCAAGAAATTGGGCGTTTGATTTTGCGTTTTATGAACGAGAAATCCTCTAAAATCTATAACTACAAACAGATTGCAGACGGAATCGACTATAAAAATCCGCGTCAAAGAGAACAGGTGATTCAAGCGCTTCACAAACTTATTGCAGACGATAGAATTAAGGAGGTAGAAAAAGGAAAATATATTGTAAACCTCAAGATTGAAGGTACTTTAACCGGTGTCATCGATTTTAACCAAACAGGAAACGCTTATGTAAAAGTGGAGGGATTGGATGAAGACATTTTCGTTCATTCCAAAAACGTGAAACATGCCTTACAGGGCGATACCGTTCTCATTGTGACCTATCATTTCAAGGGAAAAAAATTAGAAGGTTCTGTTCTAGAAGTTTTGGAGAGAAGCCGCGAAGAATTTGTGGGAACTTTTCAACTCATTAAGCACAAGGATTTTGGTTTTGTAGTAATTGATAAAAAGTCGATCAACACGGATATTTTCATTCCAAAAGGAAAAATGTTGGACGCAAATGACGGCGACAAAGTCTTGGTAAAAATGTTGCGTTGGGATTCTAATTCTAAAAATCCTGAAGGTGAAATCATCAAAGTTCTTGGAGCTCCCGGTGAACATGAAACCGAAATCCACTCCATTCTTGCAGAATACGGTTTACCTTACAGTTTCCCTGAAGAAGTGGAAAAAGAAGCCAACGAAATCGACCGACAAATCCACGACAGCGAAGTGGCGAAACGCCGCGATATGCGAAATATCCTCACTTTCACGATTGACCCGAAAGATGCAAAGGATTTCGACGACGCACTTTCCATCAGAAAACTTCAAAACGGAAATTGGGAAATCGGAGTTCACATCGCCGATGTTTCCCATTATGTAACGCCCGGAACTTCGCTTGATGACGAAGCTTACGATCGCGCAACTTCCGTTTATTTGGTGGATAGAGTAGTGCCGATGTTGCCCGAAGTTTTGAGCAACGATGTTTGTTCGCTTCGTCCGAATGAAGATAAATTCACGTTTTCAGCGGTTTTTGAATTGGATGATAACGCCAATGTCCTCAATCAATGGTTTGGAAGAACGGTAACTCATTCCGACCGAAGATTTACCTATGAAGAAGCGCAGGAAAGAATTGAAACAAAACAAGGCGATTTAGCTGAAGAAATTTTAACGCTTGATCGACTCGCAAAAATTTTAAGAAAAGACAGAATCAACAAAGGTGCAATTACTTTTGATAGAAGTGAAGTTCGCTTCAATCTTGATGAAAACAATGAACCAATCGGCGTTTACTTTAAAATCAGCAAAGATTCTAATCATTTAATTGAGGAATTCATGCTGTTAGCCAACCGTAAAGTTTCGGAATTTATCTCGTTGAACGGAAAAGGAGAACGAACCAATCTCACTTTTATTTACCGTGTTCACGACGATCCGGATCCAGTAAAATTGGAAGCGTTGAGAGAATTTGTAGGAACTTTCGGCTATCAAATGAACTTGGCGAATACCAAAAAAGTGGCAGAATCTTTAAACAAACTTTTGAAAGATGTTAAAGGAAAAGGTGAGGAAAACATGATTGAAACTTTGGCGATGCGTTCCATGAGTAAAGCGGTTTATTCCACCGAACCAATAGGACATTACGGACTTGGTTTTGAATTTTACACCCATTTTACCTCGCCGATTAGAAGATATCCCGATTTGATTGCACACCGACTTTTACAACATTATTTAGACGGCGGAAAATCAGTTAGCCAACAGGAATACGAGGAAAAATGCAAACACTGCAGCAACATGGAGCGACTTGCAGCCGACGCCGAAAGAGATTCCATCAAATTCATGCAGGTTAAATTTATGGAGAAACATGTGGGAGAAGTATTTACAGGCGTTATTTCCGGAGTTGCAGAGTTTGGATTTTGGGTTCAAATTCCCGAAAACGGAGCAGAAGGACTCATCAAATTACGTGATTTAATGGATGATTCCTATATGTTCGACGCCAAAAATCATTTGGTTTACGGAACAAGAACAGGAAACCAATATCAATTGGGCGACAAAGTGAAAATCAAAGTGATGAAGGCGAATCTCATTCAAAAACAGCTGGATTTTAAGATAGTGGAATAGAAAACGTATTTTTGTAAAACATAAATTTTCGAAGAAGTAGAAATTTTACAAAAAATCTATGTTTGAACTCATATTTTCTGCAGTCGGTTTAGGAATTATGTTGAGCCTTGTTTTCATAGGTCCGATTTTTTTCCTGCTGATTGAAACCAGTTTTTCTCGTGGGCCGAAACATGCACTTGCTCTTGATTTAGGCGTGGTTTTAGCGGATGTTTTGTGTATTTCCGCATCCTACTTTGCTAGTGGTGATTTGGTTGATATTATAGATAAACATCCCGGTTTTTACAGGATTACTGCTTTCATCGTATTTATTTATGCGCTTTATATGATTGTTTCCCGTACAAAAATGCACCTTCGCGGCGAAGAGAAAATCATCAATCAAAATTACGTAAAGACTTTCCTGAACGGTTTCCTGTTTAATATCCTTAATATTGGAGTTGTACTTTTTTGGTTGGTGACCGTGATTTCGGTACGAAACGCATATCCTGAAACAGAAGATTTTCTATTTTATATGGCATTGGTTGTAGGAACCTATTTAGTCATTGATTTCTTAAAAATTATGCTTGCAAAGCAGTTTCACGATAAACTGAATCAGCGCGTTGCCAATTTAATCCGCAGAAGTGTGGGAGTAATTTTGGTGTTTTTCAGTATTTTTATTTTCCTGCAGAGTTTTAAAAAATTCAATCAGTTCGATAAAAAATTGGAAGAAGCAGAGAAAACCGAACAAAAACAGATGAAGAAATGAAGGAAATAATTTTCCCAAAATCATTAAAAAAAGGCGACAAAATTGCCATCATTTCACCTGCAGGTTCTGTGGAAGAATCGCAATTGGAAAAAGGATTGAAACTTATTGAATCCAAAGGATTTGAACCCGTTTTAGGAAAGAATCTTTACACTAAATTTTCCAACGGTTACAATTATGCAGGAACCGAAAAAGAACGTATTTCCGACTTGAATTGGGCTTTAAATAATGAAGAAATTTCTGCAATCTGGGCTTCAAGAGGAGGTTATGGTTGTCAACATTTGTTACGACATTTAAAACTTTCAAAATTCAGAAAAAATCCAAAATGGTATATTGGATATTCCGATAACACGGTAATTCAGAGTTATTTATTGAAGAACGGTTTTGCTTCCATTCACGGACAAACCGTAAAAACTTCAAGTTTTGGAGTAACTGATCAAAGTTACGATTTGACTTTTGATATTTTAAAAGGAAAATTCCCTAAATACAAAATAGAAAACAATTCTTTTAATAAAAAGGGTAGAGTACAAGGTGAATTGGTTGGTGGAAATTTGGCGCTGATTTATGCACTTTTAGGAACAAACTATTCTTTTAATTTTAAAGACAAAATCCTTTTCATAGAAGACATAGGCGAAAATTTTTACGCTTTAGACCGAATGTTGATGTCGCTTGATTTGGCGGGAGTTTTTAGAAAAATCAAAGGTTTGATTGTGGGTGGAATGACGAATATGGGCGATGAAAAAGACAATAAAAACTTCGGAGAAAGTTTCGATGAATTTGCCTATAAAATCATTTCCGAAAGAATTTCAAAGTATGATTTTCCAACGATTTTCGGATTTCCTAACGGACATATTCATGATAACCGTCCTTTATTGATTGGCGGAACTGTGAAGATGGAGGTTGAGGAAAAGGTTAAGGTTGAGTTTTAGAAACTTTGTACTTGAAACCTGAAACTTGAAACAAAATGTCTTATGGCTGAACACAACGAATTCGGAAAACTTGCAGAAGATTTAGCCGCAGATTTTCTAGCCAAAAAAGGATACAAGATTTTGGTGAGAAACTTTCGGTTTCAACACCATGAAATTGATATTGTTTCTGAATTTCAAGATTTAATCGTGGTTACAGAAGTGAAGGCAAGAAGTTACGATACTTTAATCGAGCCACAAGAAGCCGTGAATAAAAGGAAAATAAAATCCGTCGTTCAAACCGCAGATTTTTTCATGACCGATAATCAAATCGACAAGGAAGTACGTTTCGATATCATCACCGTTCTTCCCGATAAAACAGGAGCACTTCAAATCACCCATATTGAAGACGCTTTCCAAAGTTTTGATGCGAATTAAAGGACCATTGTCACATTATTACATTGCAGAATTGCTACAATAAATATGAAAACAGCACTCATTACAGGCGCAACTTCCGGAATCGGAAAAGCCACCGCAGAATTACTTGCAAAAAACAGTTATAGAATTATACTTTGTGGCAGAAGAAAGGAAGTTTTAGAACAGATAAAAACAGAACTTTCCGCTTTCACCGAAACTTTTAGTTTAAGCTTTGACCAAAGAAATTTTTCAGAGGTAGAAACCGCTATAAATTCTCTTCCCGAAAGCTGGAAAAATATTGATGTACTCATCAACAACGCAGGAAATGCACATGGTTTAGAACCTTTATCAGAAGGAAATTTAGAAGATTGGGACGCCATGATGGACGGAAATGTAAAGGGACTTCTTTACGTTTCGAAATTAATTATTCCCGGAATGAAGGAAAGAAAATCGGGACACATCGTCAATATTTCCTCAGTTGCAGCGCGACAAACTTATGCAAATGGAGTAGTGTATTGCGCCTCCAAAAGAGCGGTTGACGTTATTTCTGAAGGAATGAGACTGGAACTCACAGAATTTGGAATTAAAGTCACCAATATCCAACCCGGAGCGGTGGAAACCGATTTCTCAAAAGTTCGTTTCAAAGGAGATGTAGAACGCGCAAAAACCGTTTACGCAGGTTATGAAGCTTTAAAAGCAGAAGATATTGCAGATGCTATTTATTATTGTGTGAATGCGCCAAACCGTGTCGCGATCTCTGATTTAACAATATATCCAAGTGCCCAAAGCGAACCGAGAACGATTTATCGTAATTAATTTGAAAATAAATCAATTTGAAAATTTGAAAATGCAATCAACTATCTTTGCAAAAATTTTTAAATTAGTATATTCTCAAATTTTCAAATTGAAACAATGAAAATCCTCCACCTCGAAACCTCGTCTAAAAACTGTTCCGTCGCTATTTCGGATGGCGAAAAATTATTGTGTCTGTGCGAAGAAGTTGCCGATAATTATAAACAGTCGGAATCGCTGCATACGTTTGTAGAATGGGCTTTAGAAGGTGCGGAAATTTCCCTCAAAGATTTGGATGCAGTCTCTCTTGGAAAAGGACCTGGTTCTTATACGGGATTGAGAATTGGAGCAGCATCTGCGAAAGGATTTTGTTACGGATTAAAGATTCCACTAATTGCGGTAAATTCTTTAGAAACAATGATTGAACCGTTTTTAAGCCAAAATTTTGATTTCATCATTCCATTAATCGATGCTCGTAGAATGGAGGTTTATTGCGCAGTTTTCGATGGAAATTCAGGCGAAATAATTTCCGAAACGGAGGCGAAAATTTTGGATGAAAACTCGTTTCAGGAATTTGCAGCAAAGAAAGTGCTTTTCGTTGGTGATGGTGCAAATAAGGCAAAAGAAATCGTATCACTCCCAAATGCCGAATTCAATGAAAACATTTATCCTTCAGCAAATTATTTAATAAAGAAATCAGTCGAAAAATTTAACCAAAAAGATTTTGAGGATGTCGCCTACTTCGAACCGTTTTATTTAAAAGATTTCCAGGGAGTTAAGAAAAAGAAAAGCGAAGAATAATGTTCGCTTTTTATTTTATTTTAGGCTCTTCTTGAACTTTTTTAATATTTTGCGGCGTTCCAAATCCTGTTGAAACCGGAACGGGAGATCCAGGAACCGAAGGTCGATTCGAACCTTGTGGCGGACTTTGTGGACCATCTGCAGGAGCCTGCGTTTGTTGAACCACTTGCGGATTTTCATTAATGACATTTCCCTCATCATCCGTTTTTTCGATGGTAAGATCACTTTTCAGATATTTAAGCATTTCTCTTGCCTTTTCGCCCTCTAAAGTTTTCGCATAGTTCAGGGCAATCTGCTCCAACTGTAAAATCATGATCTCTTTTCCGGCAGTTTTTCCAGAGTTAAACGCATTCAGTAAGGCAAACTTCGGAACCAAAGCATCTTTAGGATATTTTTCTAGCGAAGCCTCAATTAGAGCTTTGCTTTCTTCATATTTTTCTTTAGAATATAAATCGAAAGCTTCTGAATAGGCTTTTTCAACCTCTTCTGAAGATTTGGAGAAGGAAGTGTTTTTAGGATTTTTCACGAACTCTGCGTAAGAAGTGTAAGGAAAATCACTGAGGATTTTTTGTTTTGCCCTTTCTGCTGCTTCCGGATTTTTCTCGTAATTCATCACAAAAATCTGGTATAATGCAGGAAGTTCAACTTCTTCCACAGGCTTGTTATCCACCAAATCATAGAGTGTTTTTGTGGCCAGTTTGGTGTCGGAAAAATAGGCGTCATACATTCTTCCCAAACCTAAACTTGCGGTGTCTCTGGCCTTTTTTAAAGCTAGAATTTCATCGGTATTTGTCGGAATTTTTTCGATGTAAAAGCTGGTTTCTAATCTTCTCGGATCTGGTGCAGAAGTAACCCCCATTGCTTCGTTTTTTAAATCTTCAAGAGACGTGCTTCTTGCGGAAGTTCTCCAGTTATCACTTAATGAGCGGTTTCCCCAAATTTGTTTAAAGGTAGATTCTCCTTTAGAAACGGTACCTTGATTGGCAAAATAAAAACCACCTTTATTTCCCCCTGAAAAATCTTGAAAACCAACGGTATTTGAAGCAAATATAGAGTTTGCGGAGTAATCACCGGTGTCGAATCCTTTGCTTCTTTCTGCGCGTCTTTTCTCCAACTCTTCCTTTGCTTCTTTTGCCTTAATCCCGTCAATGAGCTTGTTGAAGTAAGCGATTCGCTCGCTCTCCGGCATTTTAGTTAGTGCAAGAATACTGTCATTTTTCTTAACCAGATAATAATTTGCAGAAACTTCCTTTATATTTTTGGACTGTTCTTCCAACAAAACTTTTGAAGGTTGATAAGTCATCACTGCAAGTGCCGAATCATAATAGGCGCCCGCTGAAAGGTAATCGCTCTCTTCAAAGTAAGTTTTCCCGATTTCATAATAATTCAAACCACGAATTTGAGGATCGGAAATTTTTTCTTTCAGGGATTGGGCGAAAAACGCTTTTGCGTCATCTTTTTTCCCTGCTTTATTCGCCATTAAACCCAGCGCATAATAGAATTCATTTTTTCTGGAAGCATAAGTCCCTTTTTTGCTGATTTTTTCCAGGTACTCTTTTGCCCCTTCGTAATCATCGCCTTTTCCGTTGAATGTTTTTGCAATTTCAACTTGCGACTTTACTTCAAACTCAAAATTATTCGCATACCTATAGGCGGAAACAAAACTTTCTCTGGCTTCCTCATTTCTCCCCAGATTAGCTAAAATTTGTCCTCTAAGAAATGCGATTCTGCTTCGTAGTTTTCGGTTTTTATTTACAGCAAAAGCGTCCTCAAGTTCATTTACCGCCTCTTCTTTTTTCCCTGCATGAAGCAACATTTCAGCGTAGTACACGGAAAGCAATTTTTTGTAATCTTTCTTAAGGTCGTCGTTTTTCAGATCTGCAAAAACTTCTTCAGCTCGGTTATAATCTTCCATTTTAGAGTAAGCCAAACCCTGATAAATTTTTGCCAAAGGAAGCCTCTTATCCTTCCTCATATTCGAGAAAATGTAGTTTAGGCCATCCAAAGCCTCCAATGGTTTGCCTTGGTAAAGGCGCGATTGTGCCAACAAAATATTGGCGTCGAAAATTTTCTTGTTTTTTTCTTCACCAGCTTTCAAAACCGAATATTTGGCACTTGCTTTCAAGGCTTTTGCCTCCGAAATTTCCAGGATTGACGCGCCATTTTTTGGACTTGTGTTTTCGAAACTGTTGGGTGGCATTCCCGGCGCACCAGGACGCCCCGAATCTTCAGCAAAAAAAGAACTGGCCTGCAAATCGGTCCCCAATGGTTGTTCATCATAGGTCAGCAATTGGATGTAGGGATCATAAAAATTATCCTTATGTGATTTATCGCGCGTTTTCAACTCGGTCTGCAAAGCATCTTTACTGTTAAAAAGTGTGTTGTAGTAAGAGAAAAATCCTTTCATAAATGAGGAATCGTTCGTTTTCTTCCGCGATGAGCAGGAATTGACGACCGTGATTGCCAAAAGGAAAAGTATAGTTTTTTTCATTATGCTGTAATAACTTTCAAACCGGCAATTTATTGTAGAAAAGCCAGTTAATTTCTGTAAAAATAAAGAATTTTTATTTTTAAGAACGACTTATTCCAAATCTTTTAAAATAGAATAAATCAAATGCGTAGGAAGTCCCATAATCGTATAAAAACTTCCCTCGATTTTTTTGATTTTTGCCATTCCCAACCATTCCTGAATTCCATAGCTTCCAGCTTTATCGAACGGCTTATATTTTTTGAGATAAAAGTCACATTCTGAATCGGTTATAGACTCGAATTCAACATTGGCGACATCGGTCCTAGAAATGGTTTTATCTAAAGTTTTAATTGTAATAGCAGTGAAAACTTCATGAGTTTTTCCTGAAAGTTTTTCCAGCATTTCTTTCGCATCATTTTCATCTTTTGGTTTACCCAAAATTTCTCCATCCATTGCAACAACCGTATCGGAAGTAATTAAAACTTCACCTTCTTTTAATGTTCTGAAAGCATTCGACTTCAATTCTGAAATGTACGCTGCAACACGTTCTGCAGGTAAATCGCTTGGAAAATTTTCATCACATTCGATAGAAACCACTTCAAAATCAAAACCCAAACTTTGAAGCAATTCTTTTCTTCGAGGAGAATTTGAGGCTAATAATATTTTCATGCAAATTAATATAAAACGTTGTTTTTTTGGACTAATCACGATTTGTCCCTAAGAAGAACGATCAAACGCTCCCACACTCAAACCCTCAAACACTTTTTGTGTCGTCCAAAATCCATTTTCCCTGAAATTTCATTACCTGCTCAATCACATCGCGCACCGCCCCTTTTCCACCTGGAATAGGACAAATATAATCGGAAATCGCTTTTACTTCTGGAACAGAATTTTCAGGACATGCAGAAATTCCTGAAATTTTCATCATCGAAATATCGGGTAAATCATCGCCCATTGTGAGAATTTCCTCGTTTTTTAAATTGTATTTTTCCTTAAATTCTTCAAATTTTTCTAATTTGTTCGAAATCTTCGCATAATAATCAGTAATTCCTAAATAATGGATTCTGTTTCTCACCATTGGATCGTCTCCTCCCGTAATAACGCAGATTTTGTAATCGTTTTTAATGGCTTTCACCACCGCATAACCATCGAGAACGTTCATCACTCGACACATGCTTTTATCCGGCATCAAGTAAACACTTCCGTCGGTGAAAACGCCGTCTACATCGAACACGAAAGCTTTTATATTTTTTAAATTCGATTTATAACTCATACATTTTTTTTATGGATTCGTTCATGGTTTGGTAGATTTTCAAATGTTCTTCATCTGAAATTAAACTTTCATGAATTTTTAAAATTCTACCATCATTTCTTACGGCGGGACCGGTTTGCGCTAATTTCGGTTCAACTTCGTGAATTTTAGAAACCGTTTCATCAATCAAAGGAAGAAAATAATTAAAAGGTATGTTTTGAGAATCAGAAATTTCTTTCGCTCTTGCAAAAAGATGGTTTACAAAATTACACGCAAAAACTGCGGTTAAGTGAATATATTTCCGTTTTTCATAATCGCTCTCCATTACATTTTTGGAAATTTTAAAAGCAATTTTTTTTAAAGTTTCAACATCATTTTTATTTTCTGCTTCAATAAAAAACGGAATTTCCGCGTAATTTAATTCTTTGGATTTCGAAAAAGTTTGAAGCGGGTAAAAACTTGCCTTTCTATAATTTCCGTCTAAAATTTCTTTTGTTAAAGAACCAGAAGTATGTGCAACCAAACAGTTTTCTTTAGTAATCATTTTTGAAACTTCCGCGATGGAATCGTCATTCACACAAATTATATATAAATCTGCATCCGTTAAACCTATTGTGGAGAAAGGAATGTTCAACTCATCAGAAATAGCCTTTAAATCATTTTCATTTCGCCCAAAAATTTGGGAAACTTCAATGTGATTTTGATGAAAAGCTTTGGCTAAATGATACGCAACATTTCCGGAACCGATGAGGACAGTCTTCATATCAACAAAGATAATTATTTTGGTTTGGACTAAAAATTGAAATAATTATTTAACTTTTAACTAAATTTACCATCAAAACAACGAAGCATCTCAATGAAGATTAAGGAAAGCGAAATTATAGCGTTGATGTCCGTCGAGAGAACACGCAACAAAGGTGTTCAATTGATGATGGATGCTTACCAAAGCAGATTGTATTGGCATATTCGCAGATTGATTGTGGATCACGATTTGGCGCAGGATGTTTTGCAGGACACTTTTATTAAAGCGTATCAAAATTTCCATCAATTCAAGCAGGACAGCCAATTATATACTTGGTTGTACAGAATTGCGACAAACGAATCACTACAGCAACTCAACAAGCTGAAGAGAATGCAGAAAACTGATGAAGATGCTGAATATTACCTACAAAATCTAGTTGCAGAAAACGTGGAATCGGATGCAGAAGAAATACAGATTTTGTTGCAGAAGGCCATCCAAACCTTGCCCGAAAAGCAGAAATTGGTTTTCACGATGAGATATTACGAAGATTTACCCTACGAGGAAATATCGCAAATTTTGGATATGTCGGTCGGAACTTTGAAGACCAATTATCATTACGCGAAACAAAAAGTGGAAGATTTTTTAAAAGCAAATTACGAAGAATAGTTTTTAAGAATCTGAACTTTAAAATCTGAAAAGCAAGACCACGACCAAATGAAAAATTTAGATATAGAAAATTTAGAACGCAAAAACATCTTCAAAACACCCGAAAGTTTTTTGGAAGAAATGCAGGGAAAAGTCTTGCAGCAAGTTTCTTTTGGAAATGAGTTCGACGTTGAGAATTTGGAACGCAAGAATATTTTTAAAACACCTCAAGGTTTTTTTGAAAATATGCAGGCAAAAGTTTTGCAGGAAGTTCAGCCGGTTGAAGCCAAGAAAGAAGGCAGAATTGTGAAGATGAACTGGGTTTATGCGGCCGCTGCCGCAATCACGATGTTCTTTGGAATTACGTTTTTCGTGAATCAAGATAAAGTTGCAGATCCCGTGTATGTTACAGAAAATGTTGCTCCCGAAAACAATGAAACACAGCCTGCAACTTATTCAGAGCCAGATTCTAAGCCACAAAATGAAGAGGTGGTTGCACTGAAAACTTTAGAGGAAGATTTAACTTCCGCAGCTCCCGCAAATCAAAAAATAAGTATAAAACCAATGACCATCGCTGCAACAAATGTGGAAAGAACTACGGCAAAGAAAAAGGAGTATGTGCAGCAAAATCCAGAAATTCAGGTAGACCAAGTTCTATCTAGCTTTACTTCCGCAGAATTGGCAGATTTAGGCAAAAATGTAGAACAGGATATTTATCTGGATTTGTATAACTAAAAAACGTATGAAAAAGATTTTATTAATACTGATTATTTCGGGTTTAGGCTTGCAAAATACATTTGCACAGGAACAGAAGTACGACTGGAAAACAATGAAGCCCGACGAAAGGAAAGCAATCATCCAGAAAATGAGTCCACAGGAAAGAATGTCTTTGTTGAAACAGTTTCGTCAAAATATGGTTGTTTCTCAATTGGATGTCCCGCAAAATGATCAGGAAGAGTTTAAAAAACTTTACAACGAATATCAGGAAAAACAGAATGAAATAAAAAGCAAGTTCAAGCCCAATGAAGATTATGAAAATATGAGCGATGAAGAGGCAAAACAGCAATTAAACCAAAGTTTTGAAGTAGGTCAACAATTGCTCGACAACAGAAAAGCATACTCGCAAAAATTCATGAAAGTCATCAAACCGCAACAGGTGTTGCAGATGTACCAAACTGAAGGCAGAATGCGAAACAAAATTTTAGACAGAAAAGAAGACGGACCACAGCGTTCGCAGAGTAGGCGACCATAATAGTTTATTTTTTTAATGTTTGAGCGACCTCTACAGAAATTTTTGTGGAGGTCGTTCTTTTTTAATACGCTAAAATTTAAACCCTTATTAAAGCGAAAAACACTAAATTTGCAAACTATCTGAAAAATCAATGAAAAACATACGAAATTTCTGCATCATTGCACATATCGACCACGGAAAATCAACTTTGGCGGATCGGCTTTTGGAATATACCAATACCGTGACGCAGCGTGAGTTGCAATCCCAAACCTTGGACGATATGGATTTGGAAAAAGAACGAGGAATCACCATAAAATCTCACGCCATCCAAATGGATTATGAGTTGAATGGGGAAAAATATATTTTAAACCTTATCGACACACCGGGACACGTGGATTTTTCTTACGAGGTTTCCCGTTCCATTGCAGCTTGCGAAGGTGCGCTTCTAATTGTTGATGCCGCGCAAAGTATTCAGGCTCAAACGATAAGCAATTTATATTTGGCGTTGGAAAATGATTTGACGATTATTCCTATTCTGAACAAAATTGACCTTCCTTCCGCAAATCCTGAAGAAGTAACCGATGAAATCATGAACTTAATCGGTTGTGATTATGAAGATGTTTTGCGCGTTTCTGGAAAAACCGGAGAAGGAGTTCATCATCTTTTGGAGCAAATCGTGGAAAGAATTCCTGCTCCAGTTGGAGAAGAAAACGGACCGCTTCAAGCATTGATTTTCGACTCGGTTTACAATCCTTTTCGCGGAATTGAAGCGTACTTTAAAGTCGTGAACGGAAGCATCAAAAAAGGAGAAAAAGTAAAATTCATGGCGACGGGTAAAACTTATGACGCCGATGAAGTGGGGACTTTAAAATTAAAACAAGCTCCAAAATCTGTTATCAAAACAGGTGACGTTGGTTATATTATTTCAGGAATTAAAGATGCGAGAGAAGTAAAAGTTGGAGATACAATTACCTCTTTTGAAAATCCTGCTACAAAGGCAATTGAAGGATTTGAGGAAGTAAAACCCATGGTATTCGCCGGAATTTATCCGATTGAATCTGAGGATTTTGAGGAATTAAGGGTTTCATTAGAAAAACTTCGTTTGAACGATGCTTCTTTAGTATTCGAGCCGGAAAGTTCTGCGGCGCTCGGTTTTGGTTTCCGTTGCGGATTCTTGGGAATGCTTCACATGGAAATTGTTCAGGAAAGACTGGATCGTGAGTTTGACATGAACGTGATCACCACTGTTCCAAACGTTTCTTATCACGGTTATTCGAAGAAAGATCCGGAAACTGCAATTCTGATCAATAACCCTTCGGAAATGATGGATCCTATGACGATGGACCGCGTGGAAGAACCGTATATCAAAGCTTCTATCATCACCAAGTCTGATTTTGTTGGACCTGTAATGACTTTATGTATCGAGAAACGTGGAGAAATCGTGAATCAAAGTTATTTGACTTCCGATCGTGTGGAATTGGTTTTCAATATGCCGTTGTCTGAAGTTGTATTTGATTTTTATGACCGTTTAAAATCCATTTCAAAAGGTTATGCTTCTTTCGATTATCATCCGATTGGTTTCCGTGCCTCGAAATTGGTGAAGATGGATATTTTGATTAACGGCGATATGGTAGATGCACTTTCCTCATTAATCCACGAAAGCAACGCTTATTACATCGGAAAAAGAATGTGTGAGAAATTGCGCGAACTGATTCCGAGACAGCAGTTTGATATCGCGGTTCAAGCCGCTTTAGGAGCGAAAGTTATTGCGAGAGAAAACATCAAAGCGTTGAGAAAAGATGTTACCGCAAAATGTTATGGAGGTGATATTTCACGTAAAAGAAAACTCCTTGAAAAGCAGAAAGAAGGTAAGAAAAAAATGAAACAAATCGGTAGAGTAGAGGTTCCACAATCTGCATTTATGGCGGTGTTGAAACTGAATGATTAAATATTTTTTTCCATTTTTTTGATTATATTTGTAAAACTAGATATCATATATAATGTTTAAAACTTATTCTAATTCTCCTATAAAGGAAGCAATATTAGATATAAATCTAAAAGAGTTGAATCTAATTGATTTTGATCAAGCAAGAGAAGACGTTAAGAAGGTTTTGCCAAAAGGTTTTAAACTTGGAAATAATATAGTAAGTTTTGGTGGTGAAATAAAAATAGCAAAAGGAAAACCTGAAGTCGTTTCATCAAAAGAAATTCTCCAAGGTTTCATAATAGAAAAAAATAATATAAAATTACAATTTCGAAAAGATGGTTTTAGCTTAAATTTCCTTTCCCCTTATTCAAATTGGGAAGAGTTTTTCACTTTAGGAAACCTTTTTTGGGAAATTTATAAAAACATTTTTAATGTTTCTCAAGTAGAAAAAATTAGTTTAAGATATATTAATGAAATAAAAATCCCTTTACCAATAGGTGATTTTGAAGATTATATTGTTAATGTGCCTCCAATTCCAAAATGTTTACCACAAAATTATTCACATTTTTTTATGCAGATAGAAGTGCCTTGTGATAATGGTTTTGTTGCTATAGTTACTGAAACCGTTCTTCAACAAAAAGAAAAATATGTTTTACCTTTTGTTCTGGATATTAATATTCAAAAATTCATTAGATCTGAATTTACCAACAAAGTTTTTAAGGAAGAATTTAATTATATGAGGAGATTGAAAAATCTTATATTTGAGGATTTTATAACTGATAACACTAGAAATCTTTTTGAATAATGAAATTTGATATTGAATATAGTATTCCCTTTTCTCAACAGGGAAAGAGTGTATGTTCTTCATTTTCAAATAGTGTAAGACTTTTTGAAGGAACAAGCTTGTTTGTTAAGCATAAAAAAATTAGTGTTGAATATAGAGAGTTTTTAAAATTAAAAAAAGCATGGAAAGAAGAAATAATTTTTGAATCAAATTTGAACAATATTTTTTCTAATTCCAATTATATTAATATTATTAAAATTGGTAAGACAGCACTTCCATGGATTATTAAAGACTTAAAAAAAGGAGGGGGATATTGGTTTGTGGCCCTTAATAAAATTACTGGGATTAATCCGATTAAAGAAGAAAATAGAGGAGTATATGAACAAATGAGAAAAGATTGGTTAGAATGGGCTGATAAAAATTATTTGAATGAAAGATCAATTATCATTACCGAAAGAATTTCCTAATTCCTCTAAAGATCCTTTCATAATAACAAGTCCAATTACAAATTCATACAATTGTATAGCTTGGGCTTTTGGAGATACAACAAAATGGTATTGGCCAGATGATTATTTTTTTGGATTCTGGCCTCAAGAAATTAATCGAGAATGCACACTACAATCCTTTATAAACTTATATAAATTAATTGGATTTGAAGTCTGTGAAAATGAAAAATTTGAAGAAGGGTTTGAAAAAATTGTAATTTTTACAGATAATAATAATATTCCAACTCATGCTGCAAAACAAATCAACGATTCCTTATGGAGTAGTAAGCTAGGAGGCCATCATGATGTAAGCCATACAAAGTTTTCTATTGAAGGAGGTAATTATGGTAATTTTAATGTAATTATGAAAAGAAAACTAAATGAATTAATAAAATAATCACAACATTACTTTTTATATTCGTTTAAATTTTCCTCTCAATGAAAAAAATCACACTACTTTTTCTCCTTCAAACCGTATTTTCTTTTGCTCAAGATTTCAAAACCCCTTACGAAAAAGGCAACGGTAACCAAACCACCACTTATGAAGAAATGGTGAAATATTACAATGATCTCGACCAAAATTTTGAAACGATTTCTATTGAAAACTTTGGTAAAGACGACGGCGGCGAACCGATAAAAGTTGTTGTTTTTAATAATACAAAAAGTAAGAAAAATCCTGTAATCCTCATCAACAACGGAATTCATCCGGGAGAACCCGACGGAATTGATGCGACGATGATGTTGATGCGGGATTTGGCATCAGGAAAAATTAATGCAAACAATCTGAGAATTGCCGCCATTCAATGCTACAATATTTCAGGAATGTTGCGAAGGGGAAGCTTTTCAAGAGCCAATCAAAACGGTCCGGAAGAATATGGTTTCCGAGGAAATGCGAGAAACTTTGATTTGAACAGGGACTTCATTAAGAACGATACCGAAAATGCTAAAAGCTTTCAACAAATTTTTCAAGCTTTCAAACCGATTTATTTCATTGACAATCATGTGAGTAACGGTGCGGATTATCAATATTTATTCACTTATATTTCTACCAATAAGGAAAGATTGGGCAAAAAATTAGGCGATTATTTCAACCAAAAAATGCAGCCACAGATTTTGAGAGAAATAGAAAAGAAAGGAATTCTTTGTACGCCTTATGTCAATATTCACGGCGATTCTCCCGATGAAGGTTTTCCTGCGTTTATGGATTCACCGCGTTATGCGACAGGTTATACCACGCTTTTCAATACTTTGGGAACCGTTGCCGAAACGCACATGCTAAAACCATACAAAGACCGAGTTAATGCGACTTACGAATATATGCTGAGTTCCATTAATGATGTTGAAAAAAATGTTGCTGAAATTCAAAAACTAATGTCGGAAAGCTTCACCGAATTACAACCTGGAAAAAAATATCCCATTCAATGGAAAATCGACAGTACAAAATTTCAACTGATTGATTTCAATGGATTTGAAGCGGAAAAAAAAACAAGCGAAGTTTCAGGAAAGCCAAGACTTTTTTATGACAGAACCAAGCCTTTCACACGAAAAGTTAAATTCTTTAATGAATATAAACCGACCAAAGAAATTACGATTCCTTCTTATTATATCATTCCAAAATCTGAAAATAAGGTGATTGAATTTCTAACAAGAAACAATATAAAAATACAGCCCATTTCCAAAGATTCTTTGATGAATATTGAGGTTTACAAAGTTGCAGATTTCAAAACGGTGAAAAATCCCTACGAAGGTCATTATCTTCATTATGACACGAAAGAGAACAAAGAAAATACGAATGTTAAATTCAGAAAAGGTGATTATTTGGTTTCCACAAAACAGGAAGGCGTGAAGTATTTGCTCGAAACATTGGAACCGGAAGCAACGGACTCCTTCTTCAACTGGAATTTTTTTGACGCCATTTTAGGACAAAAAGAATATTTCTCAGACTATGTTTTTGAAGATACGGCCGCAGAATTGTTAAAGAAAAACCCGCAACTTAAATCAGAATTTGAAAAGAAAAAAGCTGCCGACAAAAAATTTGCAGAAGATGGAAATGCTCAACTGGATTGGGTTTACAAGAATTCAGAATATTATGAAGGTTCGGTTGGGCTTTATCCGATTTATAGAATTCTATAGCAATTATTGGTGAGTGGGTGAATTTTTAAAATCGGAAAATCTTTACCCAAAATTTTAGAAATTATTTCAAAAGAAAAACCCAGTAAAATCTACTGGATTTCAATTTTAACGCTAATTTCCCACAAACTCACACCCACTTATTTAGGAAGTCCGTTCTTCAAAGCATAATTTGCTCTTTCGACCGCTTTTTTCTCTTTCCAATCCATGTATCTTTTTTTGTAGCGGCGTTTCATGAAGTTGTCAAAATTTCTTTGAACGGTCAAATTCCACAGCGAATGTGCTTTCACCGCCCAAGATTTATCCCACGCTCTTAAAGAAATCGAGAAACTTCCATCCAAATATTTCATCCAATGCCACCATCCAGTCGGCATAAACAAAGTGTCGCCGTGTTCCAGGAAACATTCAATTCCTTCAACTCCGTCTAATGCGGGAAATTTTTCAAAGTCGGGGTTTGAAATATCATAATCTTCCAAGGCATAAGTTGCGTAAGGAATTTGATAAAGACGTTCTTTCCATTTATAGTCGAACAACAAAATATGTTTTCTCCCATTGAAATGCGTGTGGAAAATATGCGCCATATCGATATCGAAGTGCAGAAAAGTTACTGAACCTTTTCCGCCGAAAAACATATTCGGATATTTGTCGAGAAAACCGCCCATCAAGTCTTTTGGTGAAATGTAGTCTTGCAAAAGTTTCGGGGCAGATTTAATTGGATCGAATAGAAAAATCCTTAAATCCGTTGGTTTCTCCTGAATTAGATCGATGTAATCACCGAACTTCATTTTTGCTGCGGAAGCGTTAATCGGTGCAGAAGGATCAGCTTTTGAAGAATCGTACAGCGGAACTTCAACATCTCCAACGACTTCTTTCATGTAATCCATCGTCCATTTTTGGTAAGCGGGCCATTTTCTTGCCATATTTCTAATGACAACTGGTTTTCTCGGCTTTAAATATTTTTCCCGGAAATCCTGCTCGGAAATGTCTTCTACAACGTCGATTGGTTTTAAATGAAGTCCCATGTTAACTCAATATTAATTTGCAAAATTAATAAAAAAGAAATTCGATGCTCAAAATTATGATAGTTTTTATCAAAAAGGGAATTTGTTTTTATTATGCGGCTAATTGCAGATGAGATATGTAACAAAAGTGCGTAAAACAATACTAATTTCCTAAAATGTTTTCATGAAAAATTATTCACTTTTATTATTTTTTTTTCTGTCGATTTTTACTTTTGCCCAAAAAACCGTGTCAGGAAAAGTTACTGATTCGGACGGACAACCCGTTCCAAGCGCAAGTGTAACAGTGGAAGAACCTGGAAAAGATGCAATTATCGCCTATTCCATTACCAATTCTAAAGGAGAATATAAAGTAACTTTTACCACTCCCGAACAAAATGTGGATCTGAAAGTGAAAGCATTCAATCAAAAACCGCAGACGAAATCCATCAAAAATGATAATCAAACCCTCAATTTGTCGCTGGAATCGGATGCCACTGAAATTAAGGAGGTGAAGCTGAAAGCCAAAATGGTCACCAAACGTGGCGACACGATTTCTTACGATATTAAAGCTTTTGAAAGTAAATCCGACCGAACTTTAGCCGATGTTCTAAAAAAAGTTCCCGGAATTGAAGTCAACAAAGACGGCTCCATTCTTTATCAGGGTGAACCGCTCGGAAAATTTTATGTCAACGGAAAAGACTTAATGGAAGGCGGTTACGGAACCATTAACAATTCTTTGCCAACCGATGCCGTGCAAAAAGTGGAAGTGATGGAAAATCACCAACCCGTGAAAATTTTGCAGGATAAAGTTCCTTCCGACCAAGCTGCTTTGAACGTGGTTTTAAAGAAAAAAGTCACCATGACAGGAAGAGGAGAAGTTGGCGCAGGTTTCAATCCGTTGCTTTGGAATCTGAAACTGACGCCCATGTTTTTCGGGCAGAAAAATCAATGGGTGGTCAACTATAAAGCCAACAACAATGGCGAATCGGTGGAAAAAGAAGGAAATCTCCTCGCTTTCGGAAACCGTTTTGAAGGAAGAAGAACTCAAGCTTCGCAAAAAGATTGGATTTCCGTGGAAAGCGCGACCGTTCCAAATCTTCCCGAGAAAAGATATTTGATGAACAACGTGCATTTCTTTTCTGCAAATGTTTTAACCAATCCGTTTAAAAACAAAGAGTGGGAACTGAAAGCAAGCACGAATTACATTAACAATGCGATCGAAAGAAAATCCTCAACAACAACAATTTATGAACCCTCCACAAATCCGGGAGGTTTTCCCAACGGAGCGACGGTTGTTGAAGATTTCGCCAATAAATTTTACACGAATTCCGCAAAAGGCGAATTGATTTTTACTAAAAATGCCAAGAAAGGCTTCTTTAAAAATACCACCACATGGAACAGCTTTTGGAACGCAGACCGCGCCTTGGTTCCTTTTAGCAATGGAGCAAAATTTTCTGACCAATCTATGGAATCACCGACCAATAATTTTACCAATTCATTGAGCACGATTTTACCTTGGAAAGAAAAACTTTTTAATGTGATGAGTTACGTGAATTATCAGACGGATAAACAAACGCTTGTAACAGGACCGGGAAGTTATTCGGGAAATGTTTTTGGTGGTTATGATCATCTTCAACAAAATTTGAAATTGAAAACTATGGAAGTAAATCATTCCGCTTCGGTTGGTTTTTCCTACAAAAAATGGACTTTCACTCCTGAAGTTGGGTTGAATATGAACTTCAATAAAATGAATTCGCTACTGAGCGGAATAAACAACAGCAATCCAATAGGGTTGGGAAATTCTTTTGAGAACGATATTCAGTGGAATGAAATTCAACCTTATACCCAAATTGGTTTAAACTTTAAATCAAGCAATTTGAATTTGAATGTTAACTTGCCAATGAATTTTTACGGAATTGATTATCAAGACCATATTCGAAATGTTTCACGTGAAATTAGTAAAACCGTTTTCGAACCAAGTATGTTTTTGAGTTATGATTTTGCATCGTTCTTTAAAATTTGGGCGTTCGGAAACGTGAATTATAATTTTGGGAATTTCGGCTCGCTTTACGGCGGAACATTAATGACTAATGCAAAAAATTACGGAATTAGAAACAGCGAGCTGCCGGAAACTTTAAGCAAAACCATCGGTTCCAGACTTGAATATAGAAATCCGCTCAACAATTTGTTTTGGAATGTGGGTTACAACACTTCGATGACGGATAATAATTTGATTCTAAGCACGAACCAAATTTATGATCCAAGTAATCAAACAATTGTAACGGTCACAGAAAATATTCTGTACGACAACTCCACAAAAAGTCAATCAGCTAGAGCAGAAATCGGAAAATATTTCCCGAAATTCAAGTCCAATATTTCGACAAGTTTTTCCAACCGTGATTCCAATAATCTTCGATTGTTGAATGGAAACACTATTGAATCAAAAAACAATGGGCAAACTTTCGGATTCAAATTCAACAACACCTATTTTTCCTGGATGAGTTTGGATTACAATATTTCGATGAGTTGGAACAAAAACAAAAATCTTTTTGATTCCACAGAGTTTAAATCTTCAGGTTGGAACCACAATTTGGCAGTATTCTTCTATCCGTTGGAAAATCACACGATTGGATTCAACTGGGACGATGTGTCGAGCAAAACAGGAAATGAAAATTACAGAAACTCTTTCTATGACCTTTCTTACCAATATACTTGGGCAAAAAAGAAAATCGATTTCGAGGTGAAATGGCTGAATATTGCCAATAAAAAATTGTACGAATTAATCTCCGTGGATGCTGCAACCAATTCTGTTTCCCGAACAGCGATTGATATTCGACCAAGTCAGTTTATGTTTACCGTGAAGTTTAATTTTAAGTAACATTCAATAGGGGCGGGCTTTAGCCCGCTCAATTGATGAAATAAACCTTCAACTGGTTTTAGCCAAAATTTATCACATTAGAAAGGAATCAAAAAATTGAAAGAAATTAAGGAAGAAGTACTCAACACGCAGGGAAGAGACATTCCTTTCACCAAGAAAAAACCGATTGAAGTTAATCGCCAACAATATGTAAAACAGCTGAAACAATACGAAAACGATCCCGTTCAAGGAATGCGTGAAATTATGAATCAGCCCAATTCCAAAATAAAAATCAACATCAACGGAAAGGAAATTTCCGACCCAAAAGAAGTTCTCCGCGCAATGGAACAAAACGCGAGAGAAGAAATGAAGAAAAATAATAATAAGATTGAGTTGATACCGTAGAAGCTCAATATTTTTTTGTCACAATAAAAAGCCCGCTCTTTTGCAAGAACGGGTTTCATCATTTATTTAACATATTTAAAACAAAATCTAAAAACTTTGTTCATCGGCACTTGGTCCGTAACTTCCCGGAACGGGAATATCATTCAATCTGTAATAAACACCTAATTGCGCTCTATGATGGGTTATTTGATCTAAAGAATGACGAATTGCGCCATATTTTGACCATTCCGCCAAAACTTGGTCGCCCATTCTCATCGTCCATTTTGGATCGAGAGCGGATTCGTCCACATTTTCCAAAGCCTCTTTTCCGGCATTGTAATCGTCTTCTAATTTTTTTTGAAGTTCCTCTTTAGAATTCAAAATCGTTGGTTGATAATCACCTTTCGCAAAATCCACTTCAGAAGTGTTTAAAATCATTGCGGGCCAAGCAAAAACTTCCGCAATATGAGTTGCAAGCGGCATCATCTTCATGCTTTTTTCATGCGGTGCGTAATCGTTTTTACCATCAGGAAAACTGTCGATAAACCTTTTGGTGGTTTCATATTCCTGTTTCAATTCTCTTTTCAGATTTGGCAAGGTTTGCATATCGTTATTTTGTGAAGCTAAAGTTAAGATGATTTTTGTGATGAAAGTTTTAAAGAAATTATAAAATTTTCATAAATTTTTGTAACAATGTGTTGGATGTGTTTACTAATTGATAAAATTCAAAAACAATGAAAAGATTTTTAACGCTGTTCTTTTTAGCAACTTTTTTTGCATTGAACGCGCAGGAAACGGCAAATCGATTTTTTTATGAGTTGAACTTTAAACCAAAGAAAGATTCTGTGAAAACCGAAAAAGTGATGATGATTCTGGATATTACCAAAGACAAATCAATTTACCGTGACTATACGATGGTTGCGCAAGATTCCATTGTAAAAGTTCAGGTGGAGGAAATGCAGAAAGCTGGAGTTTTCAAGGATATTTCAAAATCGATGACGATGCCAAAATTTTCTGAAAAGATTTACAAGTTTTATCCAGACATGAAGGTGCAGTATGCAGAAAGAATTTCCAGTGGTTTTACGCCAATGAACATCGGATATAGCGAAGATTTAAAATTTGACTGGAAAATCTCCAACGAAAAACAAAAAATCGGATCTTATAACGCACAGAAAGCCACTACAGATTTTGGCGGCAGAAAATGGATCGCATGGTTTACAACCGACATTCCTTTGCAGGACGGACCATATAAATTCCATGGACTTCCTGGTTTAATCGTGAAAATTGAGGACGACGCTAAAAATTATTCCTGGGAGTTAAAAGGAAACAAAAAAGTTAATAACTTCAGTGAGATCACTTACCTAGAATCCATTGCTCCCGGTGGAAACGGTGGAAAAGTGCAGGAAGTGAGCCGAGAAAAATTCGAGAAAACCTTTGCAGATTATAAAAAAGACCCATTCGCATCAGCAAGACCCATGTTGAAGCCAGAAATGTTGTCGCAAAAAATGCCAGGAAGCGACCTTACCATCGGTGAGATGGTGAAACAACAGGAAAAAATGTTAAAGGATTTCTACGGTGCAAACAACAATCCGATTGAAATTCCCGCGGCTCCCGTGAAAGCCAAAAAATAGCATTCATATTCACTAAATTATATTTTTAAAACCTTGATTCAGTTTCTGTTTCAAGGTTTTTTATGACTAAAATCAGTTCTAAGCAAAACCTTATTTAGATTTAATTTAAATAACGTATATTTGCCCTTCAAAAGATCAGAATTGAAAGGAGAAATTTCTAATAAATTGTGCTGCTTCCCGAGAAATAAAAACGGGAAAATTCTCGGCTATCAAAACGACGACCTGAAAATGCCCAACAAAATCATCGAAATGGGACTTTTACCGGAAACCGTTTTCAAGATTCTTTATCAAGCACCTTTCAAGGGTCCGCTTTATATCGAGTTTGGCGACGAGAAAAGTAGAATTGCACTTCGAGAAGAAGAAGCAAGGTTTATTATTGTGGAATCTTTAACCTAAATAAAAACGTCCTGAAAGTCCCTCTCCTTTGGAAAGGGATTTAGGGAGAGGATAATGCAGCAAACTGAAAACAATAAACAGATTCTTCTAGTCGGAAATCCCAATGTGGGAAAATCCACTGTCTTCAATTTGCTCTGCAACAAAAAGCAAAAGACCGGAAATTACGCCGGAGTTACCGTTGCAAGTCATTCCGGAAAATATGTTTTTAAAGATGAAGAAGTTGAAGTCATTGATTTGCCTGGTTCTTACAGCATTTATCCTACTTCCGAAGACGAAGCGATTTTCTCCAAATTTTTGATTGATGAGCAGCAAAATTATGCGGGAGTTGTCTATATTCTCGAAGCATTGAGCATTAAAAGAGGGTTGCTCCTTTTTCAGCAAATTCAAGATTTGGGAATTCCTATTTTACTTGTTGTCAACCAAATTGACCAAGCCGAAAGACGCGGAATCAATATCGATTTAGAAGGGCTTTCAAAAGAATTGAATGTAAGAGTTCTGCAAACCAACGCAAAACAAAATCAAGGAATTGAAGAGCTTCGTGATGAAATCTTTAAAAATAGTTTTACTAAATCAGAAACCGTTTCTTTTGAAATTCCGTTAGAACAAAAAGGTTTGGTTTTCAAAATTTTAACCGAAACCAAAGAAAAAAATCAATACAAAATCTGGACTTTGCTCGCATCCGAAACTTATCTCGGAAAATTGGAGACGGTAAAAGACCAAATGAATGACGATGAGGTTAAATGTTTGGTTCCGAAAAGATTACAGACCCAGGAAACAATCAGGCGTTACCAAAAAATCGATGGAATTATTTCTAAAGTTCTTTCTAAAAAACCACAATTCAAGGAACTCTTAACGGAGAAACTAGACAAAGTTTTAGTTCATCCGTTTTGGGGATATGTAATTTTTGCGACGATACTTTTAATTATTTTCCAAAGTGTTTTCTTTTTGGCGGAATATCCTATGAATTGGATTTCAGATTTTTTCCTCGGGCTTTCAACTTTTGCCAACGAACATCTTCCGGAAGGACCAATCAATTCCTTAATTGCAAACGGAATTATTCCTGGAATTGGTGGTATTGCAGTTTTCGCTCCACAAATCGGGATTCTTTTATATTTTCTTTATCTCCTCGAAGATTCGGGATATATGGCGCGAGTTATTTTCTTGATGGACCGCTTTTTACGACCGTTTGGGTTGAACGGGAAAAGTATCGTCCCGCTCGTTTCGGGAACGGCGTGCGCAATTCCTGCAATCATGTCCACGAGAAATATTGAAAATGTAAAGGAAAGGTTGATCACCATTCTCGTAACGCCTTTTATGACGTGTTCTGCGCGACTTCCTGTTTACAGTATTATTATTGGTTTGATTATCCCCAACAAATATTTTGGTGGAATCAGTTACAAAGCATTGGCTTTAATGGCGATGTATTTCCTTGGATTTTTTATGTCTTTAATGGCGTCATTGGTTCTAAAAAAAGTCATTAAAAGTAAAGGAAAATCGTTTTTAGTAATGGATTTACCGTCCTATAAAATGCCACTTTTTGGTTATGATTTAAAATTGACTTTAGGAAAAGTTTGGGAATTCATCACAGGAGCAGGGAAAATTATATTCCTGTTTTCGATCGTGATTTGGTTTTTCAGTTACATTGGTCCCAAACAGAAGGAAAATGAAATCGTTGCCACAAACGTGAAATTGGAACAATCTTATCTTGCCAAAATGGGACGAGGAATTGAACCAGCCATTGCACCACTCGGTTACGATTGGAAAATGGGAGTTGGAATTTTGACAAGTTTCGTAGCGAGAGAAGTTTTTGTAGGAACCATGTCCACTTTATATTCTCTTGATGATGAAGCTCCAGAAGGAAAAATAATCGACAAAATGCGAAGCGACGTAAAACCAAACGGCGAAAAAGTCTTCAGTTTTGCGACGGGAATTTCGATTCTTTTTTTCTATGCTTTTGCAATGCAGTGTGTTTCGACTTTAGCTGTTGTTTACCGGGAAACCAAATCCTGGAAATGGACGATGGCGCAACTTTTCGGAATGTCGGGATTCGCTTATATTGCGTCTTTGATTGTTTATCAGCTATTAAAATAGTTTGATTTTATTTGATAAATTTGGTCTTGTTTGAATTTGTTGTATCTTGACATAAGAGACAAAAATTTATATTTTAAAGATTTTCAACTTGCAACAATTGCACCCATCTGCACCAAAAATTATGGACTCACTTATTTTTCAGTACATTCTCATCGCCGCAATCGTTTTGTTTGCAGGATATTCTTTGTTCAGAATTATTGCTAAAAATTTTGGACCGAAAAAATTCAAAAATGGAAAACCGGGATGTGATTCGGATTGTGGGTGTTCGTAAACAATTCATTTCTCCTTTTTTATTTATTCGTATTTTTGCAGAATTACAAATCCCGAATTTTAAACTTAAAAATTTCAAATTTTTAGCATGGCTTTAATTAAATCGATTTCAGGAATCCGCGGAACCATCGGCGGAAAAGTTGATGAAAACCTTACGCCGCTCGATGTGGTAAAATTTACTTCCGCATTTGGAACCTGGCTTCAGAATAATAAAAACAAAAAAGATTTAACGCTTGTTGTTGGTCGTGATGCCCGAATTTCAGGAGCAATGGTGAATTCTTTGGTTACCGCGACGCTTCAAGGATTGGGAATAAATGTGGTTGATTTGGGACTTTCTACCACTCCTACCGTGGAAGTGATGGTTCCCGAATTGAATGCAGATGGCGGAATTATTTTAACCGCTTCCCACAATCCAAAACAATGGAATGCTTTGAAATTACTCAACGAAAAAGGAGAATTCATCAACGGAGAAAACGGTGCAGAAGTTTTAGCTTTAGCAGAAAGTGAAGACTTTACTTACGCAGAAGTTGATGATTTAGGAAAGTATGAAACGCGTGATGACGCTTTCAATATCCACATCAAAAAAATCCTTGATTTACCGATGGTCGATGCAGAAGCGATTAAATCGAAGAAATACAAAGTCGTTGTTGATGCCGTAAATTCCACAGGAGGAATCGCGATACCACAACTTCTGGAAGAACTTGGTTGTGAAGTGGTAAAACTATATTGCGAACCAAACGGTCATTTTCCGCACAATCCAGAACCGTTGAAAGAACATTTAGGCGACATCTGTGAACTGGTAAAAAAAGAAAAAGCAGATTTGGGAATCGTTGTCGATCCTGATGTAGACCGATTGGCTTTAGTGGATGAAAACGGGGAACTTTTCGGTGAAGAATACACATTGGTTGCCGTTGCTGATTATTTGTTGAAACACAAAAAAGGTGCGGCAATTTCTAATTTAAGTTCGAGTCGTGCGTTGCGAGATGTGGCAAGAAAACACGATTCAGAATATTTCGCAAGCGCAGTGGGAGAAGTGAATGTGGTGACTTTAATGAAAGAAAAAAATGCGGTGATCGGCGGCGAAGGAAACGGGGGAATTATTTATCCAGACCTTCATTACGGAAGAGATTCTTTGGTGGGAGTTGCCTTGTTTTTGACCCATTTGGCAAAAGAAAACAAAACGGTTTCTGAATTGAGAGCAACTTATCCGAGTTATTTCATGGGGAAAAAGAAAATTGAACTGACTCCCGATATCGACGTGGATGCACTTTTAACCAAAATGGAAAAGGAATATCAAAACGAAGAAGTTTCTACTGTAGATGGCGTGAAGATCGATTTTGAAAAAAATTGGGTTCACTTGAGAAAATCGAATACAGAACCGATTATCCGAATTTATACGGAAGCATTTTCACAGGAAGAAGCGGATGATTTAGGAGATCGAATGATCGACAAAATAAAAAGTTTGATTTAGAATATTTTTTCTAAATTAGAACAAAGAAATTTTAACTAAAAAAGTTTTTCAAAGCCTGCAAGATAATTTCGGGCATTGAAATAACGAGAAAAAATAAATTGGAAGAATTTTTTGAAAATGAACTTGTAGAAAAGTTCGAAAAGATGGTTGAAAATAATGAGGAATTCTACTTCGAAACTGAAGAATTTGAAGAAATCATTATCTACTATCTTGAAATCGGGGATATTTCTTATGCGGAAATGGCGACAAACTACGCACTGAAAATTCACCCCAATTCTATTGAATTAAAAACAAAAAAATTCGAAGTCCTTTTGGAACTCGAAAACTATACGCAGGCAAAAGAATTGATGGAGGAACTCAAAGAGCCTTCCATGGAAAATACTGATTTCTTGGTTTGCTGTGCGAAATATTACTCCAATCTCGGAAACCCGAGAAGAGCAATTGAATACTGCGAAAAAGCTTTGGAATTGGAAGAAGAGGAAAACTTTCTACACAATTTTATTGCCGATGAATACGTGAATTTGGAAGATCCTTTCAATGCGCTTAAACATTACAAACTCGCTTTACAGTTTGATCCACAAGATGAATATTCTTTGGAAAACGTGATGTATTGCTACAATCAGCTGAACCGAAGCGAGGAAGCGATAGAGTTTTTGAACGATTATCTCGACAAATATGCGTTTTCTGAAACCGCGTGGTACGAATACGGACAGTTTTATTTCAACCGAAAAAATTATGAGGAAGCGATTAAAGGGTTCGATTATCTTTTAGCCATTAATTCAGAATCCATCGGAGTTTATGCCAACAAAGCGGCGTGCTACGAAGCGATGGGAGAATGGCAAAAAGCGATTTCCGTTTACGAGGAAATGTTGGATTTGGAATACACGAAATCCTTCACTTACTATAAAATTGGGTTGTGTTACAAAGAAAACAAGCAACCTGTTTTAGCTTTAAATTCCTTCCAAAAATCTTTGAGAGACGATCCTCAATTCTATCTTTCAATGATGGAACAATCCTATATTTATGAAGATATGGGTGGAATGAAGGAGGCGCTGCATTTTGCCAAAGAGGCGGTTTCTCTCAACGAAAACAATTTGGATTACCAAAAACGTTTAGCTTTTCTCTACATTGATTCAGGGAGATTTGAGGAAAGCTTGGAATGCCTGAAAAAACTCGTCGATTTTGAGCCGCAAAGGTTTTATAATTGGTACGCTTATTCCGAAGTTTTGATGTTGATTGGCGAATTCGAGGAAGCGATTTCTGTCTTGAAAAAAGCGACGAAACTCCACAACAGAGCCGAATTGTATTATCAGTTGAGCAACTGCTATTTCCAGCTCAACAATCAGAAAGAAGGGCGAAATATCCTTTCCATCGCTTTAGGACTCGACCCAAATCTGTTGGAAGATATGCAGCAGAAATATCCTTTTATTAAAGAGGAAGCGGAGAAAGTGAAAACGAAGAAAAAATAATATAAGAACTCGCCTTGAGAAAATTTTTTTATTGATTCATTTTTAAAAGCGGATCAATGTATTCCCGGTCGTTACTCAATCTCGGGACTTTATTTTGTCCGCCCAATTTTCCACGTTCCGACATCCAATTGTAAAAAAGTTGCGGTTTTGCAACGTGAACGACAGGTTTTTTTAAGGTCATGTTATTATAACGTTTCGCTTCATAATCTGAATTGACAGATTTTAAATGCTTGTCGAAAATTTCTGTAAAACGGTCTAAATCAGAAGGGCTTTTGCTGAATTCGAAAATCCATTCATGTGCACCGCTTTCGCCATCTTTCATAAAAACCGGAGCTCCGGTAAAATCGATGATGGTAGAATCGGTCGCTTCACAAGCTTTTGTTAAAGCCGTTTCCACGTTATCAATCATCAGTTCCTCACCAAAAGCATTAATATAATGTTTGGTTCGCCCTGAAATTTTAATTCTGAATGGCTGAATGGAAGTAAATCTCACCGTATCGCCGATTAAATAGCGCCAAAGTCCGCTGTTTGTCGTAATGACCATCGCATAATTTTTCCCGATTTCAACTTCTTCCAAAGGAATTGCCTGCAAATTATTTGGGTTAAATTGCTCCATTGGAATAAACTCGTAAAAGATTCCGTAGTCGAGCATCAGCAACATTTCATCACTTCCCGATTGGTCCTGAATTCCGAAAAAACCTTCAGAAGCGTTATAAATCTCGTAGTAATTGATGTCTTTTCCGATGATTTTCCTGTACTGTTCTCGGTAAGGTTTAAAGCTAATTCCGCCATGGAAAAAAACTTCAAGATTGGGCCATAATTCCGAAATATTGGAATAACCAGTTTCGGTTAAAGTTCTTTGCAACAAAACCATCATCCAACTTGGAACTCCGGTTAAGCTTCCCACATCTTCATTTTTTACTTCAGAAATAATTGCTTTCAATTTGCTTTCCCATTCCGACATTAAGGAAACTTTTCTGCTTGGAGTGGTGGTGATTTCCACCCAAAA
This sequence comes from Candidatus Kaistella beijingensis, assembly GCF_020084865.1. Lineage (NCBI taxonomy): Bacteria > Pseudomonadati > Bacteroidota > Flavobacteriia > Flavobacteriales > Weeksellaceae > Kaistella > Candidatus Kaistella beijingensis. Next base: position 1,895,933 of record NZ_CP071953.1, on the reverse strand, counting down.
CGGAAGGTTCTCAATCATAATCGCTGACAAATCTCCAAATTTTGTGTTGAAATCTTCGTACAATTCCGAACTTCCACCGAGTCTTAAATTTTTATTGGAAAACAAAGAATTTTCAGGATGATTGTTGGCGTAAATGGAAAGCAAATCTTTTCCTGCCTTGAAATGACAGTCTTCCAAACTCTCATCAGAAATAGGGATGAACTTGCTTTTCGCATTGGTCGTTCCAGAAGATTTGGCAAATTTTCTGATGTAACCCGGCCAAAAAATATCGGGATTTCCCTGTCTTGCTTTTTCAATGTAAGGTTCGAAATCTTCGTAAGTTACAATCGGAACATTTCGGGTAAAATCATTGTAGTTTGAAATGGAATTGAAGCCGTGAATTTTCCCGTAATCTGTATTTTCAGCAAAATAAAGTTGGGAGAATAAGACGCCGTTTTGCGTTTCAACAGGATGGTTCATGAAGTTTTGAATTTGGTCTATCCTCTGTCGGATAAACCAATTCACCACCGTGTTGAAGAGCGCTTTTGTTGCCATATTGACAAATATAATATTTTTCTTTTAAATAAGATTTTAAGACTTTCTGAAACAAAAAATTCCGTTCAATCGAACGGAATTTTTATCATACCTAAAAGTTTATTTTAGCAGTATTCATCATAAGCAGCCTGCAAGTTTGCAGCGATTGCTCCTGCAGGATTTCCTTCGATGTGATGTCTTTCCAACATGTGAACCAATTCACCATCTTTGAAAAGCGCTACACAAGGCGAACTTGGCGGAAATGGCGCCAAAAATTTTCTCGCTTCTGCAACTGCATCGGTATCGAAACCTGCAAAAACAGTGGTCAAATGGTCAGGTTTTTTATCGCCTGTCAAAGAATAAATCACGCCCGGTCTTGCTGCTCCTGCTGCACAACCACAAACGGAATTAATCATCAAAAGAGTTGTACCTTCTTTTTTGATGGCGTTGTCAACTGCTTCAGCTGTCGTTAAATCTTCAAAACCTTTATCGGTAAGTTCATGCTTCATCGGCATTACTAATTCTTCTGGATACATATTATATTGTTTAAAGTTAAATTTTATGGTTGGGTGTTAGATGATGGATGTTGGGTGAAACATCAAATCATCCAATTGCAAATTTAATGATTATTAAAATGACTTTTCATCTATACTGTTTATCAAAATCATTCCAAATTCCTATAACAGACAAATTGGCAAACCTTATAGGATTCCGAAACCTATAAGGTTTAACAACAAAAAACCCGGAACAAAAAAAATTCCGGGTTACAATCAAATCGATATGCAAAGGTTGAATATCCTGTTTAAGTACGAATTACGAAGTTTGAATTACGAATGGTGAATCGAAAAATTTGAATTTCCACTTTCTACTTTAAGGAGTATGTTTTTTCGTTATTCGCATTTCGTCCTTCGTATTTTAAGAAAGTAATTTCTTCGCCATTTCGGAAATGCTTTTTCCGTCACTTTTTCCGGCGAATGCTTTGGAGGCAATTCCCATTACTTTTCCTAAATCTTTCATCGTTTCTGCTCCTGTTTCGGCGATAATTTTCTTCATTTCAGCTTCCAATTCTTCCGGTGAAAGTTGGGCAGGAAGGTATTTCTCAATCACTTTCATCTGTGCTTCTTCCACTTCCGCTAAGTCGTTTCTTCCCTGTGCGACGAACTGCTCGAAAGAATCTTTTCGCTGCTTAATCATCCGCTGCAAAATGGCAATTTCCTGTTCGGCGGAAACATCTGCACCTTTTGCTTCGGTTTTTAATAATAAAATCTGTGACTTCACCGCTCTCAGAGAATCCAAAGCCACTTTGTCTTTCTCTTTCATGGCGGTTTTTATCGCGTCGTTGATGGTATTTTCTAAACTCATTTTTTCCAATTTAACAATCTAAAAATTTACCAATGTAGCAATGATGCTGTAAGTAACCATTTTGAATGTTGCATTTTCACATTGGTCAATTGATACATTAATCCACGTCTTTATTCAAAAACCTGTTTTCTCTCACCTGCATTCTGCCGTCGTTTTCAGAGAGGAAAGTGTTGATTTTCTGTTCAGAAGCGTTTTCTTGTCCGATAGAAATATTTTTTCTTCTGAATGCAGGAACCGTTTCGAAATCACTTTCTTGGTCGAGGTTTTGGTATCTTGAATTAAATTCTTTCAATTTATTTCTTCTCTCCTGAACTTTGTCGTTTGAAGTTTTTTTGCTGATGAAGGTAAAATCATTTTCCACCTCAAATTGTATAGGTTCTTCGATGGTTTGAGCTACTTTTTCTTCCACCTTTGGCTCAATTTTTTGAACCGGTTCAGGTTTGATTTCTGCCTTTGGTTGAGGTGTTTCAACAATTGGCTCCTCAATCGGTTCGTTTACGAAAAAACTGAATTCTATTGGCTTTTCTTCAGAAAAAGATGATTTAATATTAATTGGTGTTTCTTCTTCCTTTGATGAATTTACTGAAGTCGAAGCGTCTTTAACTTTATCTTCTGTTTCAAAAGTGAAAGATTGTGAAAAAGGCTCTTCGTAAAGGTCGTCTTCATAAGAAAACAAGTCTAATTCAGCGGTGGTTTCCTCTTCGTCAATCACCATGTTTTTGGTAGGCATTACTTCCTCTTCTTCTAAATCAAAGTACTTAATTTCCGCAGGTTTTTCAACCTCAATTACGGTTTTCTTTTCGACCGTTTTTACTTTGAATTCGGGTGTGTTTAAATCCTCTTCATCATCCAAAACGAAAAGGCTTTTTCTTGCAAAATCTTCTCTCTTAATTTCCTGCTTTTCAGTTTTTGGTTTGAAAGGGGATTCTTTTTGAACCGATTTTTCCATGGAATCTGCTAACGAAAATTTGATTTTCTCGGTAGTTCCTGCATGTTTGTGGTTGTCTTTTGCGAAACCTGTCGCAATGACCAAAACGCTTACTGAATCGCCCAATTCTTCATCCGTACCCACCCCGAAAATAATATCCGCGGTGTTGCCCGCTTCTTTCTGAATGTGATCCATAATAACTCCGATTTCGTCCATCGTAACTTCTTCGGTGCCGCTTCGAATTAAGAGAAGAACATTTTTCGCTCCCGTAATTTTGTTGTCGTTCAACAATGGAGAGTCCAATGCTTTTCTTACCGCGTCTTCGGCTTTGTTTTCGCCGGATGCAACACCATTCGACATTAATGCAGTTCCTGAATTTTGAAGAACCGATTTCGCATCACGGAAGTCGATATTGACGTCGAAGTAACCAGTAATTACTTCTGCCATTCCTTTTGCGGCGTTGGTTAAAACTTCATCGGCTTTCGAGAAACCTGATTTAAAGCCAAGATTTCCGAACTGTTGACGAAGTTTATCATTATTGATGACGATTAATGAATCAACATTGCTTCTTAATTTGTCAAGACCGAGTTCCGCTTGTTCCAGACGACGTTTCCCCTCAAAACTGAAAGGAACGGTCACGATTCCCACGGTAAGAATTCCCATGTCTTTGGCAATTTTTGCGATAACGGGAGCAGCTCCGGTTCCGGTTCCACCTCCCATTCCTGCGGTGATGAAGACCATTTTAGTATTTTGTCCCATCGCAGCTTTGATTTCCTCGATGCTTTCGATGGCTGCTTTTTCACCAACTTCAGGATCAGCTCCGGCTCCAAGTCCTTCTGTCATTGAGATTCCCAACTGAACTTTGTTGGAAACCGGGTTGTTGTCAAGCGTTTGTGAGTCGGTGTTGCAGATAACGAAATCCACGCCGTGAATTCCGCGTTCGTACATGTGTTTCAAAGCGTTGTTTCCACCGCCACCAACTCCGATTACTTTTATAATTGATGAATTTCCTTTTGGCAAATCAAATGAAAATCCTGGGTTTACTGTATTTTCCATAATATTTATAATTGATGGTTGATAAATGATAATTGATAGGTTTTGTGTCTATATTTTTTGATTCCCGATAATTGAAGAGTATTTGAATCATTCATCAATTATCATTCATCATTTATGATTATTCTACTTCTTCAAAGAATTTTTTTACACTTTCCATAATTTTTTGACCGATGGTGAGTTTGTTTCTGCGTTTTTCTGCGGCTTTAGAAACTATTTCCTCTTCGGTACGGAATTCTGGCTGCTCCACTTCTATATGATTTGGAGCGGCTGTAACTTCCTGTTTTTCAATAATTTCTTCAGGTTGTTCAATTCCGTTTTTCTTGTCTCTAATTTTTAAACTTTCCATCAATAAACCAATGGAAGTCGCAAATTCCGGACTTTTCAGATGTTGGTTTTTGTCGTTCGCAACATATTCGTTCGCAAAACCAATTCTGCTGTCGAAACCGGTCGTATAATTCGCCAATTGACGAAGGTGACGAAGATTTGAACCGCCTCCTGTCAAAACAATTCCTGCAATCAACTTTTTCTTTTGTTCAAAAGCGCCGTATGCTTTCAACTCGGTATTCACCATTTCTAAAATTTCTTCAACGCGTGCATTAACAACTTGCGCCAAAGTTTTCAAAGAAATTTCTTTATCCGGTCTTCCGTGAAGTCCCGGAATCGTAACGAAGGTGCTGTCTTTTTCCAACTCAGGAACGGCAGAACCGAATTTTACTTTCAATTGTTCCGCATGTTTTTCAATGATGGAGCAACCTTCTTTGATGTCGTCGGTAATTATTCCGCCACCGTAAGGAATTACGCAAGTGTGACGAATAATATTATCCTTGAAAATCGCGATATCCGTAGTTCCGCCACCGATGTCAACGATCGCAACGCCGGCTTCTTTTTCTTCTTTGGTTAAAACAGATTCGGACGAAGCAAGCGGCTCCAAAGTCAAGGCTTCCATTTCTAAACCTGCTTCACGAACGCATCTTGCGATATTTCGGATACTCCCCATTTGTCCAACCACCACGTGGAAATTGGCTTCCAAGCGTTTTCCGTGCATTCCGATGGGTTCCTGGATTTCGCCTTCAGAATCTACTTTATATTCTTGCGGAAGAACGTGGATAATTTCTTCGCCGGGAAGCATGACTAATTTTTTTACCTGCTCTTTCAGTTTTTCGATATCGTCTTCGGTGATGTATTTATCGGGATTTTCCCTCATAATATAATCCGAATGTTGAAGCGAACGGATGTGTTTTCCGGCGATCCCCACCGTAACTTTGTGAATCGGAACGCCTGAACTCGATTGCGCTTCTGCAACGGCGGATTTGATGGACTGAATGGTTTGGGAAATATTATTCACAATACCTTTGTGAACACCCAAACTTTTGGCTTTTCCAACGCCGAGAACTTCAATTTTTCCGTGGGCGTTTCTTCTGCCGACAATCGCCACAATTTTTGTGGTTCCGATGTCGAGGCCTACTGAATACTCGTGATTTTCCATTGTATGTCGATTTGATTTGTTCTTTTTTTGGAATGAATTCCAAGTTTTCTATATCGTTCGTTCCTACGGAACTTTTATTCTACTTTAACTTTTGCTTTTGGTTTGGTTTCCGGTTTCTTCGCCGGAGTTGATTTTTTAGTTTCGGTTGGTTTTTTGGTTTCTTTTTTAGGAGAAGCCGTTTCCTTTTTTGCCGAAGTTTTTGGCTTTTCCGCAACTTTTTTCTTTTCGGATGTTGCAGGCTTTGGTTTTTCTTTAGGTTTTGACTCCGTCTTTTTTACAGCCGGTTTATCTTCTTTTTTGAGAGGAGTAATATTTATTTTTTTCTCCGCTTCTTCCTTTTTCTGATTGATGACCGGAAGTTTTGCCAATTCTTTTTTGCCTACCGAAATAATGCTGTCGTTTTCTTCAAAATTCGGATTTAGAGTTGTCACAATTTGATTGTCATATTTCACCGAAACTTTTGAATATTTTTCAGGATTCTGAAAAATCAGAAACTTTTCTACAAACGCCTTGAAACCTTTTACCTTTAAATCAATATTGTCAAGGTCGCCGATTTCCACTTTGTAATTTCCTTGGCTTGTCAACAGATTATAACTGCCATTTTCCTTTTTAATGCCGATGAAATATTTTTTGCTGAAATCATCGTGGTCAATTTTATTTACCAATTCCGCCACCTTAGGATATTCCTCTTTTTTTACGTCACCTGTTACGAGCATACACGGAAATGAATAATTTTTTGAAATCGGAAATTCGGTTCCTTTTTCATCTACATAAAAATCTTTTTCGTTCTTATTTAATCGAAAAGCGGGAACCCTTTGCTTGATGTCGAGATTGAGGTTTCCATTCAAATTCAAGTAAACATTTGCGCTGTCAACTGCGGGAAGTTGGTTGAGTTTTTTCTCCAATTCCGGAATGTTGATATCGCCGATTCTTTTGTTCGGGTTTGATTTTTTTACGATTTCCTTAATGTCTTTTTCGTCGATAAAATAAACCGGGCTTTTAGTCTTCACCATATTTACAGAAACCTTTTCCATGGATTTGTCATTGAACCTCCTCAAAGAGAAACTCAATAAAAATCCGAGGATTATTACCGTGACGGCGATTTTTAGTATTCTGTATTTGTTTTTCATAACGCTGGATGTTGGGTGCTGGATGACGGGTGTTTCTGCAACCAAACCAAATATTAATTTTTATTTATTCATCATTTGAAAGCCAACTTACAATTCCGTCATACAGTGTGTCGATATTTCCGGCACCGACGGTGAGTAAGACATCAAAATCTTTTTCCTTTATTTTGTTGAAAGCGTCTCCCAAAGTGGAAACTTCCTTTTTTTCTAATTTTACTTTTTCTAAAAGCCAATCGGAAGTTATTCCTTCAAAATTTTCCTGTAATTCACGGGCAGGATAAATATCGAGAAGAATCAGTTCGTCTGCTTTATCCAAACTTTCTGCGAAACCGTCTGCAAAATCTCGGGTTCTGCTGAAAAGGTGCGGTTGAAAAGCCACCAACAATTTCTTATTCGGGTAGAAAGTTTTGATGGAACCAATCACGGCATTTAGTTCTGTTGGATGATGGGCGTAATCGTCGATATAGACTTTTCCGCTGTCGAAGGTGTGAAGTGTATAACGTCTCTTGATTCCCTTAAAACTTTTTATTCCCTTCTGTAAAGTTTCGAAATCAACCCCAAAATTATAGAGCAGCGCAATCGCCGCCGTAGCATTTTCCACATTGTGAATTCCCGGAATTTGCCACGCAAATTCTACGGTTTCATTACCATTATGAAAATCAAACATCATCCAACCATCGATAACATGAAGGTTGTCGGAATAATAATCCGCTTCTTCATTTACTGCATAGGTTTTGCAAGGACGACCGATTTCAATTCCTTTTCTCACAAATAGTTGGTTGTTTTCAGGAACTAACTCTGCAAAATCTTTGAACCCTTTTTCAATCGTTGCTTTATCGCCATAAATATCCAAATGGTCTGCATCAGTCGATGTAATTACCGCCCAATCCGGAGAAAGGTTGAGGAAACTTCTGTCGTATTCATCGGCTTCTACAACCGAAATTTCACTTCCGTTAAACAAGAAATTTGATTTAAAATTTTCTGCAATTCCACCCAAGAAACAGGAGAATGGAAGATTCGCTTCTTGGCACAAATGTGCGACCAAAGAGGAAGTCGTGGTTTTTCCGTGCGTTCCTGCAATAGCGATGCAATCCGTGTTTTCGGTAATCATTCCGAGAACTTTTGCACGTTTCAAAACAGTAAATCCATTCTCATTAAAATAATTAAGTATATCGAGTTTTTTAATTGCAGGCGTGTAAATAACAAGCGTATTTTCGGAATTCAAATTCTCGATTTTAGTAGTAATTCCGTCTTCAAAAACAATATCAATTCCTTCTGAAACGAGCGCAGAAGTCAACTTAGTTATGGTTTTGTCGTAACCCAAAACATTTTTCCCGATGGATTTGAAATATCTTGCAATAGCAGACATTCCTATTCCGCCGATGCCTACAAAGTAGAAGTTTTGATATGTTGCTAACGGTATCATTTTCTTATTGATTTCGCCCTTTCAGGGCTTCTTTACATATTTAATTCAAATTCAAAGGGCTTCACCCTTTGCTATTGATTTCGCCACTTGGTGGCTTTCTGCGATTCTCAATTAATTTCCAGACTCTTGAAAATTTCATTTACAATTTCCTCGGTTGCTTTTGGCTTTGCGAAGAATTGCAGGTTTTTGCTCATTTCTTTTCTTACGTGTTCGTTTTCGCAGATTTCCATTAAAGTCGTCCAAAATTTTTCCTTCATTTCGGAATCTTTTACCATTCTTGCTGCATTTTTGTCAACCAAAGTCTGCGCATTTTTGGATTGATGGTCTTCTGCCGCAAACGGAAACGGAACCAACAAAACAGGTTTTTGCGCAACGGCCAATTCCGAAATTGCAATGGCTCCTGCTCGTGAAACAATCACATCTGCTGCGGAATAGGATAAAGCCATGTCCGTAATGAACTCCTTCAATTGGATGGATGCCGGATGCTGGATGCTGGATGCTAACTCCTTGAATTCCAGTTTTCCGGTTTGCCAAATCAGTTGGAAGTCCTTTTCAATTAATTTTTCCAAATTTTCTTTCCATCCGTTGTTTAAAGTTCGTGATCCTAAAGAACCACCGACGGAAAGTATCGTCAATTTATTTTTATCTAAACCTAATTTTTCTTTCGCTAAATCCTTATCAATCAAATCGGTAATGATATTTTTACGAATCGGATTTCCAAGGAAAAAAGTTTTTGTGCCGTGGAAGAATTTTTCCATATTCGGATAAGCTGTGAAAACTGCTTTCGCTCTTTTTGAATGGAAAATGTTCGTTTTTCCGGGCAAAGAATTCTGTTCCTGAACAAAAATCGGAATACCTAATCTTGAAGCCGTAAACAAAGCTGGTCCGCTCGCAAATCCACCGGTTCCCACCGCAAAATCAGGTTTGAAATTTTTGATGGTTTTCTTCGCTTTTATCAGACTTGAAATCACTTTGAAGGGAAGTTTGAAATTGCTCAACAAATTTCCTCTGTCAAATCCCGCAATGTTTAATCCCACAATTTTATATCCTGCTTGTGGAACTTTTTCCATCTCCATTTTTCCGTTCGCTCCGATGAACAAAAACTCGGCGTTCGGAAATCTTTTCCTGATTTCGTCGGCAATGGCAACAGCAGGAAAAATGTGTCCACCTGTTCCGCCTCCGCTCATGAGAATTCGAGGTGCGGGATTCGGGTTACGAGTTTTTGTATGTTGCTCTTGGTTTAACATTTATTTTTTTGATGTCGCCACTTCGTGGCTTTTTATTCGGTTCTTGTTTATTGTTTCATTGGGCTTCACCCAATGCTATTGAGTTCGGTACTTCGTACCTTTTTTGCGATAAACCAATTTTAATTCATTCCCGAATTCTCGGGGCGCTTCGCGCATTCATAGTTACGCGATATCGTTTATTTCTTCAATACTTTGCTTTTTGCCCATACCTTCTTCGTCGTACACCTGGATTCTAGAACTTACGTTCAAAATAATTCCTAACTGTATGTAAGTCACCAACATTGAGGTTCCACCGTAACTTATTAGTGGCAATGGTTGTCCAGTAACTGGAATTAAGTTCACCGCAACTGCAATATTTACAGAGAGTTGCACAAAAATCATAATTCCCAAACTCAACACCAATAAACTGCCGAAAAATGCGGGCATTTTACTTGCAATCATCACGATTCTGATGATCATGATGAGGTAGAGTGCGATTAAAAACAAAGCTCCAAAAAATCCATATTCCTCAACAATAATGGCGAAGATGAAATCGGATGCAGATTGAGGAAGCATTTGTTTTAAGGCACTTTTTCCCGGTCCCATTCCGGTTATTCCGCCGTGAACGATGGCTGCTTTTGCCTGCATCACCTGATAATTTTTTGCCTTTAAACTCTCGTCTTCAACTTCGGTGGTTTTTTTTGAATTGGTGAATGTTTCGATACGACTCATCCAAGTATGGACACGGTTACTTCCGATTAAATCGGTTTTTAAAGCCAAAAACATAAAAATTGCAATGGCAACTCCTGCAACTCCGATAAAACCGAAAATATACTTTTTGCTTAATTGTCCAATCAACATTACCGCTAAAGAAACAATCAAAATCATTAAAGCAGTAGAACCGTTATCTTTCGCAACCAAACCAAAAACCAAAAGAACCGGACCGAAAATGTAGAAGATGTTTTCAATGGGGAGTCGGTCTCTTTTAATCCTTTTTGTTAAATATCTGCACAGGTAAATAATCAGCATTAAATAAGCAAATGAAGACGGTTGAAACGAAATCGGCGTTCCTGGAATCTTCAACCAACGAGAAGCGGAAGCTCCATCGATTTTTTGCCCTGTAAACATCGTCAAACCTAAAAGAACGACCATAATTCCCAACAGAATTGCGCTCAATTTTCCGATGTGTTCATATTTGAAAACACCGACTCCACGCATAATTGCCAAACCGAGAACTACGAAGAACAAATGCTTGATTAAATGCGAAGTAGTGGTTCCGTTATTTACAATATATTCCAAGTTAGAACTCGCCGAGTATACCGGGAACACGGAGAAGAACGAGATCAATAAAATCACGCTCCAAAGCACTTTGTCGCCTTTTAATAGTTCGAATTTGTTATCGTTTACTTGATCGATCATTTTGGTTTTTAAATGAATCGGAAATCCCGATTTTCTATTTTTTCTTTTAATATTTAAGTGTTTTTCAGCACCTGTTCCTTAAACTGATTTCCTCTATCCTCATAATTTTTGAACAGGTCGAAACTTGCACAACATGGCGAAAGTAAAACCGTGTCTCCATTCGTTGCCAAAGATTTTGAAACCTTTACTGCTTCTTCCATACTTGAAGTGCTGTAAATCAATTCTTTCTTGTTTTGAAAGAAATCGATAATTTTCTGGTTATCAATTCCTAAACAAACAATTGCCTTCACTTTTCTTTTTACCAAATCTTCGATTTCGGTGTAATCGTTTCCTTTATCTGTTCCGCCTACAATCCAAATCGTTGGCTGTTTCATGCTTTCTAAAGCGTAGTAACAAGCATTCACGTTGGTTGCTTTGCTGTCGTTGATGAATTTTACACCGTCGATTTCTGCTACATTTTCCAATCGATGTTCAACGGCCTGAAAAGTCATCAAAGAATTTCTAATACTTTCGTTGCTGATTTTCAAAATTTTACCTGCAATCGAAGCAGCCAAACTGTTTGCAACGTTATGATTTCCCACCAAAGAAAGTTCATCAATCTTCATGGAGAATTCGTCGGCAAGTTTTACCACGATTTTGTCGTCTTTGATAAACCCACCTTCCTTCAATTTTTCTTTTGTTGAAAAGGGAATCATTTGCGCCTTCAATTCTAATTTTTCGAGCAGATTCATGCTCATTTCGTCATCTCGGTTGTAGATGAAGAAATTATCATTTTCTTGATTTTCAGCAATTCTAAATTTCGCCAAAGCATATTCCTCGTAATTATAATTGTATTGGTCGAGATGGTCCTGACTTAAATTCAACAACAAAGAAATATATGGTCTAAAATTTTGAATATCATCTAGTTGGAAAGAACTCACTTCTAAAACATAATAGTCGAAACTCTCGTCGGCGACTTGTTTCGCAAAGCTTTTTCCGATGTTTCCACCTAAACCCACTTTTAAATCATCATTTTTTAAAATGTGATAAATCAAGGAAGTTGTTGTTGTTTTTCCGTTGCTTCCTGTGATTGCGATGATTTTGGCATTCGTAAATTCCGACGCAAATTCAATTTCGGAAGAAAGACGAATTCCTTTTTGATTGATTTTGTAAATAATTTCCGCCTTTTTCGGAATTCCCGGAGATTTGATTACCCAATCTGCTGAAAGAATTTTCGCTTCATCGTGGTTTCCTTCTTCATATTCGATTCCGGCTTCGTTCAAGAGTGTTTTGTATTCGTCTTTAATCATGCCTTTATCGGAAAGGAAAACTTCCAGTCCTTTCTTCTTCGCCAAATACGCTGCTCCGAAACCGCTTTCTCCGCCACCTAAAACAACTATTTTCATATTGTTGGTTTTATTTGGGTTTATCCCAACTGTAAAATCATTTTAAATTTTATTTCGCCACTTCGTGGCTTCTTTACTGGTCTTCTTTTAATTTTCAAAGGGCTTCACCCTTTGCTTTTGCTGTCGTCACATCGTGACTTTTTTACCTAACTTTTAATGTAATCAAACAGATAATCGCGAACAAAACGCCCATGATAATCATTCTATTTACAATTTTGCTTTCGTGATAACCTTCCTTTTGGTAATGGTGATGAAGCGGCGACATTTTGAATAATCTGTTATTCTGCGCATACTCCAAACCGTATTTTCTCTTTCTGTATTTAAAGACAGCAACCTGCAACATCACGGAAATATTTTCGACCAAGAAAATTCCGCACAGCACAGGAATCATCAGTTCTTTTCTTAAAATAATTGCCAAAACCGCAATCACACCGCCCAACATTAAACTTCCGGTATCGCCCATGAAAACTTGCGCCGGATAGGTGTTGTACCAGAAAAATCCAATCGTGGCTCCAATCAAAGCGAGGACAAAAATCGTGGCTTCGCCCATGTTTGGAAGGAACATGATGTTGAGATAATCTGCGAAAATGATGTTTCCCGACAAATAGGCGAAAAATGCCAAAGTCAAAAGTATGACGACGCTCGTTCCTGCAGCGAGTCCATCAATTCCGTCCGTAATATTAGCTCCGTTGGAAACCGCTGTTACAATAAAAATCACAATCGGGATGAAAACTGCCCATGCCCATTCATGAGCTTCTTCTGGAGTCATCCAAAACAACATTCCGCTGTAATCGAACTCGTTATTTTTTACGAAAGGAACGGTGGAAACAGTTGCTTTTTCGGTCGGCATAAAGTTTCTTTCCACATTATTTCGGTTCACTTCTTTCGCATCTGCATATTTTCTTTTCACCGTAATATCGGGATGAAAATACATCGTAACGCCTACAATTAGGCCTAAACCAACCTGACCAATTACTTTAAATTTTCCGCTTAAACCGTCTTTATTTTTTTTGATTTTCTTTAAATAATCATCTATGAAACCAATCGCTCCCATCCAAACCACCGAAATTATCAGCAAAACGATATAGACATTGAAAATTCTTGTAAATAATATAACCGGAATCAAGGTTGCCAAAATGATGATTAAACCACCCATTGTGGGAGTTCCCTCTTTTTGTTTTTGTCCGTCTAAACCTAAATCACGCACCATTTCTCCCATCTGTTTGTTGCGCAAATAGTTGATGATTTTTTTACCGTAAACCAACGCGATAATCAACGACAGCAAAACCGCCATTCCTGCACGGAAAGAGATAAATCTGAACATACCGAGTCCGGGAATGTGGATTCCTTGGGAGGTTAGATATTCATAGAGGTAGTACAACATAATTTCTATTTTTTGTCAATTCGCTTCGCTGTCAATTGTTTCATTGTCAATTTCTTCGAGTGAATTTTTTTAAAATTGACTGTTCACTGCGAAGCAAATTCACCATTCACTTTATTTGCTCATCATTCTCGCCAATTCCACAATTATTTCTTTGTCATCAAAATGATGTTTCACGCCATTTATTTCCTGATAATTTTCGTGTCCTTTTCCGGCAACGAGTACAATGTCTTTTGGTTCGGCAAATTTGATCGCCATTTTTATCGCTTCTTTTCGGTCGGGAATTGAAGTGTATTTGCTGAAATTTTGTGGCTCAACACCTGCTTCAATTTCTTTTATGATTTCGGACGGTTTTTCCGTTCTCGGATTGTCGGATGTGATGATTGCCAAAGTGGATTTTCTCGTCGCAATTTTTCCCATTTCAGGACGTTTTGCGTGGTCTCTGTCTCCACCGCAACCGAAAACAGTAATCAATCTTTCATTTTTCGTTCGGATTTCGTTGATGGAATCTAAAATGTTCTCCAACGCATCGGGAGTGTGCGCATAATCCACGATGAAAATAATTCCACCATCTGATTTCAGGGTTTCAAATCTTCCTTTTACCCTTTTTAATTTTGAAATGGCCTGTAAAACATCGTCTTCATGAAAACCACTTTCCACCGTAATTGCATAAGCCAAAAGCAAATTGTAGGCATTGAATTTCCCGCTTAAAGTCGTCCAAAATTCTTTTCCGTTGAAATTTAACAACATTCCATTAAAGTCGACTTCCAAAATTTTTCCGTGGAAATCTGCCACTGTTTTTAAAGCAAAAGTTTTCTTGGTTGCTTTGGTATTTTGAAGCATCACGTTTCCATTTTTGTTATCCAAATTGGTGATGGCGATGGCTTCAGGATTTAATTCGTCGAAAAATCTTTTCTTAACCTTCAAATATTCGTCGAAAGTTAAATGATAATCCAAATGATCGTGAGTGATATTGGTAAAACCTGCAATTTTGAAATGAAGGCCTTCAATTCTGTCCTGATGAATTCCGTGTGAAGAAACTTCCATAAAAGCGTATTCACAACCACTTTCCACTGCTTTATTTAAAATCTTATTTAAAGTCAAAACATCGGGAGTCGTGTGAGTTGAAGGAATAATTTCTTCACCGATTCTATATTCAACGGTTGAAATTAATGCCGATTGAAATCCTAAATTTTTGAAAACATCAAAAAGCAGAGTAGTTACCGAAGTTTTTCCGTTGGTTCCTGTAACTCCAATTAAATTGAGTTTTTCTGAAGGATTCCCATAAAAGTTGGAAGCGATTTGTCCTAAAGTTTTAGAGGAATTTCTCACATTTACATAAGTGATTTTTTCGTTCAAATTATCGGGTAAATCTTCGCAAACAATTATTGTTGCTCCTTTTTCTATGGCCGAATTAATAAAAGAATGCCCATTGGAAACCGTTCCTTTCACTGCGACATACAGGGAATTCTCGACTGCTTTTCTGCTGTCGAAAACGATTTCTGAAACTTCCGGATTTTCATTTCCGAAAATTTCTAGAACCGGGATTCTGTTTAATAATTCTTGTAAATTCATTACCAACATTTCGGTGCTTCGCACCTCTTTATTTTATCAATTCTTGTTTCTACCAAGATGTCGCGGCTTCGCCGCTCCCCATGTTTTAGCTCTATTTTGCTACCGACATTTACCTACGATGAGCCACTTTGTTGGGTTTCGCGACTTCGTCGCTTCGTTATCTAAAATTATTTGCAAAAAAAATTAATTCTGCAATTGCAGATAAATTCTCTGATTCTTATTGATTACAGTTCCTTCTAAAGGAAACTGTTCCTTAATTCTTCCAACGCCTTTATAATCAACTCGATACCCTTGATTTTCCAATTGAGGGATGATGTTCTTTCCAATCAATCCGACCACGTTTGGCATTTGGTTTGCGTTTACTGCTAATTTTACATTTGGTTCTACCATTTTGCTCAAATCCACTTTTTTGTCCACCAACATTTCCTGCTCGACATTTTGTGGGGTTTTCAAGAAAGTTTTTCCTGCAATCTCTTTAAAAACCGGCGCAGAAACGGTTGCTCCGTAAAATCCTTTCGAATTATCCGGTTGGTTAATCATCACGATACAGGTGTATTTCGGATTGTCGCTTGGATAAAATCCTGCAAAACTCGCCTGATATTTCGGTGGTCCCGGTTTCCAATATTCAAATCTTGCGGTTCCGGTTTTTCCTGCCATTTTTAAATTCGGCGTGAAAATACTTTTCGCGGTTCCTTTTTCAACGGCTTTGGTGAGCGAGGTCGTCATTAAATCAATCGCTTTTGTGGAAGCCATTTTGTTCACCATAACCTGTGGTTTCGCCTCATATAGAGTTCTGCCGTCTTTCATAATTTTTTCGATGAAAAGCGGTTTTAGCATTTTACCTTTGTTGGCAATTCCGTTATAAAAAGTAGTGAGTTGCAATAAGTTAAACCTCGATGAATATCCGTAAGCAAGAGAAGCCAAAGTCGCGGCGTTCCATCTTTTGTTTTCAGGCGTCACCACAAATGGTTTCGTCACTCCCGGAAGTTCGATATCTAATTTTTCAAACATTTTCCATTTTTTCAAATGGTCTAGGAAAACTTGTGGTTTGTCAGCATAAAATTTGGTGATCAATTTCGCTGAACCCACATTACTCGATTTAGCCAAAACATCGGAAATCTCATAAGTTCCGCCGCCATGACCATCTGAAATTCTTTGTTTTGCATAAGTCCAAACTCCGTTTCCAACATTTACTGTGGTGTTTTCGTCGATGAAGCCATCGTCCATTGCAGCCAAAAGGGAAACGGTTTTAAAAGTAGACCCAGGTTCAGTGGCGTCTTTTAACGCGTAATTGTAGGCATCCACGTAAATTCCCGGTTCGGTTCTTCGAAGGTTGACCATTGCTTTTACTTTTCCGGTCGCCACTTCCATCACCACGACACAACCGTGATCTGCATCGAAATTCACCAATTGTTTTTCCAAAGCGGAATGTGCGATGTCTTGAATTCTTAAATCGATGGTGGTATAAACATCCTGTCCGTCAATCGGCTCATTTACTTTCCAATAATCGATTGGTTTCCATTGACTTGAGTTTACTCTTTGTTCTAATCGAGTTCCGTCTGTTCCCGTTAAATATTTTGAAAAGGCACCTTCCAAACCGGATTTTGCAATTCCATTATCCATTCCAATCGTTCCCGCTCCAATTTGGGTCGTTGCCAATTCTCGTTTGTAATTTCTATCGACGATGAAACCACCTTTATTTTTTCCTTTTTTGAAAATCGGGAATTTTCTGATTCGGTCATAATCATCGAAGTCAAGACCTTTAACTAAAGAATAATATTGGTTTTTTGCCTTTTTTTGTTGATCTAATCTGTCTCGAAAATAAGCCCTCGGTTTGCCAAACATTTTTGACAATGAATCCGTCAAAGCACCGATGTTATTGGAATAAACCGTGTCTTTTATTGTTTTAAAGTCGAGATAAACATCGTAACGCATGACGGTCGTCGCCAAAATAGAACCATCCGAAGCGTAAAGATTTCCGCGCGCTGCTTTCAAAGTGGCTTCCCGATAATTTTTGCTGATGTAGTCGTTTTTGATTTCCTCAACATTGGTGTTCTGCAAAACAAGAATTCTTCCCAAAAACACCACAAACAAAATGAAGGCAAAACCCGCGAAAAGGTAGCCCCATCTCAATGTCATTGAGCGTTTTTTTTCAAATTCATTTTGCACCGCCATCTGTACTGTCTAATTTTATCAAAAGTTTATGTGGGTGATTTTCAAGGGATAACAAGGAATCTTGCACCATTTCTTTTCCCAATTCCGATTCTAATTTTACTTTAATCAATCTGCTTTGTGCGTAAGCGTTCCTTGATTTGTATTCTTCGGTCTGTTCTTTTAAATCATTGACTTGCTCGATTTTTTTGCTCACCAAATGGTTGCTGTAAATCATAATCATCAAAAGCACGAATACCAACAAAAAATAACGGTAATGAATTTTGACTTCATCACGGTTCAGAAAATTTCCCTTTATGATGTCTATAAAGGTGAGTTTTTTCTGTGGTCGATAGGTGTTTCGTTTTGCCAATTTTTCAAGTCAATTTATTTCATGGTCAATTTGCTTCGCAGTGAATTCGCTTTGATGTCAATTTTTTTAAATTTACTATTCACTCTTTAGAAATTTACGCGGAGCCAATTCACACTTTTATACCTGTTCTCATTTTCGCGCTTCTTGCACGTGAGTTTTCTTCTATTTCTTTATCGTCGGGAATGATTGCCTTTGTTTTTAATAATTCAAATGCTTTGTCATAATTACCGTATATATCTCTCTTTGGTTCGCCTTCGAACATTCCGTTTTTTAAAAATCTCTTTACCAATCGGTCTTCCAGGGAATGGTAAGAAATCACGACCAATCTTCCCCCGGGTTTCAAGATTTTGTAGGATTGAAGAAGCATTTCTTTCAAAACCTCCAATTCCTGATTCACTTCAATTCGCACTGCCTGGAAAACCTGCGCAAAAAACTTGTTCTGCTTATGTGGCGGAATATAACTGAACAATTTTTTCAATTCTTCCGTTGTTTCAATCGCTTTATTTTTTCGGTGGTGAACGATTTCTCTCGCCAATTTTCTCGCTTCCCGAAGTTCGCCGTAATGGTAAAAAATATCCGCCAAATGTTCTTCTTCATAATCATTGATGACTTTTTTGGCGTCCAAACTTTGCATCACGTTCATCCTCATGTCTAAAGGTGCGTTGCTTCTTGTTGAAAATCCACGTTCTGCCTCATCAAATTGATGGGAAGAAACGCCCAAATCTGCCAAAATTCCATCAACCGCGGTGATTCCATAAATCAAAAGCGAGTTTTCCAAAAAGCGGAAATTTTGATTAATCAGCGTGAATCTTTCATCATCAATCGTATTTTTAAGAGCGTCTAAATCTTGGTCGAAACTGAACAATTTCCCTTTATCTGAAAGCCGATTCAAGATTTCTCTTGAATGACCACCTCCTCCGAAAGTCACATCCACGTAAATTCCGTCCGGATTCGTCACCAAATCATCAACACTTTTCTTCAGCAATACGGGATTGTGATACACTTTCTATAGATTTGAGATTAAGAGATTTGAGATTTATCAAATCAAATCAAAATTTTATTTTT